>NZ_JBQFPT010000006.1:0-322868 GCF_056536505.1 Ruegeria sp. CL3 | reverse complement strand
CTCTCTAATACGATGAAACAAATCTGACTCTGACGCGGGATGGAGCAGCCCGGTAGCTCGTCAGGCTCATAACCTGAAGGTCGCAGGTTCAAATCCTGCTCCCGCAACCAGTGTTGGCGAACAGAGTCCCGAACAAGCCGCCTCAGGGCGGCTTTGTTCATTATGGGGCGCACCCAACGCGAGCAATCCCGCCAACTCACCAACAAGTTCAATCGTATACGTCCCATCATCCGAGATCAGCCGTATCTCAGACAGCAGCCCGCGAATGATGCACGTCGCTTCAGCCTGCGAAGAGGGATCGCGCAATGCCATGGTTAAATTGGCGACTTGTTTCCGATACACATCGGACAATCCGGGGTGCAGCAAAACTGGTGGTTCATCTGACGCCGAATTGATGGTGTCTTGGAGTTCGGATTTGCGTGCTTCTAACGCTGTCAGCTTTTCTTTCATGCTGGCGTGGAACATGCCGTCGCTGATCGCGTCGACGAGATGTGCGATCTTACGCTCGACCTGCGCCAGATCACGTGTCGCGTTAATCCTATCCTGCTGAATGGACCCGGTAAGACGGTTGTATTCCTCTTGATAAGCGTTGGTGAATTCCGCGATCAGATCGGGGTGTAGTAATTGCTCTTTTAGGCCGGAGAGAACGCGGTCCTCCAAGTCTGTGCGTTTTATCGTCAACCGGTTGTCACAAGTACCTTTGTTCTTATGAGCGGAGCACCCGTAATACTGCTTTCCGACTTGGGTGATGCCGCCGCCGCAACACCCGCAGGTCAGCATGCCAGAAAACAGATGCCGTGCCCGCTTGGTGCGGCCCAACTTCTTGATGCCATCGCTGATCGCGGCGTTGCGCGTACTTTCCTGCCGTGCCTTCACCGCGTTCCAAAGGTCATCGGACACGATCCGTAACTCGGACACGTCTTCAATCACCCAGTCTTCCGGCGGGTTTGGGCGAGCTTGCCGTTTACCGCTGTCCGGGTCTTTGACGAAACGCTGCCGGTTCCAAACCAACCGCCCGATATAGAGTTCGTTGTTCAAGATGCCGGTGCCACGCTGGTGGTTGCCGTAGATCGTCGATGCGCCCCATGTTCCACGGGGGCCGGGAATGCCCTCATCGTTCAGGTGGGCAGCGATGTTGCGTGGGCTCAGCCCATGGCTGTAGTCCTGAAAGATACGTTTAACGATCTGGGCTTGGCTTTCATTGATCCGCCGTTCCCCTGTGGTGAAAAACCCGTCTGCGCCCATATCTCGCACAACGTCATAGCCATACGTGATACCACCGGCTGATTTACCTTTGCGCACACGTCCTTCAAGGCCGCGATGGGTTTTTTGAGCCAGGTCTTTCAGGAACAGGCTGCTCATGGTCCCCTTGAGGCCGATATGCAGTTCGGAGATCTCTCCCTCTGCCACGGTGAAGATCGGGATGCCTTGAAACCGTATTTGTTTGAAGAAGGCGGCGATGTGTTCCTGATCCCGGCTGATCCGGTCTAGGCCTTCGGCCACAACGACATCAAACACATTGCGTCGCGCGTCCTCCAACAGTCGCTGGTAGCCGGGGCGCAGATGAGACGCTCCGCTCAGCCCCCGGTCGGAATAGGTCTCGGCCTCCTGCCACCCTTTGCTATCGATCAGGCGTAGGCACAGCCGATGTTGGTCCTCAATGGAGGCGTCACATTGAAGATCGGTGGAGTAGCGGGCGTAGATGGCGGCGCGCATGGGTCGGGCCTTTCGGTCTGAGGAACTGGTTGGCCCAACCCATTATAGGCATGGATTGGGCCGTGTCTTCCACTTTCGATTGCAACCCGTTGCAACGGAAAATGCTTTGGTCATAGGCATTTGGCCGAACCGACGAGCGGCTTTCGGATGCGATAACTTACCGTTTGCGACCCAAGGTCTTCATCTTTGCCTGCAGGAGAGATTGGTAGTCGTCACAGGCCGACAACCCGGTGGCACGATTGTAGTGCTTCTGAGACATGTCCAGCGTCGCGTGCCCGAGGATATCCCGGATGATGTTGACATGTTCCGGGTCCGTCTCAGCGACGCTGGTCGCCGCAATGTGCCTAAACTTGTGGGTGCGCAACTCGACGCCCAGCATACGTTGCGCCACTTTCGGCAACTCACGAGACAGGCCGTCCGGGGTGATCGGGTCTCCATATTGGCTGATCCACAGCGCATTGGATGTCTTGGGTCCGAGCAGGATCGGGCGATGGTTGTCCAAATAAGACTCCATCGGCTGTATCAGAACCTTGGGCAGAGGAAACCACCGCGCTTTTTTGTCTTTGGTGTCTTCCGGCGAAAGGTGAACCTCGAACCCTTCGGCGTTTTTGCGCAGATGCTGGTCCGTTGTCAGCACCAGCAACGTGCGACGGCGTACGGGCCGCGAGATCAGAAAGGCGATCATCAGGCCTGCGCGAAAGTGGATTGCGCGCTTCAGGTCACTGAGAGACGGATCACTCTCCACATCTTGGAGCCATTGCAAGCTTTTGGTCAGAGCGTCACCTGCCAATATCGGAACCGCTTTCGGCAGGCTTTTGCGATCTGCCAGATGTACCAGACGGTTGGACAGTTTGTTTAGCCAGTCCCAATCTCCTGACGGGTCCATGGCCTTTACAAGCACATACAGATCACAAATCATGTTCTTGCGGGTCATTAGGCCTACGCGCGCTTCCGCTTCTTCCAGATATCTCCGCACGGCATCTTTGGTAATGCGATCTGTCGGGGATCGATCCAAAAGGGCAGGCTGATGACGCTTTATCCATGACAGCCAGTATCCGTAGCTCTGGCGTCGTTTGGTGCGGCTGCCTTCGGACCAGCTCGCACAGGGACCTGTACCGTCAAAGATGTCACCTTCCGCGAATAGGGCTTCCCAGGCGGTTTTATCCGCCTGGGGCCAATTTTGATAAAGAAGAACAAGAGGAATGGGGTTAGTCATCGGACGTCCCCCGGAACTTCGAAAGAACCACCTCATCATAGTGGTCGTGTGCCCATTGGTTGCTGAGCGATGCGTAGAAATCCATCGTCGTTTGGAGCCGCTTGTGCTTGAGCAGGCGGCGGACGGTCTCGAAGTCGCCGGGGCGTTCTTCTAGATAGAGCTTGGCCGCGATGTGGCGGAACAGGTGAGGGTGAACCTTCAACCCGGTCTCACGAAAGATGCGACGGGTCAGATCACCGCCAAAGTTTGCGGGCGACCGGGGCTTTCCGTCACTGCTGCGGGGGAACAGGGCACGGCCACCAACCTGCGACACAAGCGGTCGGAACTGCATGATATAGCGGTGCAAAATCTTGGAACTACGGGCATTCAGTTTGACCTCAATCGGCTCCCCATTCTTGACCTCGATCCCTTCGATACGGATGGAATAATAGGTGTGCGTCCCCGAGCGGATCCGGATCAAATGTTTGTCCAAATCAAGGTTCGCGAGGTTTTTGACGCGCATGGGACAGCTCAGGAGGATCGTAAGCGCTGCTGCATGCATCGCCGCCAGTGCGCTGTCGCGCCGGGTCGGACTGTCTTCCGCCCGTGCCATCAGCGTATCCGGCAGGCTCAACAACAGGGCCACGTTCTCCCAATCATTGAACTGCGCAAGGCGCTCGGCGTTCTTGGGGCTCATGCCGCGCGGGTTTACGGCGACCCGTTTGTGAATGTCTTTGAGTGCCTTGATGACGTCCTCTGGCGCGTTAAGGTGATGCCGTGCAATGGCGATGCAGGTTGCTGCAACATTACTCAGCCCGGACGGCAGGCCATTGGTCCCACGGCGGTCTATGATCGTCCGGAAGGCTGATTTGAGATTGCTCGCCGTAACCACCACAGACAGGCTTGTGAACTTTTCCGGGCTTTGCCCCGAGGTTACCAACGCGTCCAGCAATTGACGCAGATACGCTTCGGTGTTGCGCAGGCTGGTCTCGCGCAGCGGCTTGTCAGGACCGTCTTCGCTGAACAGATCACGTTGCGCCAAGCGGTCGATATAGGCTTTGATCTCTGCTTGCAGGCTCTCCGGATAGTCCGTCAGCGGGCGGGCCACGTACCGATCAGACAGCAAACGGTCCTGCCGGGGAAGATCCAGACCGTGTTTGTCAATCACGTGGTTCCATGTATCGATCATGGACTGAATGTACTTGGCTGGTTCGTTCTTCAGCAGCACAGCGTCGAGGACCGTCTGAAACGCCTGAACCACTTCGCCACCAATGTCCTTGGGCGAGATCGACCGGGCACTGCAATAGCGTGCAAACCGCATCAAGCCCCAAACCTGATGGGTGGACTGCACAGTCGTCAGAAACGTGTCCCACTCTGGGGTTAGTTCAGATTTGGCTTCAAAATCCTGCAACACCCCAACCGCACGCAAGGCACTGGCCAGATCGCTTTTGGTGGTGCTAAGGGTGTTGGGCTTCACCCCGCAGGCGGCGGGATGCAACGATGCCAGCAGTTTGCGCAGTTGCGGGATGTCTGTCGGAATGTCCGACGGCGGACGGCTCATGTATGCACTGACGCGCGAGATCGCGGACAGCTTGGACTGTTGACGTTTCTTGTCGGGGTCTGGATTGGACTTCATAACGTCCAGAACCTCGGCCAGCGTTGTTGGCGGTTGGATATCTTGATGATGGGTCATGATAAACCTCTTCGGTTTTGAAATTGGGGACAAAAGGGGACATTTGGGGGCATGCAGACCCATGGCGGCCCTCTTGCGGACATTCGGGAAACCAAAGGCGTGAATTTGTATCCGAAATCCATGACCCCGTTTTCCCGAACGCCGGAAAAGCCGAGTTTTGTGAAAGCCTTAGAGAACATGGGCTGCTGCCTGATTGCCGCGTTGTTGGGCAAGGGCGTGCAGGTCGCTGCGCGCAATGCGCCAATCGCGGCCCAACCGAGTCGCAGGCAGTTCGCCGGATTTGATCCAGCGACGAACGGTCTTGGTGCTGATGCGGAACAGCGCAGCGACATCGCGCACGCTGAGATAGGCGGCATCCTCTGTGATCGGCAGATCAACCATGATCCACCTCTGGGTCTTCACCGTTGCAACGGGTTGCGAAATCCGAACGCGCAGCCTCGCGTGCCAACAGCCGCACAAGGTTGATCAGGGGTTCAGGAATAGTGAAATTGGGCGGGTTGCCCTTGGGAGCAGAAGACGAACTCGTCATCGATACGTTCCTTTTAAAGGAACCGCTCGAGACAATGATCGCGATGTTCTGGCTTCGGAGCGCACTCCAGACGACAAAACACTGACCTCAAACGAGATCAGGATCATTGCCATCGAGTGCGTCGAGGACGAAGTGCCGTCCTGTCCAATCCCAATATTGGCGGCCCAGCCATCACGGCTGGTAGGTTGATAGTTCTTTCAGTTTAACTGACGCGTTTAGTTATATCAACCTATTGTTTTGTTTACCTTTTGCTTACATTTTGCAGAAATTTTTGTTGCCGTGAGATCGAAAGTACTATGGCGGATTTTTCAAAGCCTAAGTAATAGTCGCTTCTCACTAAAAGCAGCCATTCGTTTGCAGTTCACCGAGCGACTGCCTAGAGCCCAAAGTTACCAGTAGTGCTTGGGGCACGAAGGTCAGCAATGCGCAGAAAGCGGACTTTGCAAAGTCTTGGGTACAGATCGTAATAGAAGTCTATTTTCTCAGAACTCTGGGCCTAAGCATCGATGGCTGGGGATTAGAAGCGCGAACGACGGATTCAGTTTCAAGGTTCAAATCCATCTCAGCGGATCGCCCAGAGACTGTTGATCTTCCCCGAGTTCAGAGCGGAGTGAACGGAAAGAATGATGCGGCGTGACGCCAATTTATTTCCTACCGACCCGGAGCGGGCAGGGATTGGCTCAAGGCAGTTCCAGGAAGGGTCAAGATATACGCAGAAAACAAATGGCTGAACAGAGTTCTGGACTGCGACATAGATGATCTTCGCCGAGGTTGGGTGTGGGTGAACTAGTAGTTGAAACGCAAACCTAAGCCGGCACCTTTATCGTAGGGGCGGTCGGAACCTATACCGATGAGGAAATCAGCATAAATTGCGATGCCAGGACTGAGGTTCTTGCCAATCTGGAACTCAGCGGTCGCTGGCCAAGCATCGTTCTCCCAGTCATATGGTGCTTTAATATCAGCCTTGGCCCAGTACCCTTCGCCAAACGGTTGTAGCGCAATCAACCGCATCGCGGTTTGGTTTATGTCCGTCGGGCCATTGTATGAAGCAAAATGCTGGAGCAGTGGGATCAGCGTCAGCCCTGATTTTGTGTTTGCAAAGGCGAACCCGCCAAAAGGCGCAATTTGATCGGACCCGGTTCCGATCCCTTTTTCCGGGTCGCCAAAGTCCAGTATCCACTCCAGACCAATGGCCGACTTGATGGCCCACGTTTCGTTGAGCGGTCTCTGAGAAGGGAAATAGATCGCTTTGAGGCTCAATTTCTCAAATTCAGTGAACCGAGTTCCAGTCACATCCGTTGAGTTGTAGTGCAACTCATATTTCAGTTTCAGATCAGGCCGCAGCATGTATGCGCCATCTATAAAGGCGTCCTGCTTGTCAGCACCGTTGCCCAAATCCAAATACTGATACCGGATGTCCGTGTTATTGACTGCGGCCAAAGGGTTTGAAGCGTTTTCATCGGCGATTGCTGGGGCCGCAACAATGCCAGTCGCCAATGCAAGGACAAGCGCTTGGATTTTCATATTGTTTCCAGAATTTTTGTTGTGGATGCCAAGCCCCACATCCAGCATATCATTATCTGATGCGGGGCTTGCATTGCTCTTATCAGCTTCACCTTTTAGTCGGGCTGAATGTCCCGCTTGGCGACAAAGGCATCCACCGCTGCGACGGTTTCAGGACGAAGGTTCACGATACCTTCATAGGGACGTCCAGTCGCGGCCGGTTGATCGGGGTACATTTCCTTGAATTTCAGGTGGCGGGCAATAATGCGGTTAAACTCATGTCCAGCCCATGCTCCGATCTCGGTCGATACGCTCTGTTCTTCGCGGGGGTCGCGGAACAGGTTGTAGAACTTGGCCACGATAGCATTTTCACCTTTGGCCGGAACCTTGAGTTTGATGTGTTCCTTTACCACCTCTTTCAGCGAATTGATCGAGTAGATCAGTACATGATCCCTGCGCCCATGCGTATCGCCAATAAACATCAGGGACGTCTGATCGACACCGTCAATGATCCGGTCGCGGGGGATGGCATCCATCGCTCCACCGATACGCGCAATTGACGTGAACAAATCAGAAATATGAATAATGTCAGATACAATCGAGTCTCCCTCGATCAAGCCGGGCAGGCGGGCAAACGCGTCCACCCGAACGCCTCCTTCAGACGTATCGGCCTTGCCGCCGCGGAAGACCAGCGGCGAAAACCCACTGCCGGGGGCATATTTGGTGAAGTGACCGTTGTCGCCCATCAAAACGATTAGGGTATTGTCCCTGAGCCCCAGCGCATCGACTTCGTTCAGAATGACCCCTATCCATTCATCCAGCTCTTCCATGCTTTCAACGAATGTACCGCCGTTGGGTGTCGTGAACGCCTCTCTCGTCGTGCGCGTTGTCGACAGAGGGACAAGCGGCCAGTATTGCAGGAAGAACGGTTCATCCCGTTCTGCTAGCAGGCGCAACTGTTCCATCGCCTGTGCCTGATAGCGGATGTTCATCTCATTGTATTTGTCCTGGGTCCATTTCTCACCCGGTTCCATATGGACTTCGCGGACCTCCCCGCCAATAACAGCTTCAAGGCCGGTAATCATGTGTCCCGGATCAGGGCGAAACCAATCATCCAGCGTGTATTTGGAGTTGTAGTTGTCTTCCCCAATGGCCATGGTGATTTCTTCCTTGGCTGCATCTTCGTTGAAGATGGCCAACTGGCCCTGCTGATGGATGGGGAACGCGGCGTAGTCAAAGCCCTGATAAGTAGGCCAAGATTCCTGAATGTCGCCCATGTGCCATTTGCCAACATGCGAGGTGTTGTAGCCTACGGATTTCAGAACTTCGGCAATTGTGACTTCTTCATCGGCAAGGCCAAAACCTGAAATATCGACGGCGGTATCGCCCATCCCATTGCGATACGGCTGGCGACCCGTCATGAAGGCGACCCGCGACGGTGTACAGGACGGCTCGGTGTACATGCGCGCAAACCGCATGCTTTCCTCTGCGAGCGCGTTGATATTGGGCGTCGAATACCCGCGTATCGCGTTCATCTCGGGCATACCCATGTCGCCAAAACCCATATCGTCAATAAGGATGTAGAAGATGTTTGGAGGGTTCCCTCCGTTTTTCTCACGAAAATCGGCCAGCAGTTGGTCAACCTGTGCGTCGTTCTCGACCCAAACGGCTTCGTTTTGCTGCTTCAGCACATAGTATTCCGCATCATGCACGATATTGCTGTCCTGAGCTGCCGCCGTGATAGCGGAGCCGGCAAAGACCAGCGCGGAGAGGAACAGTTTTGATTTCATGAGATACCCCTGTTTCATGATTTACTTGTTTTCAGACCTTCAAGGATCAGATGATGGCAAAAGGTTGAAAGGGAGAGTTCGCTGTCTTCAGCCTGTGAGCGCAACAACTCTTTTTCGCTTTTGGTTAGCAGCGTTACGACGCGTTCGGTGCGCGCAGTATCGTCAGGCAACGATGGGCGTCCGAACCTCTTCCCTCTCGATTTGTCTGCTTTGTCTTGCAATTGTCCAAGCCTACATATTCGAATAACATTTCATGAAAACTACCTGCGGGGCGGAATGGACGACATCAAAAAACGATCAGCCCCCAAAAAAACCTGCGCCCCAAACACACTTTTTTTGCAGGACCCTTCGCAATTCCGCGAGCTGTCCCAATGGGATGTCGAGCTACGCCAAATTGAAGAGGGAACTATGAACTCTTCGGTATCCGTTTGGGCAGGTCTTGACCTTCAAATGATCGATTTGTCGTTTGATAAGGCTGTGTACCAAACCGGTGTTTCTCGCTCTGACATTCTAGCGTTTGGCTTACCAGACAAAGGGAGTGTACGGACTTGGCTTAACGGCTCACCCTCAGACACCGCTCTGATGAATTTTGGTAGCGGAGACCCTTTTGAAGGCGTGAGCAATTCAACGCTCACAGGCCTGACCTTTGCCATCGACATCCGAAGGGCTCAACGGATCGCCGACGATTGCGGTCTTGATATCAGCACCGCGCGAAATGACGCTTTAAGATCTTTCGTTAGCGACGCTGGCAAGCTTCATTCCTTAGTCAAAAACAAAGCGCGCTTTCTAATTGGATCAGCGGCCGGACCAAGCTCTGATAGTGAAGAGAGTGATATGATCTTAGAGCTTCTGGAAATGCTGGTGGTAGGCGAAAATTGGAGTGATCGGCGAAACAGTAAAAATAGAACCCGTTTAGCACAACAAGCCGTTGAGTTCATGCGGGCCCATTTGATGGATAACGTGTCAATCGGTGAAGTATGTGCAGATATTCAGGTATCCGCATGCACTCTTCGTCGCGCGTTTCAGGAAACATATGGGGTGAGCCCCAAGCAGTTTTATCTAAGAGCCCGTCTCGGTGCTGTGCGCCATGAACTGGTATCCTGCTCGCCAGAGGAGAGTATATCAGACATCGCAAACGCTTACGGATTTTGGCATATGGGTCAGTTCGCGCGAGACTACAGAGCACTCTTTGGACAACTGCCGACACAAACGTTGTCGGGCAAAATGAACTGAAACAGAGCTTGGCAGTACGCGGCCTAACTTGTCCGCAACACGAGAATTGCAAAGTCGGATTTTGAAGGTCCGCTTGGGGCTGACTGCGGTCCTTTGGAGTAAATATGCGGATGGCTGCAAAGTCCGCAAAGCGGA
Source organism: Ruegeria sp. CL3 (assembly GCF_056536505.1). Lineage (NCBI taxonomy): Bacteria > Pseudomonadati > Pseudomonadota > Alphaproteobacteria > Rhodobacterales > Roseobacteraceae > Ruegeria > Ruegeria sp. CL3. The sequence goes on along the minus strand of NZ_JBQFPT010000006.1, from coordinate 313,074 downwards.
AGTTTGCTGCGACTGCTTTGAATGGCTGCTCTGCGGACAAAGCTTCCGATAAGTCAGTTTGTCGGGATGTGTGACAACGGCCCATATCAGTCGTTGAAGAACCCTGTGCCGAACGGCCGGTTTGGCCCGAAATATTCGATCTTGTACTCTTTCGGCATTGCCCGCAGTCAAAGAAACCAACCGACAGAAAAGCTATCCACAACAGCCGTCCCCTAACTGGATAGGAGGACACGGAACGGTAGCGTAGGAGCAAAAAACACAGCAATCGCCTTCTAAAGGCTTCAAGACTGCCCTGCATGATTTGCATTCATAAAACCACTGGCACGTGTCGGTTGGCATTCTTTCGGTTTCAATGCGTCCGCACTCAGGGCAAGTCAAAGTGCTATCCAGCACCACAGTTTGTTTTGTCATTGTCTCACATCTGCATGATTAGATAATCGTTGATTTGAGCCTCATTGAACACGATGACCCATGCCAGCGCGGTGATCGCTGAGCTTCCAACAAGCCACCATTTCAGATTTGCCATCGTCCCGTTTCGATGCGCTACGATCCATGAAACCGCGACCAGCGCTGTTGAGATAGCGAGAACATAGTAGCTTGCCGCCGCTATTCTTCCGAATACCGCCAACAAACTGCCACCCAAGCCTAACAACATCATGGCCATTGGAAGAACGCAGCATGCCGCCACCCCCAGAGCGGAAACCGATCCCAGGTAGCTGAATGTCACATATTTCTTCATCTTTCGCTCCCGAGGTGCTCGATTTGATTGTGTTGAGGCACCGGCATTCAGAACGTATAACTCCTGTAGCGACTACAGGATCAATAGGGGGCACTTCACATGATTGCGATAGGTGAGGCTTCCCTGCAAAGCGGGGTCGGCATAGAAACTATCCGCTACTACGAACGCGAAGGTTTCGTACCAAGACCCGCACGAGCTTTGAACAATCGTCGCCTCTATTCGGCAAACGATGTGGGAAGACTTCGATTTTTGAAGAAATGCCGCGACCTGGGGTTCTCTCTCTCAGACGCAAAGGCGCTTTTGGAGCTGTCAGAAGGAAGCGCCGACGACTGCCGATCAGTTAAAGAATTGGCCGAGGCTCACATTGCCAGCGTTCGAACCAAGATAAATGAGCTCAGACGCCTGGAGCGTGCCTTGAGTGAGCTTACAGCCAATTGTGATAGTGGTAAGGTTCACTGCCTGATGCTGCAAAGACTGAGAACGATGGATGATATCTGACTGTGGCCGCTGCGCGGAAGCTCAGGGTCTGAGATTTAGCTAAATGACGTCAGACCAAGGTCTGTGGTGCGATAACAGATTGTAGTTCATAGTCGATTTCACGATGAGAACGAAAGTAGCTGACCTGACGATTGGCAATTGGTCGTTGTCGCGAGTCTTCCTTGCGGCCAGCATTTTAGTGATGGGTACTGCTACCGCAATCGTCGGGGTCTGGGTGTCTAATCGAATCCAGAACGCCGTCGTGCAAAACTCTGCCAACTCTGCGGCGCTGTATATGGAAAGTGTAGTATCCCCGCTCAGCCAGGAATTGGCACATGGCGACCGCCTTTCAAAGCAGGCGAGCCTGGCGCTGGACGAGATTTTTATGACCCAGCCAATGCGAGACCGCATTGTCTCCTACAAATTCTGGAAGGAAGGCGGTGTGATTGCGCACGCCTCGGATACAGACATCATTGGAAACCGTTTCAATCCAACGGATGATCTAAGGCGAGCGTGGAGCGGTGACATCTCCGGCTCTTTCGAAGAGCTTGATCATGCCGAAAGCGCCGCTGAGGCGGCATTGGGGATACCACTACTTGAAGTTTACAGCCCGATCCGCGAACTCTGGTCTGGCGAGATCATCGCAGTTGCGGAGTTCTATGAAAGAGCTGATCAGCTGGAGTTAGACTTAGCCAAGGCCAGACGAACAAGTTGGATGGTCGTCGGTTCCGCATTTCTCGCAAGTACTATTGTTCTGTATTCCATCGTCGCAATTGGTGACAAAACAATTCGACGACAGGGGTCTCTTCTTAAACAGCGCCTGACAGAAAGTGAGAGGATGGCCGAGCAGAATGCCCGGCTGCGCTCGCGTGTCGTCGAGGCGTCAGAAAGATATGCCACGCAAACAGATCGGTTCCTCAAGAAACTCGGTGCCGAACTGCATGATGGTCCTGCGCAATACCTGTCCCTTGCCGCTCTTAGACTGGAGGCGGCGTTTTCCAAAGAGTCCGAAAGGCCTAAAGAGGCAGAGGAAATTCAGCAGTCTTTGCAAAAATCTCTGGCTGAAATTCGTGCAATATCGCGAGGGCTGTCTGCGCCAGATATCGACAGCCTGTCACTCGTCGATGTTGTGAAGAGAGCCGTAGAAGATCACGCCGAACACAGCCCATTGCGACCGGATATTTCATTCTTGGGTAGTCAGGCCCCAGAGTTGTCATTGTCCGACAAGCTGTGCGTTTTTCGGTTCCTTCAGGAAACGCTTTCCAATGCCGCGAGGTATGCTCCAGCATCCAAGTGCACGGTTATCTCTGAGGCGCAGAACGACCGCATAGTTGTAAAGGTCAAAGACGACGGACCTGGATTTGACAGGTCAGAAGAAACCGCGTTGCGAGACGATGGTGGCCAGGGGCTAATGGGCTTGCGAGATCGGGTCGAGAGTATTGGTGGCAGGTTCGAAGTCGCATCAAGACCGGGCGAAGGCACCACCATAGCTATGACACTCTTTCCCAGAAAGTTGGGCACATCATGACTACATCTGTCGTAATAGCTGATGATCACCCGATATTCAGGGATGGCTTGCAACGAACGTTGGATGAAGCTGATGGCTTCGAAGTTTTGGCCGCTGGGTCCAACGCTGAAGAGGCAGTATCGCTGGTCGGCACGCATCAGCCGGACATAGCTGTTCTTGACCTCTCTATGCCCGGTGGCGGGATAAGCGCGACGCGTAAAATTGCGGCGATGGAAAATCCACCCGTCATTGCAATCTTGACGGTCTCAGAGAACAGCAGCGATGTCGCGGACGCCTTGGAGGCGGGCGCGATTGGGTACATTGTGAAGGGAGTAACCGCAAGCGAACTAACCGCTTCCTTACGCAGCATCGCCGCAGGTGAAGGGTTCGTTTCTCCGGGCTTGGCTTCACGAGTATTGCTGCAAATCAATGCTGACACCGGCATGTCTACTAACAGCTGCATTCTCGATGACCTTACGCATCGTGAGGAAGAAATACTTCGACGTGTGGCCAAAGGACTGAGTAATCGTGAAATCGCTGATGAGTTAGACCTTCAGGAAAAGACCGTGAAGCACTACATGACGGCAATCCTGTCCAAGCTTCATGCGCGAAATCGGGTAGAGGCCGCGCTCATTGCCCATGATGTTTGGAACAAGGGAGATTAACGGCGGTCTCTTTGACGACGATGGCGGCCCCTCACTAAGAGTCGCCGCCAACGGATTATTGACTAAAGTTGCAGTTCAGTTGGCAACCGACTGTAACCTCCGACGATCAGAGGCCGTTGCGTTTCTTTCAACAACAGTCCGGTTGTACGGGTCTTTCAACTCGTAGCGCCCAAACTCGATCTCCTCTTTCCAACCATTGGCATAGTTCACTTCTATATTATTGCCCTGGCGTTCGATTTTCGTGGGTCGACTTCCAGCAGTGCCGCTTTGCCCAGAAGAGCGTACGTTGTCGATTGAGATACCATTCGCCAATGACCGAAGCCTTGAGACGTCAGCACCGGTCGCGGGGCGCTCCTCAACAGTTCGGTTCTGCGCATTCTTTCTCTCATACCGCCCGTTTTCGATCTCCTCCTTGGTTCCGTCGGCGTACCGCACTTCAATACCGTTAGCGTTTGTTTCGACCTTCGTTATCCCAGCCGAACCCGACGGTTTGCCCCCTGTTTGAGACCGATCCTGCTTTCCGCTGCCTTTGTTGGAGCGATTGGAGTCATCATTATCATCATCGTCATCGCGACCACTTTTTCCTGATCCAGAATTGTCGTCTCGATCATCATCTCGGTCGTCGTCGCGATCATCGTCTCTATCGTCATCACGATCATCGTCCCGGTCGCCACCACCGCCGCTATTGCCCGACCCAGAGTTGTCGTCCCGGTCACCGTCACGGTCACCACCACGGCCGCTACTGCCCGACCCAGAGTTGTCGTCACGATCATCGTCGCGACCATCCCCGTCGCTTCCCCTGCCGCTCTTGGCAAAGGCATATGACGGTTCAAAGTGTAGGCGACCATCAGCGTCGAACGCTGGCACATAAGGCGTCGCCGCGATCAACGAAGCCAACGCCGCAGTACTTAGAAGTTGACCCAGCTTTCTTTGAGTTTTCATTTTCGCCTCCAATTCTGAGCATCACGTTTCGTGACGTTGGAGACAGGTTACTTCTGGTTCGGCTTCCCCACATCGGGCTTAAGTCTGACGAATTTCAAGCCGAACGTCTTATTAAGATCAGTCAAACCAATAGAGTTTTTGCTGAGCCATGTGACCAGTTTAGTGGGATCTAACCCCGGCCCCCTTCAATTCGTCATCAGGTTCGAGATGAATGACAAAGACCGAACCCGGGTACAAACGCTCCAATTCTTCCTCGATGTCATTGCATATATCGTGTGCCGCGCTGACTGGCATTGTGCCGTCCACAACAAGATGAAACTCCACGAAGATGACATTTGCGGATCTGCGCCCTTTGAGGTCGTGGTACTCTAAGGCTGAGCCGAGATTTGCGTCGATTGCGTTGGAAACAGTCTGCAAGTCATGATCCGAAAGGGTCGCATCCATGAGGCCATCGACGGACGCCCGAATAACTTTCCAGCCCTCCCACAAGATGTTCAGTGCAACAAGAATTGCCAGGATCGGATCAAGGATCAGCCAGCCGGTGACAAGTGCAAGTATCAGACCTGCGATGACACCAACTGAGGTCATGACATCCGTGAAAATGTGCCGGGAGCTTGCCTCCAATGCAGGCGACCCCTCGCGCCTGCCGATTTTGAGCAATAGGTAGGCCCATGCGCCATTCACGCCCGTTGCTATGATATTGATGGCGATTCCAAGAAGCGGCGCATCCTCAAGATGCGGGTTTGGGAGTGCCAGCACAGCTTCTCTGATGATCAAGAACGCCGCCAGCACAATCAGTACGCCCTCGGCGACGGCGGAAAGATACTCGGCTTTTTTGTGACCAAAGGGGTGGTTTTCGTCAGGGGGTATGTTGGCAATCCGAACCGCAAAATACGCCAGCAGTGCCGCAACAACATTCACGGTAGATTCCATCGCGTCTGACAATAGCGCCACCGAGCCTGTCAGCCACCAAGCCAACAGTTTTAGGGCCAGTACCGCAATGGATATAGGAATGGACCAAAGAGCGATTTTTTGTGTCATTTGGCCGCGACCCTCAGTCAATCATGGACGGAAACTCGTGTGATTGGTGAGCTCCGATGTTCAAAACGTAAAACAGGTGTTTGGTAAAAAGGGAATAGGCCTCACAGCTTCCTACTGGCGACCGGCAACAGCATCTGGCCCCCGCAGCATTGCGCCGAACGACTGTTACTCTGATGGAAGCCCAGTCGACGAAACAGGAACAGCTTTGAGATAGGCGGCAATCGCCAAACGGTCCTCATCCGTGAGGCGTGATGTGTTCTCGATGACGTCCACCATCTCACCACCTGCGCTGTCATAATCCGGGGTGAAGCCAGATTTGAGGTATTCGGCAATGTCTGCCTCAGACCAATCAAGCTGGTCTGAGGTCAGGCCGGGGATACGTCCCTTTCCGCTGGGGTTTGGCGCTCCTGTCAACCAGAGATCGCGTTGCACACCCCCTAAGCCGTTGCGTGGCGTATGGCATTCGGCGCAGTGGCCAAGAGCCTCCACCAAGTACCGGCCATGTCGTTGTTGGTCGGTCAGATCTCCATCGAGCACCCATCCTGGCGACATGAACAAATGCTTCCATCCGCCCAGTCCGCGTCGAATGTTGAAGGGAAAGCCAACCTCATGCACCTCGCTTTCGGCTGCGGCCGCTGGCAGCGTGCCGAGAAATGCGTGAAGCGAAACGACGTCGTCTGCCGACATGTTGGTGTAAGATGTATAAGGAAAAGCTGGAAAATAGTGCTGTCCTTCGGGTCCGGTCCCATGGATCAAGGCATTGGCCAGATCCAGGGCAGACCAGGACCCAATACCAACTTCCGGGTCACTGGAAATGTTGGGGGCAATGAACGTGCCAAAATCCGTCTCGAACCTACGACCGCCGGCGAGCATAAGCTTGTCCTCACCAACCGCTTCCGGCGCTGAATGACAGGATGCGCATCCCGCGGCGTGGAATACGATTTCACCTCTGGCGAGATCTGGTTTCAAACCATCGAGTTGAGACTGATCCATTCTTTGCGGTCGGGTCAGCACCAAACCTGCCAACCCAACCACAAGTGCAACGAAAGCGGTGAAAAAGAAAAACCGCTTCATGGCTATCTGCCATTTATTCTTTCGGTGCTCTGTAAGCTTTGTGACATGCAGAACAGCTTCCACCCAGGTCGCCCATCGCAGCTTTCAGGGCTTCAACATCTTGCCCTGCTGCAGCCTGCATCGCAACAGCGGCGTCTGCCATGGCCTGCCCTTTCGCACCAACGTCAGGGAAGTTTTCCCAGATCGCAGGTAGCGCTCGAGAGGACGGATCGGACACATTGTCAGATCCTTGAGGCCACATCGCGGATTGGTCGATCTGCGTGAGCACAACAAGGTTGTTTGCAGCCCGTGTTGCGGCCTCGGCATCATAATCCACCTCGCCTTTGGCCATGCCGCCAAGTGTACCAAGATTGAATGCATAGAGCTGCATGATCGAGGTCCGAGCCTTAACAGCCGGGTTTTCGCTTTGGTGTGCGATGGCTGTGCCAATTGCGGCCACCGAGAACAGACCGGCCGCAAAGATCGAAAATTTCTTCATCATGGTGTGTCTCCCTGTTCAATAGTCTGAACGATAACTTGAACGAATTTACTTGTAATTGTTTGTTCTTCGTCGTCACTTGTTAATTTATGAACAACGAAAACTGGGACGACATTCGATATGCGCTTGCTGTAAGCAAATACGGTTCGTTGAACGCGGCGGCGTCGGCCATGGGCGTCACGCATGCTACAGTCTTGCGAAGGGTGGCCGCATTCGAAGAGCGCAATGGCTGCCGGATTTTTCAGAAAAGCCCGTCAGGGTATTCGGTTCTGCCAGAAGCCAGTGCAATTCTCTCGGCCATGGAAAGCGTCGAAGAGGCGGTTCTTTCGGTAGAGCGGGCAATCGTGGGAGCCAATCGTTCCCCAGTAGGTCATGTGCGAATTACATCAACTGACAGTCTTTGCCAGATTGTTCTACCTCCAATACTAAATGAGATCTCACAGCTTTACCCCGGCCTGAAACTGACTTTATTAAGCGGAAATAGTCACCATGATCTATCCCGGTTGAGCGCAGACATCGCCGTGCGGCCATCGATAAAGCTCGATGAGGGGCTGATAGGGCAGCTTGCAGGAAAACTGTCTTTCGGAGTCTTTGACGACGGCTCTCCCAATAGCAAATGGATGAGGCTTGATGGGGCGTTAAGCCGTTCACTTCCTGCCAAATGGCTGGAGGCGAATGTCAGTGCTGACGAAATGACCAGCGGGGCAGACAGTTTTTTGGTTCTACGAGAGATGGCCGCTGCAGGAGTCGGTAAAACGTTTTTACCCACGTTTTTTGGCGACCCGGATTCCCGGCTTCGAAGGTCGCACGACGTGACTCCAGAAATTGAGGTTCCGCTCTGGGTAGCGACGCTGGACGAAATAGCGAACACTCCCAGATTTGCTATCGTTCAACGTGCGTTGGGTGAACGCTTAGCCATTGTTCTTTCTGGATGACGTTGTTATCAAATTCAGTCCCGAGCACTCGGGCTTCGCTCTCAGAAGATACAATACATAGCGGCTTAAAACCCACATCCAAGCTAACGAACTGGCAGCACGAAGGCCACTTTGGGCAGTGGAGCAGTCACTACGATGACCGAAGTTTCTGGCGCTTATTTGAGCAGAGCAGCCCTTGGCGTATACCGCAGCGAATGACCGCTTCCCGCCCAAAACGACAGATGCTGCGCCCATAGCCTAAGTCGCCTTTGGGCTCAATGCGGTCATACAACTGTTTTGATAGGAACGTCTGCTTTCAGAAGGAATACGCTTTAATCATGCATTTTAACTGCGTTCGACAATGGCGGTTGCGCCCTCCCGCAACCAGCGTCAGAAAATCCAAAACAGCCCGTTCAGACTACAATTGATCCAATGGATCTATCGCTTAACGTCTTCACCTCGTCAGGCTCATAACCTGAAGGTCACAGGTTCAATTCCTACTCCCGCAAACATCACAGTCGAACAAAGTACCAAACAAGCCGCCCTGAACCGTTTTTTGTGTCTGGTCCATGCCCGGTTCGTGATCCATCTTGACAACACCTTTCATTCGGTGATCTGAGGATAGTCAGAACCCACACCACCCTTTTCGACGGTGTTAGCCGAATACTGCGACCGCCGCGTGATCTAAAGTCTTTGAACTAGTGCAACATGCAACGGCCACTCGCGCAAGCTTCGATTTTTTTTTGTTTGATCATGATTGTGAACAGTAATGCGCAGCTTGAACAGGTGAATGCCCCCAGTCAAAAATCGCTATTTTGCGCTATTTCAACAGCTTCGCGCGGGTCTGTAAAAAAATCCAATCCCTGAAGAAATGCCCTTGTACTTCCGCTGCTTGCACGGATATACCCGTCCGTGGAGACGTGGCCGAGTGGTCGAAGGCGCTCCCCTGCTAAGGGAGTAGGCGGGAAACCGTCTCGAGGGTTCGAATCCCTTCGTCTCCGCCATAAACCTATTTCGGATAACTGGCGCGTCCTTTCTAACTTGCCGTTTAGCTATAAATTATCAGCGTTTACTATCTCATCGTTTCATCTTGAGCGTTACTAAGTTAACCTTAGTACATCTCATTGAGTGGTATATTTTGTGGTATTTTAATGGCTGCGCTCTGCGGGAAGCTGGTAGATAATCTTGGCCTGGGTCGGCATGGCGACGGTTCTGGACTGTATCTTTTTGTTGATCCCTCTGATGCGCTGCGCTGGATCGTGCGCGTAACGGTCAAAAGACACGAGAACCACAAGGGTGTTCCGCTGCGCACGGATTTCGGCTTATCCGCATCGGACGGAGGATCGCTTGTTACAACGCGGATCTGAACGCCTGGCTGGCGGCGCGGCGCACCGATCCCGACAACCAGGCTACATAGTGAAAAACCCCAACTCCAAGCGCGGACATGGGGCTTTTCCAGTGACATCAACTGCCAACCTAGCAAGTCCAGTTGATGCCACAGGATGCCCCGCGCCGACAAGACAAAACAAGCGCCGGTACTACTAGTCGCCCCTGAGCCACCCGGTCGAACGGGTGATCGTAGGGAAAGGAAGGATCGAGCATGGCTGATATCTCCCTTTCCAAGTCGATCAATACCTCACACGACAGGGGGCTAGACACATGCTCGCTTCCCCGGACTGATCATCGAGAAACCGCTGACAACTACAGCGGCGAGCTCTTGCGCCATGGTGTCTACCGCATCGCCGTATGTCGGGACGGCGTCCAATGGCTGTTTCAGCGCCAGAGCCCCCAATTTCCCGCTGGGGGAGCAGCATGGGACACGCTAGGGTACTGTGTGTCCAAATCCGGTCTGACCCGGCTCGTCCGTGCGCATATCGGCTGCGACGTTCCGAAGTCAGATGCCATTCCCGAGCATTTCCAGAGGAGGTGCCGCGATGAGTAGGCGTCGATCTCCGAAGGGCAAACGGTCAGATGAGGGCCAATAAGTCCCTCTGCCCTACGCCATGATCAAATCTCCGGCATTGCGGGCTCTGTCCGGACCTGCAGTGAAGCTCTGGCTGGAGCTTCACTCCCGCTCTAACGGCAGCAACAACGGCAAGGTGATTCTGTCGATGAACGAGGCGGCAGAAATCTTGGGGTTGGCGATGCATTAGCTTGGCACAGCAGACTACCCGTTCTTCGAAGGCGTTATGGATCAAGTCGCGACTCCCGTACAGCAGGACAGTTCTGTCTCGGAGACAACATCGAACTTTGTGATGTCGGTTGTTGCCGGGGTTAAACCGCAAGACGAGATCGAAGAAATGCTGGCGATCCAGATGGGAGCGATCCGATTTGTTCCATTCTTCTGCCTTCATACGTTTAGAATGAATGACCGGTTAGCGCGCAGAGCAGACTTAAAGTTGAATTCAAGGAACGACTGTTTCGAGCACAATGCAGACACTTGGTTCAAGCGCAGCATCTGTCGAAAAGGACTAGAAACGTTCATTCGCTGCGTCCTGCGCCTTGGTTCACGAAGCAAAGTTAAGCCACCATTGCTTTTTCATTCTGTACTAGTCCACACTGACTCTCCGTGAATGGTAAAGGGAGACCTCGATGAGCGAAGAAACGATAGGATTTGTTGGTGTTGGCTTGATGGGTCAGGGTATGGCCGCAAATCTGCTAAAAGCCGGCTTCAAAGTTAATGTGGTTGCTCATCGAAACCGTGGCCCTGTCGGTGACTTGGTCGCTCAGGGTGCGATGGAGGCGGAAAACCTCGCGGAGCTCGCTGCAGGTTCCTCAGTTATCCATATTTGTGCACCCGGTTCACCTCAGGTCGAGGCAATTGTCGCGGCCATGATGCCAACCATGCAGGCCGGTAGCGTCATTGTGGATTGTTCCACGTCAGACCCGAATTCCACTATGGCACTCGCAAAAAAGTTAGCGCAGGCCGGTCACCATATGGCGGACGCGCCGTTGGGCGGGACACCGGTGCAGGCACAGAACGGAGAGCTGGCGACCATGGTCGGCGCTGACCCTGTTGTTTTTGAGCGGTTGAAGCCTGTTATCGCAGCTTGGGCAAAGACCATCGTTCACATTGGCCCATGTGCTGCAGGGCACAAAATGAAGCTTCTGAATAACTTTCTTTCACTGGGGTACGCGGCGCTCTATTCAGAAGCGTTGGCACTGTCCGAAAAAGTCGGAATTTCCACCAAAGAATTCGACTCGGTCATTCGTGGCAGCAGGATGGATTGCGGGTTTTATCAAACCTTCATGGGGTACGCGGTTGAAGGTAATCGAGAGTCCCACAAATTCACCCTATCCAATGCTCTAAAAGATTTGCGTTACCTCGAAGCCATGGCAGATGAAGTGGGGCTGTCCAATCCAATCGGAAACGCCGCAAAAAACAGTTTTGCTATGGCGCTTGCCGCTGGAGGTGATGGGCCGAACGACTATGTTCCTCACCTTGTCGATTTCGTGGCTGCGAGAAACGGCGTATCCAAGGCGTAGTTCTGGTCGCGTTGTGCGCGCAGGTAAGAGCGAAATCTTTAAGATGCAGGAACTTTGATTTCAGGTAGTCCCGACAATCATGCTGAGGATCAAAACCGAGAAGTTTCTTTGCCTTGGCGTTTGAATGGAAGGTTTGATCCTGCGTCATTTCCTTCTTAACATCAAAGCCTTCGTAAAACCGCGCTACTAACACTGACGTCGTTAAATTTACAGAGTGGTTGTCTTTTGTTGCTTTGAAATCCGGATACCTCAAATCACGGATGCTCACGAACTGTTGGCGCTCGGAGCAAAAACCTATCAATTGACCTCCTCCGAACCGCTTCCAAATGCGGCCTGCTGCCGGTTAGTTGAGCTCAACTGGCGGGCTGAATGAAAAGACGCGGGACTTCTTTGCCAAGTCACTCACGCAACAATAAAAATGAAAAATGAAATACTTACTCCAAACCCCAAGTGCCAGAGCAATCCTGATGGCACTCTTCATAATCATTGTTGTGAGGGTGTGCAGCCATGAAGGAGCTGGATATCAAGAGCCTGATAAAGAGTTTTTGGACAGTAGAGGCAGGCCCTAACCCGCACTGCCACACCTTTGTGTGTCTTCTTTCCGTTCATAAGCTGTCATCTGAGAAAAATGTTCAGATGGCCAAGTTGAGCCCAAACCTGACCTTCGGCATACTTAAAAATCTTGGTTCAATAGCCGGTTTAAACGTGCGCGTTCTTTGGTCAAGGAGTTACGCTTGATGATCGGAGGCGCTAAGACTGCATTTGAGGAAACAGGCAGGTTAACGTTATGCGAAGTGCAATCTTCTTGCCCTTAGTGGCATTTTTCCTAGGCACCAATGTCTTGGCTCAATCCGCAACGGCAGCTTCTCTCGGGCAATACGAGGTTTTTGGCGTTGAAGACGGAAGCATGCTGAAATTGCGTGCAGGACCGGGAATAGGGTTCAATGTGATCGTGGGCCTTCCAAATGGAACCGCTTTAAGAGTTCACAGTTGCGAGCAGACCGGCGGCACCCGTTGGTGCCGCGTGTCCTTGCAACGTGCGCGTGGCCTAAAGGGATTTGTCTCTTGGGCATATTTGCGAAAGTTGTAAGTATAACTTTGTTGCGGTGCCATCTTAGATGCCCAGATTTTGTCAGAAGAACCAAAATTGAGTCGGTTAAGGTGTTGTCCTAAATTCGGCCAATATTGCAAGCATAGTAGCTATTCAACCGAATGGCAGCGAGCGACTGCTCCGAACCCTTAGTGAACGTTGATGTTTTTGAGCCAACACGTTGATCCCGCAAAGCCGATCCTGTTGAAGGGGCGAATTCCCTTAATTCGAGTTCTCAGGTAATACGTAGTAATGGATATTGTCGTCATTACGACCATCATCACTTCATTTTTTGTTGTAATCGGCGTGGCAGAACCGTTGGCTGCACGTATGCGCCTGCCTTACAGCGTTATCTTAGCGGTCCTGGGGATAGTGATCGGACTTGGCGCAACGTTCTTTCTCAACACTGACTTGACGGATGCACTGAACCCGGGAGCGCAGGCGATTATTGATTTGCCGATCCGGTCAGACGTCTTCCTCTATGTTTTTCTGCCAACGTTGCTCTTCCAGGCGACACTCGGCATGAACCTGCGCAGGATGCTGGATGACTGGATGCCCATCCTGATGATGGCCGTCGTGGCTGTGATTGTGGCGACACTTTCCATTGGCTATGCGCTCAGTTGGGTAAGTGCCTTACCGTTGGTCGCTTGCCTGTTGATTGGTGCTATCGTATCGACAACAGATCCCTCGGCGGTTGTCAGCATTTTTAGGTCAATCTCCGCACCACGCAGGTTGTCGCGAATAATCGAGGGTGAAAGCCTCCTGAACGATGCTGCCGCGATTGCTCTTTTCGGGCTATTCATGAGCTTTGTGATGCTCGGGAGACCTGATCCATCATTAAATGAAGCCGTGGGGCAGTTTCCGCTGTTGATCGCCGGCGGAGCACTCACCGGTTGGCTTATGGCGCGTATAGCGGTTTGGATGATGGCCTTCGTAGACCGTTGGGACAAGGCACAAATTTCAATTTCTGTCGCGCTGCCGTACCTCGCCTATATCGTTGCGGAACAAAGCGTCGGGGCTTCGGGTGTTATCGCAGTTGTGATCACAGGACTAACGCTCAACCTCACCGGCCCCGGTCGTTTGTCACCGATCGCATGGACAAATCTGCAAGAAGTATGGGATCTTCTTGCACACTGGGCCGGAGCGCTAATTTTTATTCTTGCAGCATTGTTGATACCTCGGCTTTTGGAAGGGGTGCAGCCGTCTGACTTTGGCCTGTTGGCAGTGGTGGTTCTTGCAGCAACACTGGCGCGGGCGGCGGTTCTGTTCGGCTTGTTGCCCTTGCTCACGACAATCGGTCTGTCGCCAGTTGTGGAACACCCCTATCGCACCGCAATGCTTTGGGGTGGGCTGCGGGGCGCTGTGACTTTGGCATTGGCACTAGCAGTCACCGAAAGCACTCAAGTACCGCTCGAAACAAAGCGTCTGGTCGGCATTTTGGCCACTGGCTTTACGCTGTTTACACTGATTGTCCAAGGGACAACCTTGCGAACGGTGATCACAAAGCTAGGACTCGACAAACTCACTCCGCTTGATACGGCATTGTCGCGCCAGGTGGTCGCAGTCGCCTTGCAATCAGTCCGCGAGGATATGTCTCGCACTGCGGAAAACTACGACTTGACCCACCAAATTGTAAGAAACGAAGCCAAACAATTTAGCGAACGCCTCGACGAGGCTGTAAAAGCCGCCGAAGACAGCGCGGAGATCCTGGATCGTGACCGGATCACGCTTGGCCTTATTGCGTTAGCCGGTGCAGAGCGGGATTCAGTTTTGGCCCGAATGCGAGAGCGCACCATGTCATCCGTTCTCAGCGAAAAAATTCTGTCAGACGCGGATCGGCTCATTGAAGGCGCAAGGACCGGTGGGCGGATCGGCTATCAGCGCGCGTCCAATCGATCTGTCGTCTATGGCAAGTCTTTTCGGATCGCCGTTTTCCTGCACAACCGCCTACGAATCTCGTTTCCGCTCACTCGTATAACAGCGGACAGGTTCGAAAGACTGCTCATGCAACGTCTGATCCTTCGAGATCTCGATGGGTTTGTCCTTGGTCGCATACGCCGGATCCACGGTCGCCGGGTTGCGGAGTTGCTAGACGACCTGTTGGAGCGCCGATCCGAGGCGGTTGAGACAGCGCTTGAAGGATTACGGCTCCAATATCCAGGTTATGCGGAAAAGCTGGAGCGGCGGTTCATCCGAAGGACAGCATTGCGACTGGAGGAGCGAGAATACGCGGTCATGCGCGAGGATGGCCTGGTAGGCGAAGAGCTCTATTCGGTGTTGATGCAGGAAGTGGCGGCACGACGTGCTTTATCCGAAGGGCGTCCTGTACTGGACATTGCCCTGAAGAGGCGGGATCTGGTCAGGCAGTTTCCACTATTCTCTGATCTCGACAAAGCTTCATTGCGAAAACTCAGTAGAGCGCTGCGTACGCGCTACGCCAACGCGGGTGACACGATACTTTCCAAAGATGAATTGACCCGGAGTGTGTTTTTCATCGCTTCTGGAGCCGTCGAAGTGGAGTTCGGCAGACACACCACACGTTTAGGTCGTGGCGAAATGTTTGGGCAATTGGCCATGCTCATGAAACGGCCCCGTCGGGTAAATGCGCGAGCGCTGGCGCCCTCGACACTGCTTATGCTTGACGAAGCAAGATTCCGGCGCTTGCTGCGGCGAAGCAAGGCCATGCGGAACTCTGTCAAGATGAGCGCCAGCAAACGCATGATCGACCCTGCGGTGTTGGACCTGGACGAGCATGAAGATTCTCCTGATTAAGGATAGCTGTAAAGAAAGCTCATCAATTAGAATGGAACCGCTACAACTGTTTTTTCATTTCGCGATAGCGCGATGTCCATTTTTTGGTCGAAGCGAATGCTTTAACTGAGGTGATGCACTTCTTGAAGGCCGTAGACCGGCGTCGGAATACCCTCCATCCGGGCCTTTATTTGCAGCGATAGGAACTGTGAATAATGCCGGGACTGATGCAGGTTTCCACCATGCATCCAGAGGTTTGGAACCTGTGTCGGCTTCCACATATTGCGTTGCTCGCCTTCCCAAGGCCCCGGGTCCTTGGTTGTGTCAGAGCCCAGACCCCAGCATTTCCCAAGCCGATCCGCCATTTCCTGACCCATCAGGTCCGCCACCCAGCCGTTCATCGAATTATACCCCGTCGCATAGACCACCAGATCGGCATCCAGATGCGTGCCGTCATCAAGGATAACTCCGGTTTCATCAAGCGCGGTGACCTGACCCCGTTTCAGCTTGATCTCGCCATCAATGATCAACTGGCTGGCCCCTATATCGATGTAGTAGCCCGATCCGCGACGCAGGTATTTCATAAACAGCCCGCTGTCATCATCGCCCCAATCCAGCCAGAACCCGGCCTTTTCCAACCCGTCATAGAACTCTTTGTCCTGTTCTTTCATCGCGGCATAGGCTGGAATCTGGAATTCATGAAGAATGCGATAGGGCAGCGAAGCAAAGATCAGATCGGCCTTTTCGGTCGTCATGCCAGACTGCACCGCACGTTCAGAATAGAGATCGCCCAGTCCGATTTCCATGAGGGTGTCAGAGCGGACAATATGGGTTGAGGACCGCTGCACCATGGTCACATCGGCATCGTTTTCCCAGAGCGCGGCGCAGATGTCGTGGGCCGAGTTGTTGGACCCCACCACAACGACCTTTTTACCGGCCCATTTGTCAGGACCTTCATGTTCCGACGAATGCACCTGTTCGCCTTTGAAAACATCCATACCCGGAAAATCAGGCATGCGTTTCTTGCCGGACATCCCCGTCGCCATGATCAGTTGCTTGGGCCGCAGTACAACCTCTTCGCCGTCCCGGTCCACCGTGATGGTCCATTCGCCCCTGTCTTCGTCAAACGTGACGGATTTGGCCGTCGTGTGCGTCCAATAGTTCAGCTCCATCACCTTGGTGTACATCTCAAGCCAGTCACCGATCTTGTCCTTGGGCGAGAAGACGGGCCAGTTTTCCGGGAACTTGATATAGGGCAGATGGTCGTACCAGACCGGGTCGTGCAGGCAGAGGGATTTGTAGCGATTGCGCCAACTGTCGCCGGGCCGATCATTCCGTTCAACGATGATCGTCGGTACACCCAGCTGACGCAGCCGCGCGCCCATAGCGATCCCGCCCTGACCACCGCCGATGATGACGCAGTAGGGCTGTGTTTCGTAACCCAGTTCAGCCTCTTCCTGCGCCCGTTCTTCTGCCCATGTGGTCCTGTGTTTGCCCGCACCGTGCTTGGCCCCAAGTGGACGGTTGAACCCTTTGGGCTCTTCATGACCTTTCAGCTCGACCATCGTGGTCAGCAATGTCCAAATCTTGCCATCCTTGAGGCGGATCAACCCGTAGCCGCGTGCCACTTCGGTTTCGAACTCGATCCAAGCGGTGGTTATTCCGCCGTCTTCAGTTGGAACTTCACCTTCAGCTATTTTCCAACCACTCGGCTTGGTTGTGGCCAACTGATGCGCGAGCATATCTGCTACCTGCGCCTTGCCCTCAACCGTTTTAATATTCCAGGTAAAGCTTACCAGATCGCGCCAATAGCAATCGTCCTGGAACATATCGCAGGCGGCATCGATATCGACTTGGGACAAAGCCGCGCCGAAGTCATCCAGAAACCCCTGAACCTGATCCGAGAGTGTTGTGTCGAGCATGTCATCCTCCCTATCTCCACGGAGCAGAAGGCTGGCAAATCCGCGACCCTTCGGGCAAGCGGATTTGGCGCCTCAACACTTAGTTCAGTCTAAAAATGCAAGGGCTTGTTGCGCGTGCAACAAGGGCGCAACACGGGTACATATGCGTCTAAGTGGGCGGTCTAAGCCCGGCCTTTCGCATACGGCGCAGGATCGTCGATCGGTTCACACCAAGGCGCCTTGCCAGTTGGGACATGTTCCAATCGCAGGCACGCAAAAGTGCTTCCAGATCATCTGAGTCCTGCTTTTGCGTAGGGGCGAGCGCCGGGGCGGGCAAATCCGTTAAGTCGATGATGTTGTCCTGACACAGGGCGACCGAACTTTGCAGCAGATGTTCCAGTTCACGAATATTGCCGCGCCACAATCGTGATTTCAGGTCGGCGCGGGCAGCGGTCGACAGGCGAATATCATGGCTGGCAAACCGTCGAAGCAGACGATCAATCAACCAATCCAGATCCGCACGGTGGCGCAAAGGCGGCACAGACAATGTAGCCCCCACAATCCGGTGCAGCAGATCTTCGCGCAGACTGCCCTGCAATCCCGCAGGGGGCTGTCGACATGAGGCGATGATCCTCAGATCAGCCCGCCGCTCAAGCACTGCCAAAAGAGAGGCCTGAGCAGGCTCGCTCAGGTCTTCAACGCCACGCAGGAACAGTGTGCCAGGTTCGATACCATGGCAGAAATTGAATGTTGGCGTATCGCAACAGATCACGGTGTGGAAATCCTGTGTCGCAGGATCAGCCATATGGATCGCGCGCGCCAGCTTGGTCTTGCCCGTCCCGCTTTCACCGGTCAGCAAAAGCGGCAGATTGGTCGGCGCAAGACGGGCAGCTTTGTTCAATAGTTGCTTAAGACCCGCATCTGGCCCTGCAAAGCTACCAAGGGCACCAGGCAGAACCTGTTCCCGTTTGCGCAAAGCTGCCGTCATCTGCGGCGTCTGTGGCGCAACGGCATGACCATAGAGCGCGCGCCCATCCTTGAGGTGCAGAACGCGGTCTTCGGACGGTCTGCCGCGCATGAACTCGGGCATGTCATCAACACTGATTTCAAGCCAGTCCTGCAGTTGCGACCCTATCAGGTGACCCGAACCATCCGGGTCCAGAGCGCGTCGGGCCCCCGAGGTCATACCGATGATCTTGCCGCCTCCGTCCACTGCAACCGCCGCTTCGGGATCGACCTCAAGAAATTCGGGGCTGGCTGAAAAGCGCAGGACCCAATCGCGCCGGGTCGATGCCATCAGGTTTGCCATCTCGACGCGACGGGCGGAATTCGTCACCAATGTCATCGCCAGATTCTGCGACGCCTTTGGCGAGGGTCCACGCAACAATGACACATCTAGAACAGCCGCAAGAGCTCCTTTGGTGTCAAAAATAGGTGCAGCCGTGCAAGACAGCGGCGTATGCGTAATCGAAAAATGATCGCCCTGATGAATCGTCACCGGCTGACCCGTAACGATACACGACCCCACTCCGTTCGTTCCCGCCAACTCTTCCGTCCACTTGAAACCTAGATGAAGACCCGCAGTTCTGAGTTCGTCCTCGAAGTTCTGGTCGCCAAAGAAATCGACGCAGACGCCATCTGCATCCGCAAGCAGCAGGACGTAGTTCTGCCCTGCCACCTGCGCAAACAGCGATTGAAGTCCCGAGCGCGCGGTCGCGATCAGACGTTCGGATTGTTCTAGGTGTTCTCGGAATTTGGTGTCAGGCAGGATGTGCGCAGGTTCTTGTCGTGAGGGATCCATACCGTAGGTTTCAACACAGCGCTGCCAGCTATCCGCGACAAGTCGGTCTCGCCCTGTATCGAAACCGCTTAAGACGCGGTCAATCTCTTTTGAATGCTGGCGATCCAACAGCTTCCCGCCCTACAAACCCATCTTAAAAATAGCATGAGTATGGCTTCGCGCCTATGTTCAAATTTCGTCTGGCAGACGTTTGGCGCTTTGCCTTGTCAAGCTGACCTGCGTCGAACGCGCAGCGTTGGGCCCTTTAGGCTCAGAGTTGTCATTCTCTGAAATTTGTATGAGTGGCAGCGATGTGTTTCGAAACGAGAATTCTAGCATTCTAACCTTGGGCTTTGCTCCGCTAGACACCAAGTTCAGTTCAGTACTTTAATAGTTTAACCCACTGTTTTTCAAATTCAATATATACCTTTCAGTAACTTGCAGGCATAGTTCCGCACTTCCACTCCGCCGCAACCTTAAATATTGGCACATTTCGGATAAACTTCTAGGCCAACTCGGCCAGAGCCGTGTCGATCCGGGACAGCATCGGGGATTGGCCCGCGGTTTCAACGATGACGCGGGCTTTGCTCAGGTGTTGCACGGCCAATTGCTTCTTCTTGCGCGCTTTATAGAGCAACCCGAGGATCATGTCGCAGCGGGCTATATAGTGCCCTTTGTCGTCGAATTGGGGGTTGCTGCGCACCTCGTCCAGCATAGCAACCAGTTTCTTTTCGCCAAAGAACAGCACCCAAAGGATCGAGCGGAAATTCCGGAGAAAGACGCCAGCTGACGCTCCGCCCTCACCGGTCAGGATGGCAAGATACATTTCGCATAGGAACAGACGCGCCCAATCGGCCGACACTTTAGTGCCTTCGTCCGTGCGTTTTTGAACGGCACGCTCGATCTGCCGTAGCCCGTCAGCGATGCGTCCTTTGAGGGCATAGGCTACTCCCAGCATCGTTGCCGGGCCCATGGTGAACAGGGTCCAGCCGTGTTCATTGCAATTGGCGATATGGGCCTCAATGATCTCGATCGCGCCGGGTGTTTCCGTAGGCACCATGGCGGATACGCGGGCGGCCTCGGCGATGGCGCGTTCGAACTCGACTTTTGAAGCCTTGTGCGCCTCTTCCGCGATGGCCAGCGCCTTTTCGTGGTCATCGGCGACCATGGCGATCAGGGCTTTCATCGCTGTGCCATAGCCCAAAGCCCTTGGGTCGTTGGTCTTTTTGCCCAGTGCTATCATCTTGTCTGCGGTGGCGTGCGCGCGGGCGACTCGTCCGCGGGTCAGTTCGTTCCAACCGATGGTGGCGAGGTAGAAGTTCTGGATATAGGCGTCGTCGATCTTTTCCAGCTCGGCCTCGATCACGCGGGCTTTGGCTTCGAATTCGGCGTTTGAAATCGGCGAGAAATAGATCGACACCGAAAGCTCATTCACCATGGCATAGGCCCGTGAGGCCGGATCGCCCAGACGTTCGGCCATGGCGGTCAGATCCTGTTGCACCCAGTGGGCCTCGCGGTATTTGCCATTACAGACAAGGCAGGACACGTAGTGGTGCAGGAACAGCGCGTGATGAGAGCTGTCGCCCACCTGTTCAAGGATGGGGCGCACGGACCCGGCAAGGTCAATGATCGTTTTGACCCTGAGCGAGATGTTCGAACACAGCGCAAAGCTGGCCAGAAACTCAGCGAACTCGGACTTTGAGGCGCAGTCTGGATCGCTTTCATAAAGGGCATAGGCTGCCGTGTAGTAATTGTTGGCCTCGTCCAGCGAATAGACACCCAGAGACTTGTCCCCGGCCATCGCCGTATATCGAAACGCTTTGTCGGTCTGGTCCGTCTGGCCGTAGTGGTAGGCCAACATTTCGGCCACTTCCTGCAGGCGGTTTGCGTTGCGCAGGACCAGACACTCGGCCACTTCCAGATGCAGGCCCGCGCGGCGGGTGGCGACAAGGCTCTGATACACGGCATCGCGCAGTAGGACATGCTTGAACACGTAGTCCGAGGAGTTTTCGTCGCGATACAACACGTCCTGAGCCTGAAGTCGCTGCAGAGCGTCACCGGTTTCGCCGGGGTCTTTGGCCAGTTGCGAGAGCAGACCGGGATCAAACCGTCGCCCAATTACGGCGGCGGCTTGCAGCAGGTCCCGATCCTTGGTTGACAGGCGGTCAACGCGGGCGGTCAGCAGGTTCAGCATGCTGGCCGGCAGGTCGGCCTGCGCCATGTCGATATCCAGATGCGCCTCGGTCGCGTCGACCCGAAGGCTGCCTTGCTCCAACAAGTAGGTCAGGATTTCTTCGCCAAACAGCGGGTTACCACCGGCACGTTCGGCCAGTTGCCGGTCCAGTCCCGCGGGCAGAGTGGTTACGCCCAGCCGGTTGCGCGCCAGGTTGGCGAAATCCTCGGTCACCAGCGGTTTCAGCGCGATGGTCCGAACCTTGTCGTCATCGCGCCAAGCAGGCGTGTATTCCGGGCGGTGCGTCTGGATCAGCAACAAGTTGGTCAGGTCCGACCGGTTGACGATGCCCTGCAACAGCTCTTCCGAGGCGCTGTCGATCCAGTGGCTGTCTTCGATGAACAGGATCACGGGCTGCTTGGCGCATCGCGCTTTCAGCAGCTCGGGCAGCAATTCACGGGTGCGCAGGCCAATGAGAACGCCGTCAAGCCCGTCCAATGCGTCCGGCGGTGGTGTCAGGCCAAGCAGGTTCATCAGCAGGCCCAAATTCTGTTGAGAAAAGCACTCCCAAGCTTTCAGGCCGGTTTCGATCTTGTAGGCGATGCGGGTTGGGTTGTCCTGATCCTTGATGCGGAACCCGGTTCGGACAATCTCGATGATCGGGAGGAAGGGAACCTGCTGCCGATCCGCAAAACAATAGCCAGTCAGGACGTCAATCTGATCGCGGGGCAGGCGGTTGAGGAACTCGAACACAAGCCGGGTTTTGCCCAAGCCTGGTTCCGCCACCAGATCCACCACCGAAACGCCGTTGCGCGCCCGAGCCAATGAATCAGCCAATTGAGTCAGTTCGCTTTCGCGCCCCACATAGGTGCTGAGACCACGCGCGACCGAGGCATCAAATCGCGAGGCATCGGCCCGTACGGATTGCAGTTGCCACAATTTCTGAGGGGCAGCGAGACCTTTGAGTTGATGTTCCCCATCAAAGCGCAGCTCAGTCACCCATTCGACAAGGCTGCGGGTCTTGTCGCAGATCAGCGTACCCCCCGATGGGGCCAGGTTTTCGATGCGCGACGCCATGTTGACCGTGCTGCCCACCGCTGTTGCCGGGCCGTCTGCGCCCTGTACGGCAGCCATCAGAACGGTGCCGGAACTGATGCCGACCCGCATCTGAGGGCGCACACCAAAGCGGGCCTCGATCTTTTGGGCGGATGCGCGGAAAGCGTGATGAATGGCGTCGGCGGCGCGGCAGGCCCGTTCGGCCGGGTCCTCTAGTGCCTCAGGGATGCCGAACAGCGCCATGATACTGTCCCCGGCAAAGTCGCGGACCGTACCACCATGTTTTGTTACCGCGCCCGAGAGTGTGTCGTAGACCAGACGCACAAACTCCAAAGCTTGTTCTTCGTCCAGTTTCGAGACGATCGACGTATAGCCAACCATATCCGCAAACAGGACCGAGACCTGGCGCCGCTGCCCCAGATCGCCCTGTTGTTGTGAAGATATGACCCCGCCGTCCTGCATTACCACCGGAGTGATACAGCAGCAAAGCACGCGCCGCCAGCCGTTGCGGACATGTTGGTGTGATTGGTCTGTGAAATGTACGCGAAAATGTCACGCAGAGACGCGCAGATGCCCGCAGCCCTGTGACCGGGCTGCGGGTCTTTGGTTTACTTGAACACGTCCACCAGATCTGAGACGCTGACACCTTCCTTGATCTCCTTCAGGCGAGCAAAGATCAGCGCGATGGTGATGCTGAGCCAACCATAGGCAATCGCGTTGAGCGCGGCCTCAAAAAAGACCCAGGGACCCAAAGATGCCGTTGGATCAGCAATTCCGGAGAACCCGAACGCGGCAGCAAAGGCAAATGTGACTACCATGACGACCAGCACAATACATAGACCCATCAGGATCAGCGCGCCGATGATGGGCCAACGGTAGTTCTTGGTCAGGGTCGCGCTGCGTCCCATCGCGCCGAACCCGGCCCTGTCGATCACAATGGCCGGTACGATGACGGAAAACACGGCGTAGATCCAGATACCCGGCACGACCAGAAAAACAAGGCCGATAAAATACAAAATCGTCGTTGCGACCGACAGAACTGCAATGGCGGGCAGGTTGACGACAGCCGCCGAGAAATAGCTGCCAATACGCGCCGCAAGCCCCAATTTTGCGTCATAAGCGAACTGTATGATCACGGCCGTGGTGACGGCATATGCGAGCAATGTGATCAGAGCCGACACGATCACGCCAGAATAGAAGGCGGTATTGTCGAAACCGGCGGTGCCAACGTCATCGAAAGACTGCCCCACCGCATAGTTGTTCACTATGACTTCGATCAGCGCCGGAATGAATCCCAGCAGAAGCACAAGGTGGATCTTTTTGAAAAAGATCGAAAACGTCTCGCCGACAATGGTGCCGACGCCAAGAGGCATGTGAGCCTCGGGGTATTCGGGATTGGCTGTATCTGTCATTTTTTGTTCCAAACTACTTTTGTGTTCTGTCTCTGATAGAGCCTTGAGAACGGGTTCATCCTCAAGACGAGTTTCGGTTTTCTGCTTCTCGCTTGGGTAAATCTGCAACAGGCGTGGTCAGCCTTGCTTGTCGGTCGTGGCGTGGAATTTGTCGGCGCGTTTGTCGCCGAACAACTGGCGCTGTTCCAGAAAGGCGCGTTGTGCTTTGTAGAAGGCCTCGAGAAAAGCAAGCTGGTCTTCGGGGCGTACCGCATCGGCATAGTCGATCTTGCGCCGAACCTGCTCGACAATTGCGGCCATGGTTTCCTTTTTCCGCTTGTGCGCTTCGGGCCCGGTCGAGCGTGCTGCGCCGCGCAGAAACCCTTCGAGTGTCTGCAACTCGAACGCGCCGTAGTGCTCAAGCTGATGGGTCAGAAACTGGAACCGGGGCTGGGTGGCAGTTGCGGGTTTGATCGCCTTGGACATATCGGGCAGCAGGATCGGCTTAGGCAGGTGGATCACATAGGTGCCTGCGATAATGTCCCCCAACCGCTGGCTGCGCTTATTGAACACCGGCACCGCAACCACGCCCAGTATCCAGGCCAGCGAGATCAGCGACGGGACCAGAGCATCGGCATTCAGGGTCAGAACCAGTGTGCCGGGCAGGAAAATCTCGGCCTCTTTCATCAGATTGCGAACGACAAGGGATTGCGTCGTCAGCGCCTGACCATCGGCCGAGACCACCTTGATCTTCATCATGCGCTTGCCGATGGTCTGGCCATTCCACACCAGCTCGAACGCGGCGTAGTAGGGGATGCGGATGATGAAAAACAGCATTGCGGCCACGGCCAAAAGCGCCTCGGGCGGGACAACGTCGATGGCCAGCAAAAGCAGGAAGAGGGCGATGGCACCCACCCCGGTGATCAGGATATCGGCGAATTGGGCGGCCATGCGCACGCCCACACCTGCAACCCGGAAGTAGAGCGGCACACCCTCGGGGGGCAGCAGGCGGTCGAGCTTGGGTTGCGTCATGACCGTTTCCTTCCGCCCATGCAGAACCACAGCAACCACAGCGCACCGATCCCCCAACCGATGGCGATGCGTGTGGTGCGGTCCTGTACCAACTGCCTGCCGAAGCCTTCCAGCAGCGCGGCGGCGACCAGCATCATGGCGGCGATCAGTGCAAGTTTCACCGCATCATGCCCGGCGGCCCGCAATGCCGCGCGGCGTGTGAGCTGGCCGGGGAACAGTACAGCGAGGCCCAGTTTCAACCCGCCCGCGCCTGCGATGCAGATCGCTGACAGCTCGGTCACGCCGTGGATCGACAGCCAGCCAAACAGGTCCCAGCCCAAGCCCCGATCAATGTGAAGCGCGTAAAAAACTCCCAAAATCAAGCCGTTATAGAACAGTAAAAGAACCGTCGGCGCGCAGAGGAATGCCCCTAGCCCAAACACAAAGATCGCGATGCGTGTGTTGTGCGAGAACAGATAGGTGGCAAAAGCCCCCAGCCCGGACCCGTCTTCCTCGCCATAGATGGCCGAACGCAGATAGTCCGTGCTGGCATCCGGCCCGCGCCCTCCGGCCAGTTCGGTGGGCATGAAGACAAAGAACCATTCGGGATTGTCGAAGTAGAAGAAATACCCGGCGATGGCACCAGCCGCCATGCACAGAAACCCCAGCAAGGTGACGCGCCACGAGGACCGCATCGCTAGCGGCCCGCCGCTGGTCAGGAACTTGCGGATGATCCCGCCCAGCCGTTGTTGCGGGGCGTAGACACTCAGATAGGCGCGGCTTGTCAGCGCCTCGAGATATTCCAGCAACCCGCGATCCAATGAGATTTCGCGCGCGATGGACAGGGATGTTGTGGCCTGCCGGTAGAGGTCGGCCAGATCGCGCGCCTCTTGAAAGCTCATGCGGTGCAGGCCCTGACCTTCGGCCTTGTCGACCAGATCGGACAAGCGTCGCCAGTCGCTTTCGCGTTCTTTCCGGAACCGGGCCGAGCGGATCAGGTCAGCGTCAGACATCAGATCATCTCTCGTGCTTTGATTTCCAGATAGGTCGAGATCAGCCGCGCCGAGATCTCGCCCGGTTCGGCGTCAATTACGGTCACGCCGATCTGTTGCAGCCGTTCCAGTACAAGGCGGCGCTCGCGCAGAAGCTGCCCGGTCGAGACGGTCTCGGCCACGTCGTTCATGTCCTGCGGGGCCGTGTTGACCTGCGCCTCGAGGATCGGATCGCGCAGGGTGACGAAAACGATCAGGTGCCGCTTGGCCAGCGCGTTTATGTTTTCGACCATCAACTCGGCCGAGGTGGTGTCGACGAAATCCGAAAACACAATGATCAGGCTGCGTTTCGGAGTGCGCCCGTTCAGCTCGGTCATGGCGAGGGTGTGGTTGGTTTCGACGCTTTCGTATTGCAGCTCGGCCGTGCGGCTGCGCAGCCGTGTGAACGCTGCGCGGCCCGGTTCGGGGGGCAGGAACATACGCGGCTTGGCGTCATAGGCGTAAAGCCCGACCAGATCCCCTCCGATGACGGCGGCCCAGGCGGTCGCCAGCGCGGCGGTAATCGCATGGTCGATCTTGGGCAGGCCCGCGATCTCCTCACGCATCTGATAGCCGTTGTCCAAGGCGATGATCACGTGGTGGTTGCGCTCGGCCCGAACCTCTTTGGCGACCAAAGACCGGTGCCGCGCCGACCGCTTCCAGTCGATTGAGTTCGCATCCATGCCGGGTACGAAATCCCGTAACTGGTGAAACTCGGTGCCCTCGCCGATGGCGCGGTTTTCCTTTACACCGAACAGGCGTGATTGGACCGTTGTCGAAATCTCACCCGATTGCACCCGGCGGATGTTGGGTACGATCGCCAGTTCAAGGCCAAAGGCGATTTTCGGGACGAATTCGAACAGTTTGAACCGGGAAGACCAGCCGAGCCATAGATGTGAGAGGCGCCATTTTCCCCGGCGAATGGCGCGAAACGGAACGCGCACCTGACCGCTGGGCAGATCGAACCGGGCCGGTCCTTCGATCCCTTCGGGCCAGTGTACCTGCCCGGTCATGCCCGAGGTCGCAGGGGTGACGGTCAGGGCAATCTCATCCTGTTCGCCCACGAAGATATCACCCAGCGGCTCTACCGAGACTGAACGGCGACGTGGCCAGGACAGCAGCAGGTCGCCTATTGCCAGCGCGCAAAGAACCACCCATGGCACCCCGGCAACGGTGCGGGTTGCATCGCCCATGACAACGGCGACCAGTGACAGACCAAGCGCCACGCAGGCCGCCACCAGCAATATGCGCGAAGGCCGGATCAGCGGGGGGCCTCGATCTGGTTGAGGATATTCTCCAACACCTGCTGCGGCCCGCGCCCTTCGATTTCGGCGGCGGGGGACAGAACGATGCGGTGTTGCAGCGCGTGGATGATCAGAGTTTTGACGTCGTCAGGAATGGCAAAATCGCGCCCGTTCAGAGCAGCCGTTGCGCGGGTCGCCCCGGCGATGGCATCCGCAGCGCGGGTCGAGGCGCCAAAGGCGATATCCGCGCTTTCCCGTGTGGCGCGCACCAGACGCAGGATATAGGCGAGAATATCGTCATCCAGCACGATCTCATCAATCAACTGCCGGGCCGCTGCCATCGTCTGGGCATCCAGCAGAGGGCGCATTGTTTGCGTTGCGCTCAGGGGATCCAGCGGTGCATTGGCGTGTTTGCGCAGGATCGACAGTTCGACGTCTTCGGGCGGGAAGCTGAGGTTCACCTTGAACAGGAAGCGGTCCAGCTGCGCCTCGGGCAGCGGGTAGGTGCCTTGTTGTTCAATCGGGTTTTGGGTGGCGACCACGATGAACTCGGACCCCAGCGAGTGGTCGGTGCCATCGATGGTCACCATGCGTTCGTTCATCGCCTGCAGCAAGGCGGCCTGGGTCTTGGGCGGCGCGCGGTTGATCTCATCCGCCAGTAGAATCTGGCTGAAAACCGGGCCTTTGGTCAGAACGAACTCGCTCGTCTGGAAATTGTAGATCGAAGTGCCCAGTACGTCGCCCGGCATCAGGTCAGGCGTGAACTGAATGCGCCCGAACTCGAGGTTCAGTGCCCCTGCAAAGCTGCGCGCCAGCAGTGTCTTGGCGGTGCCCGGAGGCCCTTCAAGCAGCACGTGACCGCGCGCAAACAGCGCCGTCAGCAGCAGGTCAACCGCCTCTTCCTGACCTTGCACAACTTTGCCGATCTCAGCCCTGAGGCTTTCGGCATGGGAAAACAATTCATCAAGCGTCATCGGCAAGTTGCTCCAGTATCAACTCAAATTGGTCCACATAGGGAATGGCCTGTTCCGGCCCCAGATGCGGGGGCAGGGCGCGGATGGATGCGATCAGATCTTCCAGTTTTGCAGTCAGGTCCGGATTTCGGGCGCGAATATAGTTGAGGTACGCGTCCTCGGGCGTGCCGCGCAGTGCGTGCGAGGTACCAAAGACCGATGCCGCGCGAGCGCGCAGGCGGGTGTCGATGAAATCCGACAGCAAAGCACCGTCCTGATCGGTCATCCGCATCAGCCGCGCACGGACCCGATTGGCAGTTCGTTTGCCTGACCCGAGACCCAGCGACAGATCCGTAACCGGCCCGCTGCGCACCCCGCCGCGCCAGACTGCAAGGGCCAGCAGAAGCCCTGCACCGATCCATAGGGTCAGGAAAGGTGGTTCGAACAGGCGTTTCAGATCGTCCCAGGTGCGTTCGCGCGCGACATGCTGTTGCGGCTCGGTCAGCCAGTTACGGTCGCTATAGTCGATGATGATCCGCTTCTCGCCCGCGATCTCGGGCAGCACCTTTGCCGCTATCCGGGCATTGTCGCCCAGAACCAGCCCATGGTTGTTCATCAAATCCGGGTCGGACAGAACATGGACGTTCTGCTGTTCACCGTCGCCGGGCAGCGGGCAAAGGCCCAGAACCATAGCGCCCCGACGGCCCACTAGCGGCTCGCAGCCTTGCCCGTCAAAGACCTGCGCCGCGTAGAGGCGGGCGGTCAGCGCATCGTCAGAGGCCACGTCAAAGTCAGTGAACGGAACTCGGGCCGAGCGGATTGTGCCGACATTCGAACCAACGATCCCATGCAGAACCGCCTCGATCCCTTCTTCGGGGGACAACAGAATAGGGTGCCCCAACCCCGTCAGCCTCAGGCCCGAGCGCCATTTAGGCAAGATCACAAGGCTGGGGGTGGACTGCGCCTTGTCGCGGATCACGTCCAGAGTCTGATCGAACTCATCCGGTTGCAGCAGCAGTTCGTCTTTGGTCTGCGCGCGCGCCCGATCTTTGCCCGGCTGAGTATCATAGATGGGCTGGATCAACAGACCGATGGTGCTGCGGTCCAGCGGCCAGCCTCCGGTAAAGGTTTGCGCGGTGTGGTCTTGATCGCGCAGCCACAGCTCTAGCCCGTCGAACCCGGTCGAGGAGTCGCGCAGCGCATATTGTCGACCGGCCATCACATAAAGGAATATGCCGATGCACAGCGCGCCGATGATGCCAAAGATGATCCAGTCGACCCGAACCCGCTCGGTTGCTGCAATATTGGCCGTATCGCTCATGCGCGGACCTCGCGCAGGATGGGGCGGATGCGCGCAAGCAGCGCGTTGAAGTCGGGATCGCTGATGGAGCGATGGCCGAAATGCACCCGTTCACTTTCCAGCACCAGCGCACGTAAATCGGGGATGTACCAGAGGCTCTGCGGCAGGCTGCGCAGCGCCTCGCGGTGGGTCCAGCTTCGCTTGAACAGAACCTCATTGGCGCTGAGGCAACGGGTCAGAACCAGTTGCGCCAGTCCAACGACGGCCTGGTTGCGATCCTCCTGCCTCAGGATGGCGTCCAGATCGGGCAATTCCTCGTCTGTCTCGGGTGCGTCCACTGACGGCTTTCCGGCGCGCTTTGCGTTGCCTGCCCCCGACCGGAAAGAAACCGACGTTAGACCCACGCTGAGGTACAGGATCCATGCCAGCACGGCCAGAACCAGTGCCGCGATGATCCCCACCGTCCAGTTGGTTTCAAGCGAGACGGTCTGAGATTCCGCCTCGGGTTTGGGTGAGAATTTGGTGTCCAGCGGAGGGGCCGGTTGGGTGGGGTCGAAATACACCACATCCGTGTCGATCCCGCGATAGCGAACGGTCTTTAGATAGTCCTGTCCCGAAGGGCTAAGTTCAGTCGGCGAAAGCGCCTTGCCTTGCGCTGTCGCCAGTGTGGGAGCGCAGAAAAGAAACGATAGAAATAGGGCCGTCAAAATACGCATTGGGCTATCGTTAGTTCACTCTCGTCATGCATGCAATCGGCAGAATGCGCCTCGCGCATGGATTGACCACGGCGGGTACTCGACCGGTGTTTGTCGCGCCCATGTGGCGATTTCATGACAGGTTTTCGAGGCGAGATCGGATGTGACTATTCGGGCTCTGCCGCATAGAGACCAAGCTCATGCCTACGCTGGTGGAACCGCGCGACACGATCAACGATCTCATCACTGGAAACAGCGATCACGAAGGACAAAAGCGTCTCAAGCAATGCAATGGTCGAGACCGACGAGGGGAAGAATTGCGGCGTGTCCGCAGACAGAACAAACCCGTGCTGTGCGTTCAGGATCACAGGGCTGGCCGGGCTGTCCGAGATGCCAACGACGGTCATACCCTGCTGTCGCGCCAGCTTGATCGCCTCGATCACTTCGGTCCGATAGGGGTGGCAGGTAATCGCAATCAGCACGTCCTGTTCATCCGCCCAAGCAAGATCGTCCACCGGGGTCGAGCCGGAACGGGGGATGGCGTGAAACTGCTTCATGCCGGTCGAGGCGAGATAGGTGAAGTTGCGGGCGTTCGAGTTGTTCACCCCAACGCCCAGCGTGAAGATCTGACGACAGTTCCAGATATCCTCGGCGGCGGCCTGCAGTTGTTTGGCGTCGATCCTGGCAAAGGTCTCTTCGATATTGCGGATCGCCGCGCCGATCATGTCAGCGTAAAGTCCGCCCAGCTCACCGGACTTACCGATGTCCTGAAGCCAACGGGCGCGGTCAGGAAATGAGACCGATCCCTGCCGGATCGCCTGCCGGAACGGGGCGCGAAAATCCTCATAGCCTTCAAAGCCGACTTGCCGCGCCATGCGGACAAAGGTGTTTGGTTTGACATTGGCGGCTTCGGCAATTTCGCGCACGGTCGAGACACCGACATCGGTGGGGTTCTCCAACACATAGCGCGCGGCCTTTTGGGCCTCAGGTGTCAGGGCCTCCCATTCCTCGGCCAGACGATCGAGAACGATTGATGATACATTTGTGTCATTCATTGTTGACCGTGGTACACTTGTGAAATTAGCCTGTCGAGCAGATTCGCACACTGGGCGCACCAAGATGATCGAAAACGCCGGTTTGTGGCCCCCGAACCACCTCTGCCGACCTGCGGCGCATTTGAGGAGACTACTGGATGAGTTTGCCTGACACAATGAAGGCGATGGTGACCATGGGTCACGGCGGGTTGGAGCAGATGGTGCTGCATGAAAACTGGCCCCGTCCGGAGCCCGCTGCGGGCGAGGTGTTGATCAAGGTTGCCGCTTGCGGGCTGAACAATACGGATGTGAACACACGCTCGGGCTGGTACTCCAAGACCGTCACGGATGCGACTACGGGCGGTGCGTTTGAAGAGGTGGGTGAGGATGACCCGACCTGGGGCGGCGCGCCGATTACTTTCCCGCGTATTCAGGGTGCCGATATCTGCGGCGAAATCGTTGCCGTAGGAGAGGGCGTGGATGCAGCGCGGATTGGCCAAAGGGTGATCACCGATGGATGGCTGCGCGACCCGGACGATCCCGAAAACATGGACAAAACGGGCTACTACGGGTCCGAACGGGATGGCGGTTTTGCCGAATACGCAACGACGCTGGCCGTCAACGCGGTGCCGATCACATCCAACTTGTCGGATGCCGAGCTTGCGACCTTTTCCTGTTCCTATTCCACGGCCGAGGGCATGCTGACCCGGGCAAATGTCACGGACAAAGACACGGTTCTGGTTCCGGGGGCCTCTGGTGGCGTTGGTGGCGCGCTTGTGCAGCTGGCCAAGCGGCGTGGTGCGCGGGTGATCGCGTTGGCGTCCGAGGCCAAACACGCCGATGTTGCCGCTCTGGGTCCAGACATGATCCTGCCGCGCGCGCCGGAAAACCTGCGTGGTGCGCTAGGCGGTGAGAAGATCACTGTGGTGGCCGACGTAGTCGGTGGTCCCTATTGGGCGAAGCTGATCGACATTCTGGAACGGGGCGGGCGCTATACCTGCTCGGGTGCCATCGCTGGCCCGATGGTCGAGTTTGACCTGCGCACGTTCTACCTTCGCGATCTGACCTTCACAGGCTCAACGGTGATTGATCCGCAAGTCATGCAGAACCTTGTGAAATACATTGAAGCGGGTGAGATCAAACCCGCCCTTGCAGCCACCTATCCGCTTGAGGAGCTTCGGGACGCGCAAGCTGCGTTCATCGCCAAGCAACACACCGGCAATATCGTGGTGATCCCATGACTTTGGATGATGTGCTGCGGGCCGCGCAGTTGGTGCATCAAACGCACCCCGATCTGTCCGCCTTTGGCGCGTGGCCGTCGGACCTATCGGCGGTAGAACTTGACCCGAACCACATCCCTGCTGCAGATCAGGTGAGCGAGTTGACCCTCTCAGGAAGTGCTGAGACGCAGGTCTTGGTCGAGGCGATCAAGGCGACCACGCATTTGGCCCAGTGGAAACACACCTACACGGAAGAGGAGGTCGGTGCCGAGTTCCTCAGCCGTTACGGCTACTACGAATTGTTCGGCCCGACCGGTCATTTTCATTCAACCCAGCTGCGCGGCTATGTCGGCTATTGGGGGCCGGGTCTTGCTTATGACTGGCACAGCCATCAGGCGGAGGAGCTTTACCTGACGCTGGCAGGGGGTGCTCTGTTCAAGGTCGATGGGGAGGAGGCGTTTGTGGCCGAGGGTCAGACCCGCAGTCATGAAAGCTGGCAAAGCCACGCGATGACCACTACGGATCAGCCGATCCTGACCTTTGTGCTTTGGCGTGGCGAAGGGATGGGGGATCTGCCCAGAATGGACGCAGCATGAAGATCAACCGGATCCGCGTGTTTCAGACCGGGCTGCCCTACGTTGGCGGTGCGTATGTCTGGGGCGCGGGGAACGCCATCGAAACGGCCACGGCCTCGGTCGTGGTCATCGACACGGATGCGGGCGTTCAGGGCTGTGGTGAGTTCACGCCCTGCGGCGAGAACTATATGGTCGCGCATTCCGAAGGCGTTGTCGCGCTGGCGCGGCTGGTCGCGCCGCGCTTGCTGGGCGAAGACCCGCGTCAGGTTGGCCGGATCGAGCAATTGATGGATCATCTGGTGCAGGGTCATGGCTACGCGAAGGCTCCGTTCGATGCGGCGTGCTGGGATATCCTCGGGCAGGCCTGTGATCAGCCGGTCTGGATGCTGCTGGGTGGAAAGCTGACCCATGGCGCGCCCATGTACCGCGTCGCGCCGCAAAAAGCGGTAGATGAAACGGTGGCCGAGATGAATGCCTATCGCGATCAGGGCTACCGACAATTTCAGATCAAGGTCGGGGGTGACTGGGCCACCGATATTGACCGTATCCGCACCACGGTTCCGTTGCTTCAGTCGGACGAAAAGGCAATGGCGGATGCAAACCAGGGCTGGCGGGTCGATAACGCGATCCGCGTGGCGCGGGCCACGCGGGATCTGGATTTCATCCTCGAACAGCCCTGCCGCACCTATGAAGAATGTCAGCAGGTCCGCCGTGTCGCCGAACAACCGATGAAGCTGGACGAATGCGTAACCGGCATCCATATGGCGCAACGGATTGTTGCCGACCGTGGGGCCGAGATCTGTTGTCTGAAAATCTCGAACCTCGGTGGGCTCAGCAAGGCGCGACGGGTGCGGGACTATCTGGTCGAAAACCGTATACCCGTGGTCAGCGAAGACACCTGGGGAGGTGAAATCACAAGCGCGGTCGTGGCGCATTTTGCGGCATCGACTCCGCCCGAGTATCTTCAGAACACGACTGACCTGATGAACTACAACACCCGGTCGACCGGAATCGGCGGCCCGGTGTCTCGGAATGGCAAGCTCTATGCCTCGGATACGCCTGGGCTGGGGGTGACGCCGGATTTCGAAAGCCTCGGCGCGCCGGTAGAGGAGTTCCGCCTGTGAGAGACCAAGCCAAAGCAACCCAGATGATTGACGACGCGCGCGTACGAGTGACTCGGTTTGACTTTGCCCCCGGCGCTGAAACCGGCTGGCACCGCCATGCGATGGACTATGTGATCACCGCCGTCACCGATTGCCACATGCGTTTGGAATTGCCTGATGGAACGGTCAATGAGGTGACAGTGCCTGCCGGAACATCCTACCGCCGGGACCAAGGGGTCGAGCACAATGTGATCAACGCGGGGGACCAACCCATGTCCTTTGTCGAAGTGGAACTGAAATGAAGATCACTCGACTAACGGTTTTTCAGGTCGATCTGCCGCTGGAGCATCCCTACTGGCTGTCTGGCGGACGGCTGAAGTTTGAAAATCTCGACGCAACGATAGTGAAGGTTGAAACGGATGCGGGCCTGACGGGATGGGGCGAAGGCACTCCCTGGGGTCACACCTATGTACCCGCGCATGGGCCGGGTATTCGGGCTGGGCTCGAAACCATGGCTCCGTTCATTCTGGGTCTTGATCCCCGCAAGGTGCTGGAGGTCGAGCGCGCGATGGACCTCGCACTGCCCGGTCACCTATATGCCAAAAGCCCGATTGATATGGCGTGTTGGGATATCGCCGGGCAGGCGGCGGGCTTGCCCATCGCCGATCTGATGGGCGGA
The DNA here is from genome assembly GCF_056536505.1 of Ruegeria sp. CL3. Lineage (NCBI taxonomy): Bacteria > Pseudomonadati > Pseudomonadota > Alphaproteobacteria > Rhodobacterales > Roseobacteraceae > Ruegeria > Ruegeria sp. CL3. Next base: position 278,764 of record NZ_JBQFPT010000006.1, on the reverse strand, counting down.
GGTTCCCGCACGCCGCGCCCGATTGCCTCGTCTGTCGGGGCGAAGACCGTTGAGGAAACCCGCGAAGTCATCGAACGCTATCGTAGCCGGGGTTACATCGCTCATTCGGTCAAGATCGGCGGCGATGTGGAGAGAGACATCGCCCGCGTTCGGGATGTGGAAAGCCTCCGCCGACCGGGTGAAATTGTCCTCTATGACGTCAATCGAGGTTGGACCCGGCAACAGGCCCTGAGGGTGATGAGCGCCTGTGCAAACCTGAATGTGATGTTTGAGCAGCCGGGCGAGACGCTGGATGACATCGCAGCGATTTCGGCGAAACATGCGTCACCCGTCTCGGTGGACGAGTCTCTTGTCACCTTGCAGGATGCCGCCCGGATTGCGCGGGATGGATTGGCCGAGATATTCGGGATCAAGCTGAACCGGGTCGGTGGGCTGACCAAGGCCGCGCGGATGCGGGACATCGCGCTAGCCCATGGGATCGACATGTTCGTCATGGCGACCGGAGGGACCGTGCTGGCCGATACCGAGGCGCTGCATCTGGCCGCCACCATCCCAGATGACAATTGCCACGCCGTCTGGGCCTGTCAGGACATGATCACCGTCGACATCGCAGGCGGGCGCGGCCCGCGCAACGTGGACGGCCATCTGCATCTGCCCGACACGCCCGGCCTTGGTGTGCATCCCGACGAAGACGCTCTGGGCGCCCCGGCGGCCGTTTACAGACTCTGATTTTCTTGACGATGGAGATCGCGTGATATGCTCAAGATCAACACTCAATCCGAATGGATCGACCGCGCCAAGGCGGCTCTGCCTGCGGGTGGCTTCGGCAATTTCGACCCCGGCATCATGATCTCACGCGGCGAAGGCAGCCGCGTCTGGGATGAGGATGGGAACGAATATATCGATTACCTGATTGGCTCGGGCCCGATGCTTTTGGGTCATGGCCACCCCGAAGTGCTTGAAGCCGTTATGGAGCAACTGCCCAAGGGTATGACCTTCTTTGCAAATAACAGCAAAGGTGTCGAACTGGCCGAGGCGATCATTGACGCCGTGCCTTGCTGTGAACAGGTGCGTTTTGTCGCCTCGGGCGGCGAGGCGGATATGTACGCGCTTCGTCTGGCCCGCGCCTATACCGGGCGGGACAAGATCCTGAAATTCGAAGGAGGCTATCACGGCATGAGCGCCGAAGCGCAGATGAGCCTCGCCCCCAGCCGCGAGGTGAACTTCCCGCAAGCCGTGCCGGACAGTGCGGGCATCCCGCCAGGCGTTGCCGAACAGATGCTGATCGCGCCTTTCAATGACCTTGAGGCCGTCGAGACCCTACTGAACGAACATGACGATATCGCGGCGATCATGGCAGAGCCTTTACAGCGTATCATTCCTCCGATGCCGGGATATCTGCAGGGCCTGCGCGCGCTGTGCGACAAATACAATGTGCTGCTGATCTTTGATGAAATCGTCACCGGATTCCGTCTGGCCTATGGCGGGGCGCAGGAACGGTATAGTGTAACGCCCGATATCTGTACGTTGGGCAAAATCACCGGCGGCGGTTTTCCTCTGGCTGCGCTGGGCGCAAGCGCTGAGATCATGAAGCATTTCGACAAATCGCAGGTGGGTGAGGCCGGATGGCTGATGCAACTGGGCACTCTGTCAGGTAACCCTGTGGCCTCGGTCGCCGGGTTGAAGACGATGGAGATTCTGCGGCGCGAGGGGACATATGAGCAGCTGCGCGCAACAGGCGCGGCCTTGCAGCAGATGCAGGTGGATGAGCTAACAAAAGCGGGTATTCCCCATCAGATCTGCGGCGACGAAACGCTGTTTGACGTCTATTTCACCGAAACCCCCTGCCGCGACTACCGCAGCGCTAGACACGACGACCCCAAACGGAACGCGCTCTACAATGATGTTCTACGGGAGAACGGGATTTTCAAATCTCCGGGCAAACTCTACCCGTCTCTGGCGGTGACCGAGGCCGATCTGGAGCAAACGCGCGAAGCGGTGAAACAAGCGGTCGCGGCACTGGGCTGATCAAAAGAAAACGGGCCGCTGTCGAAATTGACAGCGACCCGTTCACCTATTGCAGTCTGGGCGTAGCCTCGCCCCCTCGAATACTTGTTAAAACACCAACAATCTGAAAACTTTCGATACTTTCGAGGCTATCCAGTCGTGCAACCGGTATGGCCTATTAATGCCTGTCTTTTCGGAATGCCACAGTGAACAAGTTCACTTTAGCTAAAATTATTTAGGATTTTTTCCAATCGAAGAAACCGGGGCCTGCCTGACGAAGCAGAGTGTCGGCCATTTCCCAGCCCATCTCGGTGGCGTCTTCAATTGCGCCCGTTGTGTTTTCCGCAATGGCCTCGGATCCGTCGGGGCGCAGAACCTCGCCCCGCAGCCGCATTTGACCGTTCTCGATTTCGCAAAGCCCGGCGATCGGGGTCTCGCAAGATCCGTCCAGCCCGGCCAGTAGCGCACGCTCCGCTGTCAGACGTTGACCGGTTTCAGCGTGATGAATCGCTTCAAGCAGTTCGGCGGCCCGGCTGTCTGTTTCGCGGCGTTCAATGCCGATCGCGCCTTGCGCGATGGCGGGCAGCATATCGTCCGTCGAAATCGCGGTGGCAGGGACGTCCTCCATCCCCAGTCTACGGATGCCGGCCATGGCCAGAAAGGTGCAATCAGCCACGCCGTCCGCCAGTTTCTTCAGGCGGGTCTGCACGTTGCCGCGAAATTCGACCACATTCAGGTCTGGGCGGCGGTTCAGCAATTGTGCCCGACGCCGCAGGGACGATGTGCCGACAACGGCGCCCTCGGGCAGGTCGTGGATCGAGGTGAATTGCGGGGAAATGAACGCATCGCGCACATCCTCGCGCGGCAGGAATGTATCCAGCACCAGCCCAGCGGGCTGTTCGACGGGCATATCCTTGGTCGAATGGACGGCGATGTCGATATCGCCGCGCAGCATCGCCTCTTCGATTTCCTTGGTGAAAAGGCCCTTGTTGCCGATCTCTTTCAACGGGCGATCTGCATCGATCATGGCGCGGTTGTCGCCGGTGGTTTTGATCACCACTATCTCAAACGCCTCATCGCTCAACCCAAATGCATTGCGCAGCCTCTGGCGGGTCTCATAAGCTTGTGCCAAAGCCAGCGGAGAGCCTCGGGTGCCAATTTTCAGCGGCGATGCGGGGGTGGGCAGAGTCAGTGTCATGGACACCAGCTTTAGTCGCGTCACATTGCCCTGACAATGGGGGCAGTGCTTGACAAATTGCCACTGAGCGCAGACCCGTGGATGAAACGCAAGATTGAGGGCAATGATGGCTGAGACGAAGAAATTGCTGCGGGCACTGGCCGGAGAGGTTCAGGACATTCCGCCGATCTGGATGATGCGTCAAGCCGGGCGGTATCTACCGGAATATCGGGCAACACGCGCGCAAGCCGGGGATTTCCTGTCGCTGTGCTACAATCCCGAACTGGCGGCCGAGGTGACGTTGCAGCCCATTCGCCGCTATGGGTTTGACGCCGCGATCCTGTTTGCCGACATCCTTCTGGTTCCTCAAGCGCTGGGGGCAGATTTGTGGTTTGTAACAGGCGAAGGCCCGCGCTTGTCGACGATCACCCAGCAATCCGACTTTGACGTGTTGAAGCCCGTTGAGGACATTCATGAGACCCTGTCCCCGGTCTATGAAACCGTGCGTATCCTGTCGAAGGAATTGCCGTCCGAGACCACGTTGATCGGGTTTGCAGGCGCGCCGTGGACTGTCGCGACCTATATGATCGCAGGGCGTGGCACGCCTGATCAGGGGCCTGCGCATGCGCTGCGCGAGGAGAAAAACGCTCTGTTCGAGGCTCTGTTGGAGCGGATCACACTGGCGACGATCGAGTATCTGTCGGCTCAGATCCAAGCCGGGGCCGAGGTGGTCAAGATCTTTGACAGCTGGGCTGGGTCGCTGAAAGGCGACGCTTTCCAGAAATACGCGGTTGAGCCGTGTCGTGTGATCACGCAGGCCATTAAGGCACGCCATCCCGGTATTCCAGTCATTGGCTTCCCGCGTGAAGCGGGCGAGGGCTATGTTGGGTTTGCCAAGGCAACCGGTGTGGATTGTGTGGCGTTGGACAACTCGGTCGCGCCTGACTGGGCGGCGGCGCATGTGCAGGTGGACGGTTGTGTGCAGGGGAACCTGGCCTCGTCCCATATGGTGACGGGCGGTCAGGCGCTGGTGGATGAGACGCGGCGGATTGTTGAGGCGTTCTCCAAAGGACCGCATATCTTCAACCTCGGCCATGGGATTACGCCGGATGCGGATCCTGAGAACGTGCAATTGATGATCGACACGGTGCGCGGGCGGTAAAGGGAAGGGGGTCAGCCCCCTTCTTGGCCTGTGGCCAATTCACCCCCCGGGATATTTTTGGCCAGATGAAGAGGCGGATCGGTCTTGGCCGGAGAGTTCGTCCAGAATGTCTTGCGTGTGTTCGCCTCGGGCCGGGCTGGGTTTGGCACTCCATTGCGTGTTCAAAAAACGGGGCGCTGCGGCGGCTTGCAAGGTGCCATCCACAGATTGCCAGGTTTGGCGGGTGGTGTTCATGGGGTGGTTTTTCGCCTCAATCGGGTCAAGGACCGGGGCGACGCAGGCATTGGTTTCGTGAAACAGCGCGGCCCATTGATCTCGGGGCTTGGTCAGGAATAGGTCCGTCAGTTTCTTCGTTTGGTCCGGCCAGAGTTTTGGGTTGAATTGCTCCTGCAACTCGGCGTTTTGTGACAGGCCCAGAACGTTCAGGAATTCGGCGTAGAATTTTGGCTCAAGGCATTGGACCGTGACGAAGCCATCATCGGCGCAGCGGTAGGTGCGGCTCCAATGTGGACCGTCAAGCAGGCTTTGGCCGCGCGTCTCGGACAGGTTTCCGGTTTGGCGCATGCTCATCAGCAGGTTCATCATATGCGCCGAACCATCGTAGATGGCCGCGTCGACGACGGTGCCCTGACCGGTGTGCTGGGCGTTGAGCAAACCGGCGAGGAGGCCGGTGACCAGATACATCGCGCCGCCGCCAATGTCTCCGACGAGAGTAGCTGGGGTTTGCGGCGGTGTTTCAGGTTGCGCCGCGTACCAAAGCGCGCCCGAAAGGGCGATGTAGTTGAGGTCATGCCCGGCGGTGTGTGACAAGGGGCTGTCCTGTCCCCAACCGGTCATGCGTCCGTAGACCAGTTTGGGGTTCAGCGCATGGCAGATGTCGGTCCCCAGTCCCAATTTCTCCATCACGCCGGGGCGGAAGCCTTCGATCAGTGCGTCGGCGGTGGTGATGAGTTCCTTGGCGGTGTTCAGGTCGGTTGCATCCTTTAGATCAAGCGCAATGGACCGTTTGCCCCGGTCCAGCACCGAGCGTTCCGGCATGCCGGGTGTCACACTGCCGCCCTTGCGATGGATGGTGATCACATCTGCACCGAGATCAGCCAGCAGCATGGCCGCGAAGGGGCCGGGGCCCAGGCCTTCGATCTCGATAATGCGTATTCCGTTCAGCATGGATCTCTCCGGTATATGCAGCGTTCCCCGGACCCTACAGCAATTCTGCGCAGAGCTCTGTGCGAAATTGGCCTGTTCCACCGGGAGGCGAAACGATAGGGTCTCTGCCAGAACGGGGAAACAGGCATGACTACCATTTTGTCGATCAAGGATTTGCGCAAATCCTATGCGGACGGGTTTGAGGCGCTGAAAGGCGTGTCGCTGGACATCGAGGAAGGTGAAATCCTTGCTCTGCTCGGGCCGAACGGGGCGGGGAAGACAACGCTGATCTCGACCATTTGCGGGATCACCACACCGACCTCGGGCAGTGTCTCGGTTGGCGGGCACGATATCCAGGCCGAGTTCCGCGCCGCCCGCAAAATGATCGGTCTGGTGCCGCAGGAAATCGCGTTGGAGCCGTTCGAGAAGGTCTATAATACGGTGCGGTTTTCCCGAGGGCTGTTTGGCTATGGCAATGACAGCGCGCGGATCGAAGAGATCCTGCGCAAACTGTCGTTGTGGGATAAACGCAAGAACGCGATCAAGGAACTTTCCGGGGGCATGAAGCGCCGGGTTCTGATCGCCAAGGCCTTAGCCCATGAACCGCGCATTCTGTTTCTGGATGAGCCCACCGCCGGTGTCGATGTCGAGCTACGCAAGGATATGTGGGAGATCGTCGCCGAGCTGAAGCAGGCGGGCGTCACCATCATTTTGACAACGCACTACATCGAAGAAGCCGAAGCCATCGCTGACCGTGTGGGTGTCATCGACAAAGGTGAGCTGCTGCTGGTGCAGGACAAGAAAACCTTGATGGCGCAGATGGGTAAGAAACAGATCGAGGTCATGCTGACCGAGCCGATCGCGGCAATCCCGGACGGTTTGGCCGCGCATAATCTGGTTTTGAACGGAAATGGCGATGCGCTGATCTATACCTATGACACCAATGCGGATCGGACCGGGATCACAACGCTGCTGAATGACGTGGCCCAATCGGGGCTGGTTCTGAGGGATGTGCAGACGAGGCAATCCAGTCTCGAAGAGATCTTCGTCAATCTGGTATCGGGAGAGGCCGCATGAACTGGACCGCCATTGCCGCCATCTACCGGTTTGAGATGGCTCGCTTCTTCCGCACCTTGGCCCAGAGCTTTCTGTCGCCGGTCTTGTCGACCTCGCTGTATTTCGTGGTCTTTGGCACGGCCATCGGCAGCCGGATTCAAGAGGTGGAGGGCGTATCATACGGGGCATTCATCGTGCCCGGGCTGATCATGTTGTCGGTGGTCATGCTGGCGATCTCGAACGCGTCGTTCGGGATCTATTTTCCAAAGTTTCTGGGCACGATCTATGAGTTACTCTCGGCCCCGGTCAATTTCATCGAGATTGTCATAGGTTACGTAGGCGCGGCCGCCACCAAGGCGCTATTCGTCGGTCTGGTGATCCTTGCGACGGCGACATTCTTTGTCGATATCCGGATTGAGCATCCGCTGGCGATGGCCGCGTTTTTGGTGCTGTCTTGCCTCAGCTTTTCGCTTTTGGGGTTCATAATCGGAATATGGGCCAGCAATTTTGAGCAGATGTCGCTGGTGCCGCAGTTGGTTGTCACGCCGCTGATCTTTCTGGGCGGCACGTTCTATTCGATCTCGATGCTGCCGCCGCTGTGGCAGACGATCACCCTGTTCAACCCTGTGGTCTATCTGATTTCCGGCTTTCGCTGGTCGTTCTATGGGCTGGCTGATGTGCCGATCGTGTTCAGCCTTTTAGCCATCGTGGCCTTCACCGGACTGTGTCTTGCGATCATCTGGTGGATCTTCAAAACCGGTTGGCGCATCCGCAGCTAGATCGCTTTGCGTTTGATTTGAACCGAAATGCGCTGTCTCTCCCTATGCTCGAACGCGCATCTCGGTGGCATTGTGTCAGCTACAACGCAAAACGCTTTATGGCGTTGCATTTTTGCCCATCGGTGTGAGGAAATTGTCTAACGCCGCGTTTTGCGTTCGGCGAGTCCCTTGTTTAGCCGATGGGGGCACTCTACATCGGCACCCATGAAACTCAGCCTGCCTTTTATCAAAAAACCGCCCGTTGTGGCCATCGTTCGCCTGTCCGGTGCCATCGGCATGGCCGGGCGCGGCGCGTTGAATGATACCTCGCTGGCACCTGTGCTGGAAAAGGCCTTTCGCAAAGGCAAGCCTGCGGCTGTCGCGCTCGAGGTCAACTCGCCTGGTGGATCGCCTGTGCAAAGCTCTCTGATCGGCGCGCGTATCCGACGGCTGTCGGACGAGCTTGAGATACCGGTGGTGGCCTTTGTCGAAGACGTTGCGGCCTCGGGCGGGTATTGGCTGGCGGCGGCAGCGGATGAGATCTGGGCCGATGACAGCTCGGTTCTTGGGTCGATCGGGGTGATCTCGGCCGGGTTTGGCGCACATGAATTTCTGGTGAAGCAGGGTTTTGAGCGGCGCGTTCATACGGCCGGGAAATCTAAATCCATGCTCGACCCGTTCCGCCCGGAAAAGGAAGAGGATGTCGCGCGGCTGGAACGCCTTTTGGAAGACATCCACGAGAATTTCATCACCCATGTCAAAACCCGTCGTGGGGACAAGCTGGACGCGGATGCTGATCTGTTCACGGGTGAGATCTGGCTGGCGCGACGCGCGCAGGAGCTGGGCTTGATCGAAGGCATCGCCCATCTGAAACCCAAGATGCAGGAGCGTTTCGGCGACAAGGTGAAGTTCCGCCGCTACGGCGTGCGTAAACCACTTTGGTCACGTTTCGGGGCCGCACTGGCGCAGAACGCCGTAGCGGGGCTAGAGGAGCGGGCGGCCTTCGCGCGTTTCGGTCTGTAACGTGATCATCAAGATCGTCACTCTGTTTCTGGTCGCCATGGGTGTTTTGGCGATGTTCGGCAAGCTGCGCTTTCCGGGGCAAAATCGGTTGAGTTCTGCCAAATGTCCGCGTTGCGGTCGGTTCAGGATCGGCAAAGGCCCCTGCGCCTGTGAAAAAGGAGGCCGGACATGACGGCATGGCTGCTCTCCGGCCTCGGATTGGTGATCTTGCTGCTGGCAGGTGATGCGCTGGTGCGCGGTGCGGTTAACCTAAGCCTGCGGCTGGGTGTGCCCGCCTTGATCGTCAGTCTGACGATCGTTGCCTTTGGCACTTCGGCACCTGAGTTGCTGATTGCGATCAGCGCGGTGAAGGAGAACGCACCGGGCATCGCATTGGGTAACGTCGTCGGCTCCAACACCGCGAATATCCTTTTGGTTCTGGGCCTGCCTGCCTTGTTGGCAACGCTGCACACCAGCGAATGCGATAGCCGCAAGAACTACGTCTTCATGCTGTTGGCGAGCGTCCTGTTCATTGGCCTGGCCTTCTGCGGGGTGTTCAATCTGATCAGCGGTGCCATTTTGCTGGCTGCCCTTGGGCTAGTATTGTGGAACGCGTTTCGCGAAGCCAAGGCGCATCGCAAGGCCTGCGCTGATGCAGCCGGGGCATGTGGCGACGACGAAGAGCTGGACGGTTTGGAAGAGGCCGATCCGAATATGCCCTATTGGAAGATATCGATCTACGTGGTCCTTGGCTTGATCGGTCTGCCCATGGGCGCGCATCTATTGGTCGAAAACGCCACCGAAATCGCCCTGATGTACGGGATCACCGAAACGGTGATCGGGTTGACACTTGTGGCTGTCGGAACGTCTCTGCCTGAACTGGCAACGACCGTTATGGCGGCGCTTCGGCGTCAGGCGGATGTGGCGCTTGGCAACGTGATCGGCTCGAACATGTTCAACCTGCTGGCCATCGTTGGCATTGCCACGTGGTTCGGCAGCATCCCGGTTGATCCGGAATTCCTTGAATTCGACCTGTGGGTCATGCTGGGCGCCTCGCTGCTGCTGATCCCGTTTGTGTTCTTCAAACAGGATATTTCCCGGATCTGGGGTCTGGTGTTGACTTTCCTTTATGCGCTTTATGTCACCACATTGCTGATGTGATCTGACGGAAAGAGGTATCCATGTCCCGAGCGCTAGTAACCGGAGCCGGCATCCGCTTGGGCCGAGCCATGGCCCTTTATCTGGCAGGGCGCGGGTATGATGTCGCCGTACACTATGCGACCTCGGAACAGCCCGCGGCTGAGACGGTTGCAGACGTCCAGGCGCTGGGCCGCAAAGCTGTGGCGTTGCAGGCCGACCTGCTGGATGAGGAACAGGTGACCGCCCTGCTGCCCCGCGCGGCTGAGGCTTTGGGCGGGCCGATCACATGTCTGGTCAATAACGCGTCGGTTTTTGAGTATGACAATATCCATACAGCTACGCGCAAAAGCTGGGACCGGCATATCGACAGCAACCTGCGCGCACCCTTTGTTCTGACTCAGGCCATGGCCGAACAGGGCTTGCAACCTGAGACGGATGCGCAGGGAGAGCCGCAGGCATCCGGCTTGATCGTCAACATGGTTGATATGCGGGTGCGGAAACTGACGCCTGAATTCATGAGCTACACCATCGCCAAGATGGGCCTGTGGGCGCTGACGCGCACGGCTGCCCAAGCGCTGACACCCGCAATCCGCGTCAACGCCATCGGTCCCGGACCGACCATGCAGGGACATCGTCAGAGCGAACAGCACTTCAAAACGCAGCGCTCCAACACAGTGCTGGAGCGGGGCTCGAACCCGTCAGATATCACCGCAGCTTTGGGCTATTTTCTGGATGCGCATGCCGTCACTGGGCAACTTTTGTGTGTGGATGGTGGTCAGCATCTGGGATGGCAAACGCCGGACGTACTGGGCGTAGAATAAGTAAATCCGCTGCAAGTTTTGCACCGCTCTCGTTTGCGTTACTTAGTCGTTACAAAAACGTCTTATTTTTCATACACTTGCTAAGCGTGTAAAAAAATAGCAATAAAAAACAATCACTTAAGTGTATGCCTGTTTTTTGTGCAAATTGACGAACAAGCAAGGAAACAAGGAAGATTCTACGCTCACGGAAACTTATCTTCATACTTATCCACAGAAACCGTGGATTTGTTTTCTCTTGAACTGAAGCGCCCAAGATTGCAGCCATAGACAGAGAATCATATCTCAGGCCCATGACAACCCAGGACGAATCGACACCCGAGCTTCAGCCCACCGGCTATGCCTGCATCCAGCGCTATGTGAAAACGCTGGACAGCTCGCCCGGTGTGTATCGGATGTTGGATGCGGACAGTCGGGTTTTGTATGTGGGTAAGGCGCGGAACCTTAAGGCGCGGGTGTCGAACTATACGCGGCCTGGGCACTCGGGACGGATCGAGAAAATGATCGCCTCAACTGCCTCAATGATGTTCCTGACCACAAGGACCGAGACCGAGGCGCTGCTGCTGGAGCAAAACCTGATCAAGCAGCTCAAGCCCAAGTACAACGTGCTGCTGCGCGACGACAAGAGTTTCCCGAACATTCTGGTCGCCAAGGATCATGCTTATCCTCAGATCAAAAAGCATCGTGGCGCCAAGAAAGAGAAGGGCGCGTATTTCGGCCCTTTTGCCAGCGCAGGTGCTGTAAACCGGACGCTGAACCAGCTGCAAAAAGCGTTTCTTCTACGCAACTGCTCGGATTCCATGTTCGATAGCCGCACGCGCCCATGTCTTCTCTATCAGATCAAGCGGTGTTCGGGGCCATGCGTCGGGCTGATCTCGGAAGCCGACTACCGCGAAAGCGTCAAGGATGCAAAACGTTTCCTGTCGGGTCGGTCCACCAAGGTGCAGGAGGAGTTGGCCGAACAGATGATGGCCGCCTCCGAGGCGATGGAGTTCGAACGCGCCGCCGGTCTGCGGGATCGTATCCGTGCGCTGACGCAGGTGCAGACCAGTCAGGGCATTAACCCGCGCGGTGTGACTGAGGCGGATGTGATTGGCCTCTATATGGATAGCGGGCAGGCCTGTGTGCAGGTGTTTTTCATCCGCGCGAACCAGAACTGGGGGAACAAGGATTTCTACCCTCGCGTCGGTGCGGATGTGTCCCCGGCTGAGGTGATGGAGGCGTTCCTCGGTCAGTTCTACGACAACAAAGAGCCGCCCCGACAATTGATCCTGTCAGATGGGATCGAGAACGCCGATCTGATGCAAGAGGCATTGTCCGAAAAGGCGGGCCGCAAGGTTGAAATCCTTGTGCCCCAGCGCGGTGAGAAACAGGAACTGGTCGCGGGTGCCCTGCGCAACGCGCGTGAATCTCTGGCGCGCCGTATGTCGGAAAGCGCCACACAGGCCAAGCTGCTGCGCGGTGTGGCTGAGGCGTTTGATCTGGACAACCCGCCGGGTCGAATTGAGGTCTACGACAACTCGCATATTCAGGGCACCAATGCAGTCGGCGGCATGATCGTCGCTGGCCCCGAGGGCTTCATGAAAAACGCCTATCGCAAGTTCAACATCCGCGGCGACGACCTCACGCCCGGTGATGACTTCGGGATGATGAAAGAGGTGCTGACCCGCCGCTTCACCCGTCTGCAAAAGGAAGACCCGGATCGTGAAAAGGGCATGTGGCCCGATCTCCTGTTGATCGACGGCGGGGCCGGGCAGGTGAGTGCCGTGCATGAGATCATGGTCGAACATGGCGTCGAAGACATCCCGATGGTCGGCGTGGCAAAGGGCGTCGACCGGGATCACGGCAAAGAGGAATTCCACCGGATCGGTCAGCGTGCATTTGCCCTAAAGCGCAACGACCCCGTGCTGTATTTCATCCAGCGCCTGCGGGATGAGGCGCACCGATTTGCCATCGGTACCCACCGCGCAAAACGGGCCAAGGCCGTTGGCGCGACGCCACTTGACGAAATCCCCGGTGTTGGGGCCGCTCGCAAACGTGCGCTGCTCACTCATTTCGGCAGTGCCAAGGCTGTTAGCCGGGCCAATCTGGCGGATCTGAAAGCGGTCGAAGGGATCTCGGCCGGGTTGGCGCAGAAGGTCTATGATTTCTTCCACGACAAGGGCTAGGCCTTTCGGCCGCGCCATAGGATGTAAAGCCCCGAGACCACGATCAGCGCGCTGCCGATCCACATAGTCTGATCCAACCTCTCGCCAAACATCACCACGCCCAGCCCGACGCCAAACAGCAGGCGGGAATAGCGGAACGGTGTAACGGCCGAGACCTCACCGGTTCGCATGGCCTTCATGAGCGAGGCATAGGCGGCAGTGCCCATCAGGATCGCTCCGCCCACGTGCAGGCTCGTGTTCAGGTCCAGCGGAGCCATCGGCACCCCTTCCCAGACCTGATAGGCCAGACCAGCCACGATGATGCAGAGGAAGCCGTAAAAACCCAAGACCTCGGTCCCCAGTGTCGCGGGCGCGGCGCGGCTGGCCAGATCACGCCCGGCGAAGCCCAGCATGCCCAGAACGGCCAGGATCGACAGGGCCGAGAAGCTGTCTCCGGTCGGTTGAATGATGACCACGACGCCGATCAGACCGACCAGAATGGCACTCCACCGTCGCCAGCCGACAGTTTCGCCGAAAAACAGCGCGGCACCTGCCACCACGACCAAAGGGGTCGCCTGCAGGATCACGGTCGCCGCTGACAAAGGCGTCAGCGTGATCGCCAGCACATAGAACATCCGTCCCAGAATCTCGAAGAGAACGCGCACCTTCATGGGCCGTGACAGCACATCCCGATGCAACAAGCTGGCGCCACGCAGCAGGGCGACGGCGGCAAAGATGATCGCGCCACCGGCACCGAACAGGATCAGGATCTGCCAGATCGGCAAATGCGCCGAGGCGCCTTTCAACAGCGCATCCTCGAGCGCGAACAGTGCCATGCCCGCGATCATCCATGCGCTTCCGATCAGGTTGGATCGGGGGTCGGTTCGAATATGTGCGGTCATGGTCTTCCGTCGCTGCTGAGCCGTGCGCCAATCTGACCGCAAAGCCGCCGTGGGCCAAGCTGTATCTGGCCGAGAGCTCCCGGTTGCGACCCTTTGACTTTTTGCCCCACAACCCTCTGTGAACCGGTCAGTTTTTCATTTGTCTGTCTTTTCTGTCCTTGGGCGGCGATGTAGTGTCGGTTCATGAAGTGGAACTTGCCCAATATTCTGACCTTGCTCCGCCTGCTGGCAGCGCCCGGTCTGGCTGTGATGTTTTTGTATTTCACCCGTCCCTATGCGGACTGGTTCGCGCTGATCTTGTTCATGTCTGCCGCGATCACCGACTGGTTCGATGGTTACTTGGCGCGGGCATGGAAGCAGGAAACCAAGATGGGTGCGATGCTGGATCCGATTGCCGACAAGGCCATGGTGGTGATCGCGCTGATGATCCTAGTCGGCTATTCGACCGAGCATTGGACCCCGTGGCTGGTGCTGCCCGCCACCGTGATCCTATTTCGCGAAGTGTTCGTCTCGGGACTGCGTGAATATCTGGGTGATGTCGCCGGAACGCTCAAGGTGACCAAACTGGCCAAGTGGAAGACCACGGCCCAGATGTTTGCCATCGCCATCCTGTTCTCGCAGGGGATATTCGAGCACAATTTCGTCATGGCCACCTTCGGCATGGACCCTACGATCATAGATCAGGTCCTGACCGGAGAGGTTGAGGACATCAACAACATCCGCTGGCACCTTGAGGGAATGTTCTGGTCAGGACGCATTGGCCTGTGGCTGCTGTGGATTGCCGCCACGCTGACATTGATCAGCGGCTATGACTACCTACGTAAAGCCATGCCGCATCTGAAGGAGAGCTAACCGATGGACGTGCTGTATTTCGCCTGGGTCCGCGAACGCATCGGCCTGCCGAAAGAAAAGGTCGAAACACAAGCTGCGACCGTGTCTGATCTGGTAGCTGAACTCAGCGCGCGTGAGGATCGTTATGCCGCGGCCTTTGCTGATCTGTCTGCGCTTCGAGTGGCCTTGGATCAGGAGCTGTCCGATTTTGACGCTCCTCTGGCCGGCGTGCGTGAGGTTGCGTTCTTCCCGCCAATGACGGGCGGCTGAGATGCGGATCTCGGTTCAGGAAGAGGCGTTTGATCTGGGTGCCGAGGCCAATGCCTTTGCAGCAGGCGACGACGCCAACGGGGCGATCGTGACCTTTACGGGTGTCGTGCGCGATCTGGCCTCGGGCGATCTGGATGTGATGGAGATCGAACATTACCCCGGCATGACCGAACGCGCGCTGACCAAGATCGCGCAGGAGGCCAAGGAGCGTTGGTCGTTGGGCGATGTTCTGGTGATCCACCGCCACGGTAGGCTGGCTCCGGGTGATCGGATCATGATGGTCGCGACAGCCGCACCGCATCGCAAGGATGCGTTCGAGGCGGCAGAATATCTGATGGACTACCTGAAATCCCGCGCACCGTTCTGGAAGAAAGAGATCACCAATTCCGGTGCCGAATGGGTGGCCGCGAAGGACGAAGACGAAGATGCCCTGACGCGGTGGTAAAGGTCGGCTCCGGCACCCGTTTCCAAGTGCCGGGCCAAATGGAATAGCTTAGCTATTCTGCTCCGTATTGCAGGTCCGCGCCGCCTCGATCGCTTTCAAGGTGCCATCAAGACTTACGGTAAATCCGCTCTCTTTTTCCGGGAAGACTGTCATATCGTACTTTTTCATGACGTCCTCAACGAATTGCGGGTTGTTGGCCAGAATGTAGCCTCCTGTATACCCTTCCGCGAGATGCTTGGTCTTCTTGTAGGCTTTGGCTTCGTAGACATTACCATCCAGCGACAGGATGATGTCTTCCTTTTTGCCTTTCAAGCCAATGTCATTCTGAGTGAAGACACCAAGGTATCCCATTTCCTGATCCTTGGTCAGGCCCATTTGTACGACGTTGTTGTTTTCGTCGACACGCTCAATGAGGCAAGAGCCGCGGGTATCATCCACATAGATGGTCCAGCCGGATTCCTCGCCCCATTTCGAAAACGTGTCATTCTCGGAAGGGATCACATCGCTCGAGGCGAAGGCGGCAGTTGTGCCAAATGCGGCAAGGGTAGCGGCGGTCTTTAAAGTAACTTGGAAATTCATGATAGACTCCAGTTTTACAGAAAAAGGACAGTTCCGTGTGCAGGCAAAAACACACTCATTCATTATGTTGAATTTGTTGCAAAACTAAAGAAACCGGAGTCGGATCGGCTAAAACCCGCCGACCCAAGCCGCTCAGGCGCTTTGGGTTTAGACCGAGACGCGAAGACTCTGCCGCGCTTCCAACAGTCTTGGAACGTCCGTGTTGCCGGATGACTCAGGTAAAATCCGAAGCACCATCATTAACTCCGATGGCGGTGCATGCTCCCGTTTGGTCGTCTGAACGGAGCGCGAGAAAAAGACTCAGCGGGTCGTATTAGTCCGCGTTGTTGATGCGTCCGCGCATTTCTTCAGCCTCTTGCCGGGCGGCGCGGAGGCCGTCCATGGCGGCGGCCAGTTCTGCCTCGGTTTGGGTCAGCTGGTTGGTCAGCTCGGCTTCGCGCTGCTGCAGATAGGTGATGGCCTGATCGCGGGTTTCCTCGGCCTCGTGCAGTTCCTGGCTCATACGGTCCAGATCGGCGACGTCACTTTGGCGCACGCGGGACAGGCGATGGGCCAGCCAGTTGGCAAACCATCCCATGCAGAAAGCCGCGAACAGGATGACGGCGGTGGCGATGATGAATTCTACTCTGTTCAACTTACTGGTCCTCTGCTTCCGCATCCGGCGCGGTCGTCTCGGTCTGGTCTTCTGATGCGGACGTCTCGGTCTCGTCTTCCGCCCCGGTCTCAAGCGCCTCGAGGCCGGTTTCCGAGGCCTCGGTGGGTTCCGGCCGGATCAGGCGGAACTCAATCCGGCGGTTTTCTTCGCGGCCCTCTTCGGTGTCATTGTCGGCGATTGGCTGTGTTTCGCCATAGCCGACGGCCGTATAGCTTGAGGTCGGAATGCGCCGTCCGCGTAACTCGTTCAGGATCGACTGCGCCCGCGCTTGGCTGAGCTGCTGGTTCATCTCTTCACGGCCCTGGCTGTCGGTATGGCCCTGAATCTCCATCCGGATCGGGCCGCAATCACGTAAGATATCGGCGATCTGATTGACCGTATCGCGCGACTCCGCAGCAATCGTGGCCGAACCCGGCTCGAACGCGATTTTGCTGGTGGCCTGAATTTCAGCGATACCTTCTTCACAAAGTTCAGGATCGGGCAGGGCGTCTTCGGGTTCGGGCGGGGCGACATAGGTGATCGACAGGGTGAAGTTCTGCGCATCGCCCAGCTTGTCCGAAAGCAGACCGGCGATCCGGGCCTTGGCTTCTTCATCATGGCTGATGCCGTTCAGGTCGACCAACTCGGGCGTTACAGTCAATGCACCGTTATGCAGTTGGGACAGGGCCTCAAGCCCGGCCAGAACACGTACGGGCCAGTCCATCGGCAAATCCGAGGTGATACGGGTCGCGGTATAGACATTGTCGGACCCAAACGCCGCGCGGGCATAGCTGTCGACCATGTCGCGCAGAACGTCATCACCGACGCGGCCGCGCAATTGGATCAGGCCCTCAGGGCTGCGGGTGGCAGAGAACTCGACGGGCCCGGTCTCATCCGCAACCTCGGGTTCAGGCAGCACGGCATGCAGGGCGAACACCTCGGGCAACGCGTTTTCCAGCTCACCCACCACGCGGTCGAACAGCGCCGGGTTCGTGCCTTGAGCTGCGACCAGAGTGATATCCGCATCCGACATTGTCACCGATCCTTGCCCGATTTCGGCAAGTGCGTTGATGCTCTGTTCTGCGGCTTCTGCCCAGCGGGGGGAGGGCACACCCAGACCAATGGTGCAGAAGGAGGGTCCGGCAAGACCGGCCTCCTCCGCCGCTGCGATGATCTGATCGCGGGCGTCTTCATCCTGGGCAGAACAGGCGTCGAACTGGCCTCCGGCCTCGTCAATCAGGTAGCGTAGGGTGAAGGGCGTGATCACCGGGCGTGGGGCTGATATGGACAGACCGATCCGCACGCTTGGTGGAGCGGCGCGGGTCAGGTCTTGCTCCAGCCGCTCTTTTTCTTGCTGGCTGTTGGCAATCGCGGTGATCCGGACAAGGCCGGGGCTGGCCGAGATCTTGGCGCGCGGCAGATCGGACAGGGCCAGCACGGCATAGGCCAGCGCATCGTCCCAGCCATCGGGTTTCGGGTAGTCGGCGGTCTCAACCAGGTCCGAGACGGAATGGTCGCTGTCCAGCGCCTGCAACCCGTCCATAAGTGACTCGCGATCCTCGCTGGCCGGTATCAGGCCGATCACCGAGACACCGCTGTCATTGCGCAGGATTTCCACGGAAAACCTGGGGGCGGCCAGTGCCGACGTGGCGGCCACATCCATCTCATCTATCACCCTGGAGGTGTCGACCTCGGTTCCGGCAGCGGTCAGGGCATTGAAGCGGATCGCCTCATCCGGCGCGGTGCCTGTGAGTATGACGCGCAGACCGTCGGATTCGACCTCGGCCCAGTTGTGACCTTTCAGGTCCAGCGCACGTCGGACGGCGAATTCCGAGGCGTCTTCGACCTTTGTCACGGCAAAGCCCGCAGCCAAAAGGGACAGTCCGGCAGAGACGAGAAAGATCAGGCAAACAGCTACAAAATAGGGCAGACGCATATGCAGGCTTCAGACTCCTCGGGCGTTTGGGCGGGGTTGTACAGGCCCCGGCGCGCAGGTGCAATCAGAGCAGCAACGCGACGCAGAGGAAGATCAGCGGAATTAGGCCGGTATCCCGGTTTGACCGGAATAGCATCAGCAATTTGGCATTGTCCTCGATGTTCAGATTGCGCAGCTGCCACAACATATGCCAGCCCATGGCCCATGGCCCGCCCAATGCAATCGTGACAATCCAGAACGGCGAATCCGGCACACCTGCGTCGATGATCGCCAGCCCCATCAGCGAGACTGTGGCGATCAGAAAATACTTGAGCCATCTGGCCGTATCCGCCCCGAACAACCGCGCAGTGGATTTGACACCGATCAGCGCGTCGTCCTCGGTATCCTGATGAGCATAGATCGTGTCATAGAACAGCGTCCACGCGATACCCGCCAGATACAGCATCACCGCAGGCCAGCCCAGCCATCCAGTATGGGCCACCCAGGCCAGCAGCGCACCCCAGTTGAAGGCAAGTCCCAGAAACACCTGCGGCCACCACGTAAACCGTTTCGCAAAGGGATAGAGGGCAACTGGCGCTAGCGACAGAACGCCCATGAGGATAGCGCCTGTATTGAAGCTGAGCAGAATCCCCAGCGATATCAGCGCCTGCAGACCCATCCAGATCACGGCTTGTCGCACGCTGACCTGACCCGAGGGGATCGGGCGGGATTTTGTACGCTCGACCTGTGCGTCGAAATGGCGGTCGGTGATGTCATTCCACGTGCATCCCGCGCCGCGCATCAAAAAGGCTCCAATAGCACAGCCGATCGCGATCCATGCATCCTCCAGCCGCGCTGTGCCATCGCTGAGGATCGCCAGCGCCAGCCCCCACCAGCAAGGGATCAGCAACAGCCAAGTTCCGATGGGCCGGTCCGCCCGGCTCAGCCGCAGGTAGGGGCGGGTGAAGGCGGGCGCGCGGGTGTCCACCCAATTGCCGGAGACAGCATCAGCGACCTGACCGTCTGGTGTTGGAGCATTGCCTTGCATATGTAGGGTCTCATGAGTGCGAAGATCAGACTGTATGTAGAGCAGCCCTTGGGTCAGGGGCAATCGGTTCCTTTGACGCGTGAGCAGGCGCATTACCTGTTCGGCGTGATGCGGCAAACCATCGGCGCGCAGATTGCGCTGTTCAATGGCCGGGATGGCGAATGGCTGGCCGAAGTCTCTGAGACGGGCAAGCGCGGCGGCGTTCTGTCCTGCCTGCAGCAGACCAAGCCTTTGCAACTGCCACCGGATTTGTGGTTCCTGTTTGCACCGATCAAGAAGGCGCGCACGGATTTCATTGTCGAGAAGGCTGCAGAAATGGGGGCCGCACGCATCCTGCCTGTGCAGACGGAGTACACAAACTCCGAGCGTATCCGGCAGGACCGGCTTCAGGCGCATGCGGTCGAGGCCGCCGAGCAATGTGGCGGAACTTTTGTGCCCGAGGTCGCGGATCTGCAAAAACTGGACCGCGTGCTGGATAGTTGGCCTCAGGATCGGCAATTGATGTTCTGCAATGAGGCCGAGGTCGGTTCAGCCCTACGGCTGGCCGCGCAGGAAAAAGGTCAACCCTGGGCCATTCTGATTGGCCCCGAAGGCGGGTTCTCGGACCAAGAGCGCGCCCGTTTGACCGCGCTGCCCTTTTCGCACGTGGTCAGCCTCGGCCCGCGCATTCTGCGCGCGGATACGGCGGCGGTAGCCGCGCTGACCATTTGGCAGCAGGCCTTGGGGGATTGGCTTTAGCCAAGTTTAATTTCGGCTATTCCCTCAGGATTGCGAACAATAGGCCCTGTTTAGTGGAATTGCACTTAAAGTAAGTGCAATCCGACAAAAACGATCGCCGAAGAGCGCTTTTTCTGAAACCGTTTTCAAGTGTTGAGGCGCAGCTCTCAATGCGACATCAATCATATGAATGTTTGAAGGCCTAGATCTCAGGCCAAGCCTTTGAAAGTAAACTGCCTCTTCAGGGTCCGAAAAGCATCAAAATGTTGACTAAATTTTAATTTCTCTATTTCTTGATTTAATGTGAACTTAACAAGTGAAGTGGACGCCGCTGGTCGTCATGAAAAACGCGCTGATTGATTTCGTTGATGCTTTGGCCGGACTCACCTCCGCAGAAGACCGATGGAATGAAGCAGTCGCGCAGTCTCAGAAACAGGGTATTGAGGCGATCCTAGTCGGTGAGGCCGACGGGATCAAAAAGCAGATCTTCTGGATGAACACCAACATGCCAGAAGACTGGATCACAGAGTATCTCGAAGAAGACTACATGTCGGTGGACGCCATGCTTGAGAATTTGGCCTGGCAGAACGAATACCACATTGTTGAATCCGGCCAGATGAAACGCATTGATGCGCGATCTGACAAGGAATACGCCCTGGATCACGGGTTGAAATCTGCCGGCCTGGCCTCATTGATCGGGTCTCGCTTTGGCGAGCCTGGGCGGCGCGGGGTCTATGTGACGCTGTGTTCTAGCGACAGTATGAAAGCCGCGCATAACAACAGTTCCGTCGATTTGACGATGCTGTCGGCCTTGCTGGCCACTGCCATTACAGAACCCATTCACTCACCAGCAAATCTGAGGTTAAAAGCAATGACCCAGGTCCTTTCACAACGTCAACAAGAAGTATTGGAGTTGCTGGCCAACGGGTGTCAGACGGCCCGCATCGCTGAACGCCTCAACATCAGCGAAGCGGCAGTTAACAAACATTTCTCACTAGCGCGCAAGGCGTTGGGCGCGTCTACCCGTGAACAGGCGCTCGCCATAGCTTTGAAAGAAAACCTAATTAACCTGTGAAGGTATAAATATCTCTACCTTGGGCGAACGCCGCCTGTTTCCTAGAGTGAGGTAGCAAATTTTCGCCGACGAATAGTCGGGGTCCGTTTTTGGCCCCGCTTTACCAGTATTTTCGATGGAGCCACCTCTCACATGAATATGCAGTCGCAATTGACAGGCCGTCTGGCCCGCACGCCTTCGTTCTCCCTATCTACCGTTGAGCTGCGCGGTGTCTCAGCCGAATTCGATCAGTCCATCAAAGTGCTGCCTGCGTCGTTGGTGCAACCTGTGCGGGTTCCGACTGATACCAAGGGGCGGGGCGACTTTCTCAAGCAACTGGCGGCAAAATCAGCCGCGAAGCTGGCTGCGGGTGGTACCGCGCTGATCCTTGTGTTGCTGAGTGCAGAGACAGCCCAGGCGCAAACATCGGACGTGTCTCTGCGTACATTGGACGGTGTGAAGTCCATTGAAGTTCTGCCCGACGGAACCGCCGAGGTCACGCTGGAAAACGGGGCCGTTATGCGCCTGCCTGCGGGTAGCTTCACCGTTTCTGGCAGCGAGGTTCTGGTCTCTGAGGCGGTCGCGCTGCAGATGACAGAAGCCGCAGCAGCGGGCGGAGGTGTGTCCGGGGGAACGCTGGCCGCAGTCGGCGGAGGGCTTGCCTTGGCCGGAGCCGCCGGTGGTGGCGGAGGCGGCGGTGGCAGCAGCGATGGAGGTGGCTCGGGATCGACAACCGCCCCTACCACGGGTACGGTTGTTGATGGCTATCTGGTCAACGCCACCGTCTTTCAGGATTTGAACGGCAACGCGATTTTTGACGCAGGTGAGCCAAATACAACCACCGATGCGCAGGGCAACTATTCGATCACCTTGGATCCCTCAAACCCGACGGCCAAGATCGTGTCGATTGGTGGTACGGATTCCTCGACGGGCCAAGCGTTCACGGGCACTCTGACTGCCCCGGCGGGTTCAACCGTCATCACCCCGCTGACCACACTTGTCCAGAGCCTTGTCGAAGCGAGCGCTGACAGCGACACGCCGCTGACCGCAGCCGAAGCGAATGAGCAACTGGCCGCCGCGCTGGGTCTGGGCAGCGACACCAACCTGTTGGAGCTTGACCCGGTCGAAGAGATCGAAAACGCCAGCGACCCCTCTGATGCTGCAGCTTTTGCGGCTGCCGCTCAGGTTGCCGCAATCATCTCGGCAGCGGCGGCAACGCAATCCGATGCTCAGGGCAGTTCAGACGCCTCCGAGGCCGTGGCCGCATCGCTCGCTCAACAATTGCTGGACGCGGCGGCTGGCCCCGGTGATCCCGATCCGTCTTCGGTTCTGAGTGACGCCGATGCGATTGCAGAAGCGTTGGAAGAGGCTGAGGTTGAAGCGGGCGAGGCCAGCGCGATCGCAAATGGTGTTCAGGCCCTGAACGAGAATATTGATGAAGCCGTAGAGAATGCGGATCCCGGTGATCTTGATGCCCTGCAAAACGAGATCGTCGCCAACCAGGAAGTTGCACAGGGTACATTGGTCGATTTGGTTGAGTCGGGTGATATCGCCACGACTGATCCTGCAGATCTTGCCGATGAGGCGGACAATATCGTTCCGCTGGAACCGGTTGTCCTGTCTGAGGACTTCTTGAGTACCTACGGCCCGTCAAACTTGGATAGCGCTCCGGTCATGTCCGGCACTGGCCGCCCTGGCAGCATCGTTCGTGTGACCTTCAGCGATGGCGATGATGCGACACCTGACGCCAGCCGGACCACGACGGTTGATGGCGCTGGCAATTGGTTGTTCACGTTCGACGCCGCTGATTTCCCCGCTGCAAGTGGGGCTTACACGGTTGAGGTTGCGGCTGCGCCCTCTGGGGCATCTGTGTTCACCGTTCCGGCCGTCTCGGGTGGCAGCTTTGATGTTGATCTGACACCACCGGATGCACCTGTCCTGGGCACGTTGTCCAGCGATGACGCTCTGGCATTGGAGGAACGCGAGTCGGATCTGACGGTTTCAGGCACGGCCGAGGTGGGCGCCACTGTGGCCGTGACGATCGGCGGGGTCACTCTGACGGATAACGCCGCCGCCGATGGTTCGTTCAGCGTCACGTTCGATGCAAGCGACATCCCGAATAGCGACTTTACCATCACAGCCGAGGCTGCTGATAGCCTAGGTAACACTAGTGACGCTTCTGATCGTGACATCATGGTTGAGCCTGAGGTGAATCTGGACCCGACTATTGATCCAGTCTCTGGTACGCTGGGGTCTGCGGAACTGGCATCGGGCCTGACGGTCACCGGCACAGGCCGCGCAGGCAGCACGATCACCGTGTCCATCGACGGCGAGGATCAGAGCGCAACCGTTGGCGGTGACGGTACGTGGAGTGTTACATTTGCCGAGACAGATCTGCCAGGTGCAAGTGGCGACTATACGGTTTCTGCCGTGGCAACCTTGCCGCCGACCTCGTTCACCAGCGGGCCGGTTGACGGCGGAGGGTTCTCGGTCGATCTGACAGCCCCCGATGCGCCGTCGCTCGACACCATCGCGGGCAACAACGCGCTGGAGCTTGAGGAGCAGGGCGCGGACCTGACTATCACCGGTACCGCCGAGGCCGGCGCAACGGTTGAGGTTACCCTAAACGGCGCGGTTGAAACAGCGATTGCGGATGCGGGTGGCGCGTTCTCGGTCACCTTCGGCGCGGCCGATGTTCCTGGTACGGATTTCTCGGTAAGCGCCACGGCGACGGACCCGCTGGGCAATGAAAGCAGCGCGGCGACGCAACCCGTAACGGTCGAGCCGGTCTCGGCCCTGACCCCGACAATCACGCCGGTCTCGGGCACGTTTGGTCCGACCGAACTGGCCGCAGGGCTGGTGGTGTCCGGCACGGGCCGCGTGGGTAGCACCGTGACCGTCGATATCGACGGCGTCACGCAGGACGCAACCGTTGATGGCGACGGCAACTGGACAGCCACCTTTGCTGAGGCCGATTTGCCGGACGCGACGGGGGACTACACGGTCTCTGCTACGGCGGCCTTGGCGGGTACTTCTTTCTCCAGCGGTTCGGTCTCGGGCGGTGGGTTCTCGGTCGATCTGGACGCCGCCGCCGCGCCTGTTCTCGATGTGGTCGCAGGCAACAATGCCATCGAGTTGGAAGAAAGTGGCTTGGACCTGACCGTAACCGGTACCACGGATGAAGGTGCGACGGTTGAGGTCACAATCGGCAGCGTCACCCTGACAGACGTGGCCGGTGTGGGGGGCGTGTTCAGCGTCACATTCGATGCCGCTGACGTTCCGACCTCGGACTTCTCCATCAGCGCTGTGGCGTCGGATGATCTGGGCAATACCAGCGCTTCGGCAACGCAGGCGATCTCGGTCGAGCCGGTCTCAGCCTTGACCCCGACCGTTGATCCAGTCTCGGGTGTCCTGGGTGCGGATGATCTGGCAGCCGGCCTGACGGTCACCGGGACAGGCCGCGCCGGCAGCACGGTCACCGTGACGATTAATGCTGAGGATCAGGAGGCCGTCGTGGACGGCGACGGCAACTGGAGCGTGACCTTCGCTGAGGCAGACCTGCCTGCGACGACCGGCGACTACGCGGTGTCTGCCGTGGCAACCTTGCCTCCAACCGCGTTCACCAGCGGTTCGGTTGATGGCGGTGGATTCTCGGTCGATGTGACCGCGCCCGCTGCACCGGTGATTGACAACGTCGCGGGCGACAACGCTTTGGACCTGGAAGAGCAGGGCGCAGACCTGACCATCACCGGAACCGCCGAGGCCTTTGCCTCCGTCGAGGTGGAGATCAATGGGGTCGTGGAAACCACCGTCGCCGACGATGGCGGCCTTTTCTCAGTAACCTTTGCTGCGGCAGATGTTCCGGCCGCGGATTTCTCGGTTAGCGCCACGGCCACGGACGCGGCAGGCAATACCGGTGCCGAGGCAACTCAGGCCGTGACGGTTGAGCCGATTTCGACCCTGACGCCCACAATCACTCCGGTCTCGGGCACGTTTGGCCCGACCGAACTGGCCGCCGGTCTGGTGGTATCCGGCATGGGCCGTTTGGGCAGCACCGTCACCGTAACGATTGATGGTCAGGATCAGCAGGCCGCCGTTGCCCCCGATGGCAGCTGGAGCGTCACCTTCGCTGAGGCAGACCTGCCGGACGCCAGTGGTGACTATTCGGTGTCTGCCGTGGCGACTCTGCCGCCGACCTCTCTATCCAGCGGGTCGGTTGATGGCGGCGGTTTCTCGGTTGACGTAACCGCACCTGACGCGCCGCTTCTGGACGCGGTCTCTGGCGACAATTTCATCGACCCGTCCGAGCAAGCCGACGATCTGGCCATCTCGGGCACGGCCGAGGCGTTCAGCACCGTCACCGTCACCATCGGCGCGGAAACCGAGCAGGCGACGGCTGACGTGAATGGTGACTTCTCGGTCACTTTCGCTGCTGCGGATGTTCCAACCTCAAATTTCCAGGTCACTGCGGTCGCCGTAGATGCGCTGGGCAATACCAGCGCGGCAACAGATCGCTCGGTTCTGGTGGGCGCGGTTGGTCAGACGATCACCGGCACCAGCGGCGATGATGAGCTGTCGGGCACGCCCGGCGACGACATGATCAACCCCGAAGGCAATGATGGTGAGGCCGGTGGCCTCGATATCATCAACGGCTCTCAGGGGGATGACGAGATCGACCTGAGCACATCCGGTGGCACCAGCTTTGTTGAGCTGAACTATGCCGCGCTGGATGGCCCGATCAACGTGACAATGGACTATGCCAACAACACGGGATCGGTGGATAAAGGGGCCGATGGTACCGACACGCTGATCAGCCCGGAAACCACGGGTGAGGCGTTCGGGATCGGCCTTGTTGGCACGCAGAGCGACGACACGTTTACCCTCGTTCAGGACGGTGTCGAGACATGGGCGGGCATCTTCTACGAAGGCGGCGATGACACGGTCAACGTGACGCTGAACACCGGCATCGTGCGTGTGAATGCAGTGACCCCCGGCGCCGTGGATGAAGATGTCACGGCGGATCTGACCACGGGCGATATCACCTTCGCCAGCGGCTCAATCGATCTGAACGTATCCGGTTCCGGTGGCCAGATTGAGCTGGAAACCGGCGACGGTGATGACAATGTGACCGGCTCTGACGCGGATGAGCGGTTCATTCTGGGCGCAGGCACCGACACGCTGGATGCGGGCGGCGGTTTCGATACCGTGCGCTATGACCGCGGCGTCGTGACCGATGGCGTGACTGTGAACCTGCAAACCGGGGTCGCAACTGGCATTTGGGACGGTCAGGCCTTTACCCATAACCTGTCCAATGTTGAACGCGTGCGCGGCTCACGCACGGGCGACGACATGTTGACGGCGGCCGACACCGGCTCGCGTCTGGAAGGTCGTGGCGGGGATGATACGCTGATCGGCGGGGACGGTGACGACCTGCTGATCGGTGGTGATGGTGCGGATACGTTCTTTGTCGGACGTGGCAACGACACCATTCAGGACTATCAGGGCGACGCCATCGACACGATCGAACTGGACCCTGCCTATACTGAGGCCGAAATCGACGCAGCTGTTGCGGCGGCGGTGCAGGATGGCGACGCGGTGGTGGTCACTTTCGTCTCGACCGGTGCAACGCTCCGGCTGGAGGGCTGGACGGTTGCCGAGCTACAGGCCGAAAATGCAGGTGGGGGTTCCGACATTATCGGCACGTTTGGTGATGATGTTCTGGACGGCACCGCTGGTGACGACTTCATCGACCCGCAGGGCAATGATGATGGGTTTGACCTCATCAACGCCTCGACTGGAGATGATGAGATCGACTTCTCGAACTCGGGTGGTGAAAGCTTTGTCGAGCTGAATTATTCAGTGCTGGACGGTCCTATCACGGCCTCGATTGACTATGCCAACAATACAGGCTTTGTCGACAAGGGCGCGGACGGGTTCGACTCGCTGACCAACCCCAACACAACTGGGGAATCTCTTGGTATCGGGCTTGTCGGAACCGCTGGCAATGACACCTACAATATCACGCAGGGTCCTGGCTTTTCGTGGGCCGGGATTGTCTATGCCGGTGGCAATGACGTGATCAATGCTAGCCTGAACGAAGGTATCGTCCGTGTTGATACAAGCGGCGAGGCAACCACGGCTGATCTTTCGAGTGGCCTGATCAGCTTTGCCAGCGGAAGCATCCAATTGAATGCGACAGGCTCTGGCGGTCGGATAGAGCTTCGGACATTTGACGAAGACGATTCTATCACCGGTTCGGATGCGGATGAGCGTTTCATTTTGGGTGCGGGGACCGACACGCTGGATGGTGGCGCAGGTTTTGACACCGTGCGCTATGACCGTGGTGATGTGACGACGGGTGTGACCGTGAACCTTGCCACCGGGGTCGCGACCGGCTTGTGGGATGGTCAGGCCTTTGAACATAGCTTGTCCAATGTCGAAGCGGTGCGCGGTTCTCGGACAGGAGATGACACCCTGACAGCGGCGGATACGGACGCGTTCCTGGATGGTCGTGGTGGCAATGACACCATCACTGGCGGTGCGGGTGAGGATATCCTCATCGGCGGCGAGGGTGATGATACGTTGCAGGGTAACGCTGGCGAAGACCTGTTCATCGTTGGACGTGGAAATGACATCATTCGCGACTTTGAAGCCGGGATCGACGACATCGAACTGGACAACAGCGCCACGGATGAAGAAATCGCCCTAGCTGTGCAAAACGCCGAACAGATCGGCGATGATGTCCGGATTACCCTGCCGGATGGCGCGACGATCCTGTTCGAAGACTGGACGGTTGCGAACTTCCAGCAGGAATATGCGGATCGCTTTGCGGTCAATCCGATCATCGGAACGGACGGTCCGGATGTTATCGATGGAACCGATGGCAATGACTTTATCAACCCGCTGTCCAGCGGTGATGGAGATGATGTCATCAACGGCACTCTCGGTGATGATGAGTTTTTTCTGTCAGACGTGGACAGTGAGAGCTTTGTCGAGCTGCGCTATGACGGACTGACCGGACCGATCGAGGCCTTCGTTGATTTTGCCAACAACAATGGTGTGGTCAACAAGGGCGGCGATGGCGTGGATACCATTACCGATCCGCTTGCAGCCGGCGAAGCCTTTGGCCTGGGGATCTCCAGCACCTCTGGGGATGACACGATCAACATCACTCAGGGCAGCGGTTTCTCGTGGTTCGGAGCATTTTATGCGGGCGGCAATGACACCATTAACGCCAATCTGAACTCGGGCATCATCCGTATTGATACTGGCGGTGGCGCGACGACAGCAAACCTCGATACGGGCGACATCACCTTTGCTGGTGGGTCCATTGACCTGAACGTGACAGGTTCGGGTGGCCGGATTGAACTGCGGACATTTGACGATAATGACAACGTGACAGGTTCTGACAGAGACGAACGTTTCATTTTGGGCGCTGGTACCGATGTTCTGGATGCGGCAGGCGGATATGACGTCGTGCGATATGATCGTGGCGACGTAACGACTGGCGTGACCGTGAACCTGGCAACAGGGATCGCGACCGGTACATGGGACGGTCAGGCATTTACTCACACCCTGTCGAATGTGGAAGAAGTTCGCGGCTCACGTACCGGCGACGACACACTGACGGCGGCGGATACCGGCTCGGTCCTCGAAGGGCGCGGCGGTGTAGACACCTATACGGGCGGTGCGTCCGAGGACATCTTCATTGTGGGTGAGGGTCATGATGTCGTTTACAATTTCGACATCGACGTCGATCAACTGCAAGCTCGGAATGGTGCCTTTGAATTCGGGCTACCGGACTATGAGGATGTCATCTTCGACGGTCAGCCGTCCCTGCGCTTCAACCTCAGCCCTGACGACTCTGTAACACTGGTCGGATGGCGCGCACAGGACCTTGAAAACTCGATCGCGGAGGAGCTTTTGTCGCTAACACCCGGGCGGATGAACAATCCGGCCACGCTGACGATCACCGGCGCGGGGAACCTTGCCCTGATCGCGTCGGACATCACCGAATTCCTGCAGACGCAATCGACGACCGAGTTTACATTCTTCGAAGTCGGTGCGGCGGAAAACTACGCCTTGTCGGTCACTGGCAGCGGGTTGTCCTTGTCAGGTACGCCCGGCAACGAGGTTCTGTCCGGCACGGTCGACGCAGCTACCCTGACCTTGGATGGCAGCCCGGTTTGGTCACTGACGGATCTTGGAATTCCGTTTGCCGACTTTGCTGCAATGCTCGACAGCGCCACGAATGAAGGGGCGATCGACTACTCGCTCGGCATCGGAGATCGTGATCTAATCGTTGTCGCAGACGATGCGGCGCAGGATATCCGTATCGAAGGCGTCGATCATTGGATTGAGGCGGGCGGCGGCGATGATGCCGTGACCTTCAATGGTGGCGGCAACGCAGCCATCATCCTCGGGGGTGGCGATGACACGGTTGATATCGCGGGAAGCACCCCAGCAGAGGACCGTGCGTTCATCTATATCGACCCAGCCGACTCGGGTACCAATGTGATCAACGGCTTCCGCTTCACCGATAGCGAAGATTCCGGTGACCGCATTGTGGTTGAAGAAGATCTGGCGGTGTTCTCGATCGCTTGGGAGGTCGACGATGCGACCAATCAGGGGGATCTGGACTCGATTGCGGCAACATTTGATCCGATTGGACCGGGCGAATACGCTCTGTTCTTCGATCAAAGCGGCAACGCGGTGTTGCAGGATCTGATCGAAGGTGGCGCACCGGGGGCGAACTATACTCTTGGCGACACAATCGCGAGCTTCACCAACGCGGATGTCAGCGGACTTTCGGGCAGCAATCTGGGTGGATACAACCTCGACGGCTTCCTGGTCTATTCCGAGATCGACCTGCCGCCCGCGTCCGAGTTGGTTTAACGCCCAGGAGGGTGCCTATGACTTCACCCGTCGCGATCATGCCGCGACCTCTGACTCACAAGGACTGCGCCGGTTTGCACTGGCGCAGTCCTTCTGATTTCGGTTTTGCCGGCCACATGCCCTCGGTTCTAGTCGGGGTGTCGGAACTATCTTCTGTGACACTGGAGATGCCATGGTTCTTTGCGCAGGCCCGCGGCAAGTGGTGCGCGCTTGCGCCGTTGAACTCGGACGCAGGGCTGAAATTTAACCATGTGCCGTTCCTCTTTCGCATGTATCCGTTCACCCTTCTGCCGGACGCTGACAGTTTTGTGCTTGGCATCTGGCAGGACCCTAACTGTATCGGCGAATCCGGGCACCCGATTTATGACGGCGCGCAATTACACCCGAGGTTAGAACCGGTTGCCAAGGCGTTCTCTCGTTTCGTAAACGGCCTGGACACACTGCATAAAATCGGTGAAGCATTGCACGAGGCGGGCGTTCTGCAACCTACCCCTCGGCAAGCCAGCGACACCGTCCTGCTGTTTCAAACGGATGAGGACGCGCTGCGCGCTCTGCCGGCAGACACAATGTCTGAGCTTGCGAAACCCGGTGCGCTGGGGGCGGCATATGCGCAGTTATTGTCACGCACTCATTTAAAAAGAAAGGCAAGGCCCAAGGTTGCTTCCCAACCGCAAAATACTCCTGTAACGCGAGAGGAAGACCGCGCCTTTCTGGATGCATTGACCGATGATCTTCTGGAGGGTGCTGAACTAAAACCAGGAGCGTTGGCACCATGAAGACTTGGTTGTCGGTTGTGATGACCACACTTGTTTTGGCGGGGTGCAGTGAGGATTTGCAGGGCACGCAGTCATTTGACCCTGCAGCCGAACCCGCCGCGAAGCCTGCGGCGGCGCAAAGCAATTTGAATGGTAACGTTGCGCGCACGGAATTTGCCGAACTGGTGCGCAGATCCGTCGCGACGTCGCCGACGACTGCGGCGGGAACCGCCAATGTTCTGGCCTCGCAATCTCGGATCGAGGCCGAAAGGGGCGCGTTCCGACCCCAGCTGAACGCCGAGACCTCTCTGACGTCCGATGGGGATACGGTTCCGATCCTGCGACTGAGCCAGATCATCTATGACGGCGGCAAGGTTTCAGGCCGTGTCGGGCTGCGCCAGATCGAGGCGCGTCAGACCTGGCTAAGCGAGCTGTCCGAACTGAGCGCCCAAAGCTTTGAGGCAATAGAGGCCATCATCGACCTTGACCGCAACCGTCGTCTTGAGGATCAGGCCCGGCAGAACCTTGAACGCACCGAGGCTCTGGTCAGCGATCTGCAATCCCGGTTCGATGCCGGTGCCGGATCGGTGGCGGATTTGCTCGCCGGTCAGGGGCGGCAATCCAATGCCGAGACCGAGTTGGCGCAGGCGCAGACCGATGTGGAACTGGCGACAGCCACCTGGATCGAAGTGTTCGGCAGCCGCCCGAGTGCCATTCCAACCATCCCTCCGGCACCGGTTCTGGCGGGCACAACCTCGCAGGCTATGGTCGAACGCAGCCCGCGTCTACGCACACAGGTCGCCGTCAGTGAGGTGCGCCAGCAAGAGGTTGTCGTGGCCGAGCGCGCGACGCGCCCGACCCTGTCCGCGATCCTCGAGACCGACTTTAACGAAGGCAGTATCGACAATGGGGCGCAGGCCCGTCTGGGCGTGAATGTCCCGATCTATCAGGGTGGCTCGGCCCGCGCCAATGTGGAAACGGCAAGGGCCAATCTGCAGCAAAGTGAGGCCGATGCAGAAGAGCTGCGCCGCGAATTGCAGCGCAATCTGTCTCAGGCTCTAGAAGAGACGAACTCGATCCAGCGACGACTTGCGACGGCCCGCCGTGCGGTCGAGATCAACGAACAGGCACTTGATGCAGCGCGGGGGCAGTTCAACATCGGACGGTCGACCATCGTGCAGATTCTGGATGCTCTGCGCGAGCTGAACCTGGCTCAGGTCCGGGTCATCCAGCTTGAGGCACAGGCGCGCCGGGCTGAATATGCGGTGCTTGCGGTGACAGGCGATATTCTGGATGCGCTGGGCGTCGCACAACCGACTGATCCAACCTTGTGATATTCCCATGACCCCAACCGCCACAGACCCGCTGATCACCCATCTTCAGCTTTTGACAGAGCGGTTGGGCCACGGGCTGTCCGAAGCGGATCTGTTTCGCGTCTTCAAAGGCAGCAGTGAGGCTTACGAGGTCAAAGACGCGGTTAGCGCGCTTGAAGCGGCGGGCTACAAGGCTGATTTTGGTAAGGCACGCTTGCTCAAGCTCGACCCGATCCTGTTCCCGGTCCTGGCTTTCGATGCGGATGGGGTGCCGTTTGTGGTGCTCGACCGCGAAGACAAGGACCGCTTTCTTGTCATAGATGCCAGCAGCGGATCCGCTGAGCCTCAGATCTGGCGACGCAAGGACCAACGCATTGCCAAAGCGCGCTGGATCCTGCGCGCCTCACGCGCCCGCCGCTCGGACGAGGATCGCACCACACCGCAAGGCCATTGGTTCTGGTCGGCGTTCAGCGATCTGCGTGGCGTGTATGTTCAGATCATCCTCGCGGCGATGGTGACCAGCATATTGGGGCTGGCGACGTCACTGTTCACCATGGTGGTCTATGACCGCATCCTGCCGAATGAGGCGGTGGACAGCCTGTTGGCGCTGGTCGCCGGGGTCGGGTTCGCGCTGCTGTTCGACTTTCTGATCAAGAACCTGCGGTCGCGCTTTATCGATACGGCCGGAAAACGCGCGGATATGAAGATTGCCGAGCGTCTGTTCAATCAACTCATGGCGCTGAAGATGAAAGCGCGTGGCGGGCAGAACGGGCGCATGGCCTCAATCCTGCGGGATTTTGAGGTGGTGCGGGATTTCTTCACTTCCGCCTCGCTGGTGGCGCTGGTCGATCTGCCGTTCCTGCTGGTGTTCATCGGGGTGATCTGGGCCATCGGCG
Organism: Ruegeria sp. CL3; assembly: GCF_056536505.1. NCBI lineage: Bacteria > Pseudomonadati > Pseudomonadota > Alphaproteobacteria > Rhodobacterales > Roseobacteraceae > Ruegeria > Ruegeria sp. CL3. The sequence goes on along the minus strand of NZ_JBQFPT010000006.1, from coordinate 246,097 downwards.
GGCCGCTGGCGCTGGTCCCGGCGATTGCGGTGCCGATCACGCTGCTGTCCGGCTTGCTGGCGCAGCCATTCCTCAGCCGCTATGCGCGCGAATCCAGTGTTGATGGCCAGACCAAACAATCGGTTCTGATGGAAACCCTGACGGGGATGGAGACGCTCAAGACCACCGGCGCGGAACCGGTCATGCGCGCGCGCTGGGATGATACCGTGCGGGCGCAGGCGGACAGTTCCGGCAAGACGCGGTTGGTGTCTCAGGGCACGGTGAACCTGACGCTTCTGGTGCAGCAGATCGCGCAGGTCGCCATCGTGTTCTATGGCGTTTTCCTGATACGGGACGGGGTGATCTCGATGGGCGCGCTGATCGCCTGTGTGATCCTGACGGGCAAGACATTGGCCCCCCTGTCGCAATTGGCACAGGTGCTAACGCGGCTGAATCAGGCGCGGGTCGCCTATGGCCAGATCGACGCGCTGATGCAGCAGGAGGTCGAGCGTGAGGCTGGCCGCCGCTACTTGTCGCGCCGCACGATTGCGGGGCAGATCGAATTCAAAGGCGTCAGCTTTGCTTATGATGAGGCCTTGGGCTCGATCCTCAAGGATATCGACCTGTCGATCAAACCCGGTGAGAAGGTGGCCATTCTCGGCCCTGTCGGATCGGGCAAAAGCACTCTGGCGCGCCTCATTCTGGGCCTCTACGAACCCGATGACGGCGCGGTGCTGCTGGACGGCCTGGATGCCCGCGCCGTGGATCCGGCAGACAAGACGCGCAATATCGGGGCGGTGTTGCAGGATTGCTGGCTGTTCTCGGGTACGCTGCGCGAGAACATCATCGCCGGGCGCTTTGGCGTGACGGATGATGAGGTTCACAGCAAGGCCGCTATCTCTCTGGCCGACCGCATCGCGGCGGCGCATCCGCATGGCTACGACATGCAGGTGCATGAGGGCGGCGCTGGCGTGTCCGGCGGGCAGCGTCAGGCGGTGGCCATCGCGCGGGCGCTGATTGGTGACCCGCCGACGCTTGTGATGGACGAGCCGACCTCGGGCATGGATGTGCAGACGGAATCGCAGGTGATCGAGAACCTGAAAGGCTGGCTGTCCGAGGATCGGACCCTGGTGCTGGTGACGCACAGAACCAGCCTGTTGCAACTGGTGGACCGGGTGATTGTTCTGAACGGTGGCAAAGTCACCTATGACGGCAGCAAGGACGATATGCTGGTCCGCAACCGCCCGGCCGCGCGCGCCGTGAAGGAGGCGTAAGGATGGCCGGGGCAGATTTCACCGCAACAGCGCGCGAGCTGCGCGGCAGGCGTGGTGCCGCCGGTGGCCTGATCCTGCTGTCGGTCGTGACTTTGCTGGCCGTTGTGCTGACCTGGGCCTATTTCACCGAGATTGACGATGTAACGCGGGCCGAGGCGCGCGTGGTGCCCTCGCAGCTTGTGCAGGTGGTTCAGGCGGCAGAAACCGGCACTATCACCGAGATCAACATCCGCGTCGGCGACACGGTTGAGGCTGGGGACGTCCTTATGCGCTTCGACCCCGCGCTGTTGCGGGCCGAGCTGGACACCGCCGTATCTGAGGCCACCGCCCTGCGCCTGCGCCGCGCCCGGCTTGAGGCGCAAATTGCCGGAGAGCCATTCGACATGCCTGATCGTGAGGGCGTCGAGGGGAAACTGCTCGACGCGGAACGGGATCTGTTCCTGGCCATGGCAGCGCATCTGACCGCCGATCTTGAGGTTCTGGACGCTCGGCGCGAGATCAAGCTGGCCGAGATCGAGGCCGCCCGGATCAGCAAGGATGTGAACAATGAGACCATCGGCCTACTGGAGGAAGAGATCAGCGTGATTCAGCCTCTGGTCGAGCGTCGGATTGAAAGCCCGATCGCAATGATCGATTTGCGCCGGGAACTCAGCCGCCAGAACGGGCAGTTGAGTGATGCCGGCAACCGTATCCTGATGGCGCAGGCGGCGCTGACCGAGATCGACAGCCAAATCGTTGCCCGCAAGCGGGAGTTTCGGTCCATCGCGAACAGGGAATTGACCGAAACACAGGCCGGGTTGGCCGCGCTGGAAACCCGCATTCCTGCGCTTCAGGCCCGATTGGCGCGGGCGGAAATCCGTGCTCCGGCGCGCGGGGTGGTCAATCAGGTGCTGATCTCGACCTTGGGCGGAGTGGCGCAGCAAGGCCAGACCGTGGCTGAGATCGTGCCCTTTGGCGACACTGTTACGGTCGAGGCCTATGTTGCCCCCGATGACATCGCCTTTATCCGGCCTGATCAGGATGTGAAGGTCCGTATCACTGCCTACGACGCCTCGCGCTATGGCGCGCTGGACGGGCGGGTGACGCGGATCGGCGCGGATACGATTCTGGCCCCGGATGGGGAAACCTCGGTCTATGTGGTCGAAATCCAGTTGGACGGATCGCTCACCGATGCGGATGGGCAGAAACTGGATGTGATCCCCGGCATGGTTGCGCAGGTCGATATGCTCTCCGAGCCGAAGACGGTGCTGGAATATCTGACCAAACCGGTAATCCGCGTTAAAGACCGCGCCTTCCGGGATTAGGTCGGGAAACGAAGCGCCCCCTTGAACTCTGTACCGCTCGGCCCGATTTTGAGGGGGCTGAGTATAGCCCATCTCGTCCAAGCGCTGAAACAGGAACACCATATGAGTTTCATTCGACCCGAAGCCAAATTGGCCCTCTGGCGTTGGCGCGAGGTTGTCGCTGCCGGTTGTGTTTTGGTTCTGGGTCTCAGCTGGGTCAGTGGGCCGGGCGGTCTGCTCGGCGTTCTGGGCTGGGTGCTTGTGGCCGTCGCAGTCGCTCTGGCCGTGATCGGCGTGCAGCGTGCCCGGTTTCGGACCGGCGCAGGCGGGCAGGGCGTCGTCAGCGTTGATGAGGGGCAGATCACCTATCTCGGCCCGCTGGATGGCGGAATAGTGGCAACGCGCGAGATTGAGCGACTCGCGCTTGATCCGACCTCAAGCCCGGCGCATTGGGTGTTGGACCAACCGGGTCAGCCCACGCTTCACATTCCTGTGAATGCGGAAGGGGCCGAGGCGCTGTTCGATGTGTTCTCGGCGCTGCCGGGGTTGAAAACGCAACAGATGCTGGCCGAACTCCACGGCGGGTCGCGCCATCCGGTGGTGATCTGGGAAAAAACCTCCTCGCGCCCGGCCCACCTTAGGCTGCATTGACACTGGCGCGGTTTGCGCTCAGGACTGACCGATAAGACAGACACATCAGGATCGGAGATCGGTTCATGTCCATCCCTCAGTCCGGCGGCGGTCCGATCGAGCGCCACGAGCAATTGGCCGAATATCTGGAATCGGGCTGCAAGCCCAAGGCCGATTGGCGTATCGGGACCGAGCATGAGAAGTTCGGCTATTGCAAAGACACCCTCAAACCGCTGCCTTTCGAAGGCAAACGGTCCATCGTTGCGGTGCTTGAAGGGCTGCGTGACCGCCATGGCTGGGCCGAGGTGCGCGAAGCGGGCCATCTGATCGGGCTTGAAAAAGACGGCGCAAATGTCAGCCTTGAACCTGGTGGCGCGCTGGAATTGTCGGGTGCTCCGCTCGAGACGATCCACGAGACCTGCGATGAGGTGAACACCCACCTGCGCGAGGTGAAGGATATCGCCGATGAGATCGGCGTGGGCTTCATCGGTCTGGGCGCGGCTCCGATCTGGACCCACGAAGAGATGCCGCTGATGCCCAAAGGGCGCTATCGGCTGATGAACGACTACATGGAAGAAGTCGGCACCATGGGCCGTGCCATGATGCGCCGGACCTGTACCGTTCAGGTCAATATCGACTTTGGGTCCGAGGCCGACATGGTGCAGAAACTGCGCGTGGCACTGGCGCTGCAACCGGTGGCAACGGCACTGTTCGCGAACTCCCCGTTCTTTGAGGGCAAGGTGAACGGCCAGAAAAGCTGGCGCAGCCACATCTGGCGGCATCTAGACGATGCGCGCACCGGCATGCTGCCTTTCGTGTTCGAAGAGGGCTTCGGGTTCGAGCGCTACGTGCAGTACGCGCTCGATGTGCCGATGTATTTCGTCTATCGCGACGGCCAGTATATCAACGCGCTGGGCATGTCCTTCCGCGACTTCCTGAAGGGCGAGCTGCCCGCACTGCCGGGTGAGACACCGACTCTGTCCGACTGGGCCGATCATCTGACCACGGCTTTCCCCGAAGCGCGGATCAAGAAATTCATGGAAATGCGCGGTGCCGATGGTGGCCCGTGGCGTCGTCTGTGCGCGCTGCCGGCTTTCTGGGTCGGCCTGACCTATGACCAAACCGCGTTGGATGCGGCGTGGGATCTGGTCAAAACCTGGGATGCTGAAACCCGCGAGGAACTGCGTGTTCAGGCGGCGGTCAAAGGCCTGCAGGCCCAGGTCGGAGACATCAACATGCACGATCTGGCGCGTGAGGTCGTGGCGATCTCTGAGGCTGGTCTGAAAGCCCGTGCTTTTCCCGGTGCTGGCGGTCTGGTCCCGGATGAAACGCATTTCCTGAACGCGTTGAAGGAAAGCATTGACACCGGCAAGGTGCCTGCCGATGAGTTGCTGGAACACTACAATGGCGACTGGAACGGCGACCTGACCCGGATTTTCCCCGAATACAGCTATTGATCCGCCCGGTCCCGCTTGCATTCGCGGGGCTGGCCCGATAGCAGGTTGGCGACCAAATTCAGAGGGCGTCATGGACGATCTTAAGGCAAAATATCTGGGCCAAATCGCCGAGGCCGGCGACGAGAACGCGCTTGAGGCGATCCGCGTCGCTGCCGTGGGCAAAAAAGGCGAGGTCGCGCTGAAGATGCGCGAGCTGGGCAAGATGACCCCCGAGGAACGTCAGGTCGCAGGCCCGGCGCTTAATGCCCTGAAGGATGAGATCAACTCGGCGCTGGTCGCTAAAAAGGCTGCTCTAGCCGATGCTGCGCTGGATGAGCGTCTGCGCACCGAATGGCTGGACGTCACCCTGCCGACCCGCGCGCGCCGTGAGGGCTTGATCCACCCGATCAGCCAGGCGACCGAGGAACTGACCGCGATTTTTGCCGAGCTGGGCTTTGCCGTGGCTGAAGGTCCTCGGATCGAGGACGACTGGTATAATTTTGACGCTTTGAACATCCCCGGTCACCACCCCGCGCGGGCCGAAATGGACACGTTCTACATGCATCGTGGCGATGGCGATGACCGCCCGCCGCATGTGCTGCGGACGCATACGTCTCCGGTGCAAATCCGCTCGATGGAGAAACAGGGCGCGCCGATCCGCGTGATCTGTCCGGGCGGTGTATACCGCGCCGACTATGACCAAACCCATACGCCGATGTTCCATCAGGTCGAGGGGCTGGCGATTGATAAAGACATCTCGATGGCGAACCTGAAATGGGTTCTGGAAGAGTTCGTGAAGGCCTTCTTTGAGGTCGATGATGTCGAACTGCGCTTCCGCGCCTCGCACTTCCCCTTCACCGAACCTTCGGCCGAGGTCGATATTCGCTGTTCCTGGGATAACGGCCAGCTGAAGATCGGCGAGGGTGACGACTGGATGGAGATCCTCGGCTCCGGCATGGTCCACCCCAAGGTGATCGCCGCTGGTGGGATTGATCCAGAGATCTACCAAGGCTTTGCGTTCGGGATTGGGATCGACCGTCTGGCGATGCTGAAATATGGCATTCCGGATTTGCGGGCGTTCTTTGATTCTGACCTGCGCTGGTTGCGGCACTATGGCTTTGCGGCGCTGGATATGCCGAACCTGCATGGTGGTTTGTCGCGGTAAGTGTATCCGCTGGGCGTTTATCTGGCTCGCTACTTCGATTGGTGGAGTGAGCGAATAACGAGCGCTCCGGTGCGGTGGGTCTTAGCTTTATTTATTGGTCCTGTCGTGTTGTCTTTGGCCCCCACCATGCCAGCGTTTGAGATCACCTTAGCGCTACTAGGCTTTGCGCTTATTGTTTTTGTCTATCCTGGTCTGTTGGTCGGTTACGTCCGGTATGGAATCCAGTTTCGGCAAGAGCGCGAAGAACTAAAGCAGATTAAAAAAGTGCAGGTAGCGATTAAGCAGACTAAAGCCCAAAGCGCGGCTTGTTACAGCTTCCCACAGTGTTGTGACGTGACAGTTGGCATCAGGCGGCTAGGCTCCGGCCTATGATCTATCGACTGCTATTTCTTCTGTTGACCGCAACCCCGGCCCTCGCCATGGGGCCTTGGAAATCCGATTGCCATGGCGATACGGCCTGTGAGGTCGGCGACCGCTCTTACCATGTGCTGGAGCCTGAGGGGTGGGACGGCGAAACGCCTCTGCCAGTGTTGTTGCATTTCCATGGCTGGGCTCGGCAGGGGACTGTGGTGGTGAACCATGAGCGCATTGCCGGGGCGACCAAGCTGCGTGGCGTTTTGCTGGTGGCCCCGAACGGGCTGGGCAAAAGCTGGGATTTCTGGACCTCGGGCACGGGTGATGTGCCCTTTGCCGACCGCGTGTTGGAGGATGTCGCCAAGCGCTATCCGGTTGATCAGGAGCGTATCTATGTCTCGGGATATTCCTTCGGCGGCGCGATGGCGTGGCGCTATGTGTGCCAGTCGGGCAATGACGTCGCCGCCTTGCTGGCCGTTGCCGGCAGCATCCGCCAGACTGAAGACTGCCCCGAAGCCCCGCTTGAGGCGCGCCATGTGCATGGCCTCAGCGATACGGTGATGGATTTTCCCTATGGCGCGAATGGTGACACGACCTATCCGGTGGCTCTGTGGCGCGCGAAATACGACTGCCACGACGCAACCCCGCGCGGCGATTGGAGCGTGGTGCCGATCCTGACCCTCAGCCGGGTGGAATGGACCGATTGCGCGCAGGGGCAGGTGGTGCTGGATACCCATCCGGGTGGGCATTTCATCCCCCATGGCTGGATCGGGCGGCAATTGGACGAGCTTTTGGGCCGCACCCCCACCTATCCGTGACCCGCAGCGCTTGCACCTTGGCGCATTCTTTGTCATTGCCTGTGCCGACTGGATATCTGCCAAAAAAGGCCCCGAGCAATGAAATTCACTCTGTCCTGGCTGAAAGACCACCTCGACACCAATGCGTCGGTTGATGAGATCACTGAGGCGCTGACCGATCTTGGCCTTGAGGTCGAAGAGGTCGTGAACCCGGCGGACCGTCTGGCGGGCTTTACCTTGGGCCATGTGAAACATGCCGAGAAGCACCCCGACGCCGACAAACTGCGCGTCTGCACGGTGGCGACGGATGAGGGCGATCTGCAGATCATCTGCGGCGCCCCAAACGCGCGCGAAGGCATTACGGTCGTTGTCTGCAAGCCGGGCATGTATATCCCCGGTCTGGATATCACCATCAGCGTCGGCAAGATCCGAGGCGTTGAGAGCTTTGGCATGATGGCCTCGGAGCGCGAGCTGGAGCTGTCGGATGAGCATGACGGTATCATTGAACTGCCGTCAGGCGAGGTCGGCGACACGTTCGTCGATTGGCTGGCCGAGAATGACCCCTCCAAGATCGACCCGATGATCGAGATTGCGATCACCCCCAACCGCCCGGATGCGTTGGGCGTAGCAGGTATCGCGCGCGACCTGGCTGCGCGCGGCGTTGGCACGCTGAAAGAGCGCGCCTATGCGCCGGTGCCGGGTGATTTCGACAGCCCGATCAAGGTGACGATTGATGAGGATACGCTGGACGGCGCGCCTCATTTCACCGGCCGTCTGATCCGAGGCGTTAAAAACGGCCCCAGCCCGCAGTGGTTGCAGGATCAGTTGAAGGCAATCGGTCTGCGTCCGATCTCGGCCTTGGTCGATATCACCAACTACATGACCTATGACCAGAACCGCCCGCTTCACGTGTTTGACGCGGACAAGGTGCAGGGCAACCTGCGCGTTCACCGTGCCAAGGGCGGCGAGAAGCTGGTGGCGCTGGACGAAAAAGAATACACGCTGCAGCCCGGCATGATGGTTATCTCGGACGACAAAGGACCTGAGTCCATTGCCGGTATCATGGGCGGTGAGGAAACCGGCTGTACTGGCGAGACGGTGAATGTCTTTCTCGAAAGCGCGTTCTGGGATCACGTACAGATCGCGCTGACCGGTCGTGCACTCAAGATCAACTCGGACGCGCGCTATCGGTTCGAACGCGGGATTGACCCGGAATACACGCTGGAAGGGTTGGAGCAGGCGACGCAGATGATTCTGGGTATCTGCGGCGGTGAGGTTTCCAAGGTGGTTGAGGCTGGCAAAGCTCCGAACCATGCGCGGGCCTACAAGTTGGATGCGGCGCGTGTGCAGTCTCTGGTCGGGATGGAAATTGCCGAAAGCGAGCAGCGCCAAACTCTGACCCGTCTGGGCTTCCGTCTGGAAGGCGAGATGGCGCATGTGCCCAGCTGGCGTCCAGATGTCATGGGCGAGGCCGATCTGGTGGAAGAGGTCGCGCGGATCGCGTCTCTGACCAAGTTGCAGGGCAAGCCCTTGCCGCGCGTGACCGATGGTATCCCGAATCCCGTAATGACCCCGACACAGCGTCGTCAGTCGATGGCGCGACGTACCTGTGCCGCGTTGGGGTATAACGAATGCGTCTCATATACCTTCATCGATCAGGCCTCGGCCGCGCTGTTTGGCGGCGGTGATGATGCGACGCGTCTGGAGAACCCGATCTCGTCCGAGATGAGTCATATGCGCCCCGATCTGCTGCCCAGCCTGCTGCAAGCTGCGGCGCGCAATCAGGCGCGCGGCTATGCTGACGTGGCCTTGTTCGAGGTCGGCCCGGTCTTCCATGACGGCGAACCGGGTGATCAGAAGACACAGATCTCCGGCCTGCTAGTTGGCCGCAACGGTCCCAAAGACGTCCACGGCGCGTCCCGGCCGGTTGATCTTTTTGATGCCAAAGCGGATGCCGAGGCGATTCTGGCTGCAATCGGCGCTCCGGCGAAGGTTCAGATCCTGCGCGACGGAGACGCCTGGTGGCATCCGGGTCGTCACGGCAAGATCTGCCTAGGCCCGAAAAAGGTTCTGGGCGTGTTTGGCGAGTTGCACCCGCGCATCCTGCAGGCGATGGATATCAAAGGTCCGGCGATGGCCTTCACCATCTGGCCGGATGAGGTGCCGCTGCCGCGCAAATCCGGCGCAACCCGCGCCGCGCTGGAACTGCGCGATCTGCAAGCCGTCGAGCGTGACTTTGCCTTTGTGGTCGATGATACTGTCGAAGCTCTGACTTTGGTGAACGCTGCGGCGGGGGCCGATAAGGCCCTGATCGAAGACGTTCGCGTTTTTGATGAGTTCATCGGCGGGAGCCTCGGTGAGGGCAAGAAATCTCTGGCCATCACCGTGCGGTTGCAGCCGAAAGACGAGACGCTGAAAGAAAAGGATATCGAGGCAGTGGCTGAGAAGATCATTGCCAAGGTGTCAAAAGCCACAGGCGGCGTTCTGCGCGGCTAAGGGTGATCCACCCTCGGTCACAAGATTTTTAGAAAGATGAAGGGGCGAATGCGCCCCTTTTTCATGGGAGGAAACGCAAGATGTTGAAAGTTTATCTTTCTGGTGAGATTCACACCGATTGGCGCGAGCAGATCATTTCGGGTGCTGAGGGGCTGGATGTCACGTTCAGCAGCCCAGTGACCGATCACGCGGCCAGTGATGATTGTGGTGTCGCCGTCTTGGGCGCAGAGCCGAACAAGTATTGGCACGACCACAAGGGAGCGATGGTGAACGCGATCCGGACGCGTAAGGGAATCTCGGATGCGGATGTTGTGGTTGTCCGGTTCGGTGACAAATACAAGCAGTGGAACGCTGCCTTTGACGCAGGCTACGCGGCTGCGTTGGGCAAGTCGATCATTGTGCTGCACGGCCCCGATCATCAGCACGCGTTGAAAGAGGTCGATGCCGCCGCGCTGGCAGTTGCGGAGGAACCGCGCCAGGTGGTGGAGATCCTGCGCTATGTTCTGACCGGCGCACTGCCGGGCTAGGTTGCCAAAAGGGCTTGCGCGCCGGGATGGTCGCAAGCCCTTTTGGTGTCAATCGCGGGCGGGTGTCACCAAGCCTTTTTGCACGGCGGGGCGGTCAAGGAACCGATCTAGATAGGCGGTGAGATTGGCGTGGTCATCCCACCCAACGACCTCTTTAGCGCCATAGAAATCCAGCCCGCGCAGCCAGGGTGCGATAGCCATATCGGCGATCGAGTAGTCTCCGGCGATCCAGTCCTGACCCTCGAGTTCCTGGTTCAGGACGTTTAGCAGGCGCTTGGCTTCGTTGATATAGCGCTCGCGCGGGCGGGGGTCTTCGATCTCGCTGCCGGCGAATTTGTAGAAAAAGCCCAATTGTCCGAGCATCGGCCCAAGGCCACCCATCTGGAACATCAGCCATTGCGTGATGCGATGCTTGTCGGTGGCGGATTGGCCAATGAACTGCCCGGTTTTCTCGGCCAGATAGAGCAGGATCGCGCCACTCTCGAACACGCCAATGGGGGTGCTATCCGGGCCATTGGGGTCAATGATCGCGGGGATCTTGTTGTTGGGGTTTAGCGACAGAAACTCGGGGCTTTTGACATCGGCATCGGCCAGGGTAACCTTGTGCGCCTCATAAGGCAGGCCGGTTTCTTCCAGCATGATCGAGGCTTTGACCCCGTTGGGTGTCGGGAAGGAATAAAGCTGAAGGCGATCGGGGTGTTGCGGCGGCCATTTGGCCATGATCGGGAAAGAGGCGGTGTCCAGCATGCGAAAGCTCCTGTTCGGGCGGTTCCATTCGAGTTAGGCACGGAGTCGTGTATTTGTCAGCCCCCCAAGCTGTGCAGTGTAGGTCACCCGTTGTTTGCTGGCGAACAATGGGGAAAACTGCCGAAACTCGCACCTAGACCGATTTGCGTTTTTCACTCACAATTCAGCGAGTCCCGCGCGAAAGCCGCGGGATTGATGTTTGAGAAAGGAAATGCGCGTGGATGAAGTTGCAACACAGGTGGGTGCTTTTGCGCCTCTGATCATGAGCGCGGTCAAGGCGCTGATCGTACTGATTTTGGGCTGGATCGTTGCTGGAGCAATCGCTGGCATGGTGCGGCGACGCATCAACGCAACGCCGCAGATCGACCCGACACTAGGGAACTTCATGGCCAGCCTTGTCAAATGGGCGATCCTGGCGATGGTTCTGGTTGCTGTTCTCGGGATTTTCGGGATCCAGGCAACAAGCATCGTGGCCATTCTGGGTGCCGCGTCTCTGGCGATTGGTCTGGCGCTGCAAGGGACACTCAGCGACCTGGCAGCTGGTGTGATGCTGGTCGTGTTCCGTCCGTATAAACTGGGCCAGTTTGTCGACATCGGCGGGACAGCCGGGACAGTGAAAGACCTCAACCTGTTCACGACCGAATTGGTGACGCCGGACAATGTGCAGATCATCGTGCCAAACGGGCAATCCTGGGGGTCGATCATCACCAACTACTCGGCACATGACACGCGCCGTGTGGATCTGGTGTTCGGGATCGACTATGGCGACAGTGCGGATGAAGCGATGAAGATCATTCTGGACGTTGCGAACGCGGATGCGCGTATTCACAAAGATCCGGAGCCCTGGGTGCGTGTGACCAATCTGGGCGATAGCTCGGTCGATCTGACAGCACGTCTGTGGTGCGCAGCGGCGGACTATTGGGATGTGAAATTCGAGCTGACCAAAACTGTGAAAGAAGCCTTCGATGCGAAGGGCGTCTCGATCCCCTACCCACATTCGGTTGAGATCCACAAAGAGGGCTGAACGCTCCCGCCCGTCGCGCGGGCATTGGAAATGCCCTCCTCCGGTTGGGCCAAGCGCCGCACTTTCGTGCGGCGCTTTCGTTTTTGCGGATGGGGTGTCATTCAAAACCAACCGCGCCGCGCCGATAGGCGCGGCGCTATGCCCAACGCTGTAAATCGCCTTTTGGTAAAAAGGCGATTTCAGGGGCGGGAGTTGTTAGGACTTGATCACCACATTCGGGGAGACAACGTCGATGCCAAGGGCTTTGCCCACCGCATAGTAGGTCAGTTGCCCGGCGTGAACGTTCAGACCCGCCAGCAGGTGGGGGTCGTCCTGACACGCCTGTTTCCAACCTTTGTCCGCCAGTGCCAGCATGAACGGCATCGTCGCGTTACCCAAAGCGATGGTCGAGGTTCGGGCCACCGCGCCCGGCATGTTGGCGACGCAATAATGCATCACACCATCGACTTCATAAATCGGATCGGCATGGGTCGTTGCGCGTGAGGTTTCAAAGCAGCCGCCCTGGTCGATAGCCACGTCCACCAGCACCGCACCGGGCTTCATCGTCGACAGTTGCTCGCGGCTGATCAGTTTCGGAGCAGCTGCGCCTGGGATCAGAACGGCTCCGATCACCATATCGGCGTCCTGGATCAGTTCAGCCGTCGCGCCAGCCGTCGAGTATTGGTTCTTGAATTGCCCGCCAAATACGTCATCCAGATAGCGCAGCCGAGGCAGCGAGCGATCAAGAACTGTCACATCTGCGCCCATACCTGCAGCGATCTTGGCCGCGTGGGTACCAACGACCCCACCACCAATCACGACGACTTTGGCCGGACCTACGCCGGGAACGCCGCCCATCAGCACGCCTCGGCCACCATTGGCCTTCTGCAGGGTCCACGACCCGACCTGAGGCGCCAGACGGCCGGCAACCTCGGACATGGGCGCCAGCAGAGGAAGACCACCGCTTGCGTCCGTGACGGTCTCATAGGCGATTGCGGTACAACCCGAGGCCAGCAGGTCGTGGGTCTGATCCGGGTCCGGGGCGAGGTGAAGGTAGGTGAACAGCAACTGGCCTTCGCGCAGCATCTTGCGCTCTCCGGCCTGAGGTTCCTTGACCTTCACGATCATGTCGGCTGTGGCAAAAACCTCTTCTGCGGTGTCCACGATGCCCGCGCCAGCGGCGACATAGGCGGCATCGTCAAATCCTGCGCCAATCCCGGCACCGGATTCGATCAGCACGTCGTGTCCACGCGCAACCGCTTCCTGCGCGGCGTTGGGCGTCATGCCGACGCGAAATTCCTGGGGTTTGATTTCCTTGGGGCAACCGATTTTCATCTGCACCGTCTCCGTTCATAAACTGCCTAAATTATGTGCAATTCAAGGCGCAATTTTTGTGAAACAAGACGGGCCTTTGTGTTTTTTGTCGGAAGATTTTCGCGTAAACTGCGAAAATCTCGCAAAGGAATTGCAGCAATGAGCCTAGACACGACTGATCGGAAGATACTTTCTGCACTGCAGCGCAATGGTCGAATGTCAAATGCCGAGCTGTCGGAGCAGGCGAACCTGTCCCCCTCGGCCTGCCATCGCCGGGTACAAAGGCTTGAGGCTGACGGCTATATCCGCAATTACGTGGCTTTGCTGGATGCGCGCAAGATGAATGTGCCGACGACCGTCTTTGTCGAGATCACATTGCAGGGCCAGGCCGAAGAAGTTCTGGACGCGTTCGAAAAGGCGGTTTCGCGAATCCCGGACGTTCTAGAATGTCACCTGATGGCCGGAACCGCTGACTACATCCTGAAAGTGGTGGCCGAAGATACCGAGGATTTCGCCCGGATCCACCGTCAATACCTGTCGCGATTGCCCAAAGTGGCGCAGATGCAAAGTTCGTTCGCTTTGCGCACGGTGTTCAAAACAACCGCCCTGCCAGTTTGAACGGCGCCTATTTTCTGCGCGCAGAAAGGCAAAGGACTGCCTTGCGTCAATTCTACGGCTTGTATCCCCGGGGCGGGGCGTCCAAAATTGAGACGATGAGACCCTCGCGCTGCGCCTCCCCGTGATCCCGGCAGCGCGATGTCATCAATTCATCTGATGACATCAGGCGGTTACACAAACCTGCCAGGGTGGGAACCCGAAGAATAATAAGGAGTTGACCTTGGCCTACGAAAACGATGGCGCCCCCAAAGACTGGTTGGAGGCTGAGCTGGAAGATACGCTGGATGAGGACTTCGAGATCGAATTCAGCGAGCCGATGCTGTCGATGGAAGTTCGCAAGATCTATCGGGAACAGCATCCGGATATGCTGGACCGAAAGGTTTATTTCCGAAACCTGCTGCGCCTTCAGGCTGAGTTGATCAAGGTGCAGGACTGGGTTCAGCACACCGGTGCCAAAGTCTGTATCCTGTTTGAAGGCCGTGACAGTGCGGGCAAGGGTGGTGTGATCAAACGGATCACCCAGCGCCTCAATCCGCGTGTGGCGCGTGTGGTCGCTTTGCCAGCCCCCAGCCGCCGGGAACAAAGTCAGTGGTATTTCCAGCGCTACGTGCCGCACCTGCCTGCAGCCGGTGAGATCGTTCTGTTCGATCGGTCCTGGTACAACCGTGCAGGCGTAGAGCGGGTGATGGGCTTTGCGACCGAGGATCAGGTCGAACAGTTCTTTCAGGACGTTCCTGAATTTGAGCGTATGTTGGTGCGCTCGGGGATCATCTTGCTGAAATACTGGTTCTCGATCACGGATGAAGAACAGCAACTGCGATTCCTCATGCGCATCCATGATCCGATGAAACAGTGGAAGCTGTCGCCCATGGACCTGGAATCCCGCATCCGCTGGGAATCCTACACTAAGGCCAAGGAAGACATGTTCTTCCGCACCAATATCCCCGAGGCGCCGTGGTACATTGTGGAAGGTAATGACAAGAAACGCGAGCGTCTGAACTGTATCGAGCATCTTCTGACCATGATCCCCTATACGGATGTTCCGCATGAGAGGGTCAATCTGCCCGATCGCCGCTACAATCCGGACTACGAACGCCGCGTTCTGCCCGACGAGCTGCACGTACCCAAGATCTACTGATCGTGTTGTGAGGATGCGAGGCAGCGGACTGCCTCGCATCAGGATGGGCCGTCAGGCGACGTCCATCATGCAATCGAAATTGAAGAAGTTGACGAAGAAGACGTCTCCGGAGTCGTCCGATGCCATCTCCGGGCACGACGTGTCATCCGAGGATGGGTCCATATCGTCGACCATCACCAGATCCAAGTCATCCTCGGGTTCGTCCGGAGTCATGACGTCATCATTCCAGGCGAATTGATCCAACTGCATCTGCAGCTGTTGAATGAACGCCTCAATTTCGGCGAGGAAAGCTGCTACGTCGAAACAACCGCTATCAGGGTCCTCGATCTCGGTGACATTGGTCTCGGGCTGCTCGGGCTCTGGATCATCAGTCTCAGTGACGTCGGTCTCGGGTTGTTCAGGTTCCGGGTCCTCGGTCTCGGTGAAATCGGTTTCGGGCTGTTCCGGTTCTGGATCTTCCGTCTCGGTGACATCGGTTTCGGGCAGTTCAGGTTCCGGGTCTTCGGTCTCGGT
The DNA here is from genome assembly GCF_056536505.1 of Ruegeria sp. CL3. Lineage (NCBI taxonomy): Bacteria > Pseudomonadati > Pseudomonadota > Alphaproteobacteria > Rhodobacterales > Roseobacteraceae > Ruegeria > Ruegeria sp. CL3. The sequence goes on along the minus strand of NZ_JBQFPT010000006.1, from coordinate 230,823 downwards.
GACGTCAGTTTCGGGCTGCTCGGGCTCCGGGTCTTCTGTCTCGGTGACGTCAGTTTCGGGCTGCTCGGGTTCCGGGTCCTCTGTCTCTGTGACATCAGTCTCAGGCTGTTCCGGTTCCGGATCTTCCGTCTCGGTGACATCGGTTACCGGTTGTTCCTGAGTTGGGTCTTCGGTTTCCGTCACATCTGTTTCCGGTTCCTCGGGCACTGGATCTTCAGCCGGGGGCGGCGTCATGGCGGTGTCGTCAATGTCCAGCATGACCTCTGCGTCAGTTGTGGCAAAGTTTTGCGTCACCATGACTGCGTCAAAGCCCTGCATGTCGCCCGTCTCAACGCCGATCCCGATATATTTGAAATCGGGGTTCAGAATGTTGGCCCTGTGGCCGGGGCTGTTCATCAGGTTCTGGTGCAGTTGCGCGACATCATCGCTGATGCCTGGGGCGCCGCGCTCGGATTGCCAGGCGATATTCTCGCCCGTGCGCCAGTTGCCTTCCAGATCGAAACCGGCCGACTGCATGCGCTGGGTTGCGCTGGATCCGCCCGATCCGGTGTGGCTGAACCGGTCCGTATTCAGCATCCATGCGCTGTGGTCTTCTGATGACTCGTTAAGCTGTCTTTCAAGTTGCAGGGGGTCCAGACCGCGGGATGTGCGCTCTTGGTTGATGAGCGCCAGCATCTCTCGTTCTACTTCACTTGCTGTAGACATTTTTGCCTCCGTTTTATGTTTTGTCTGAGTGGACGAGCCCAGTTATCGGGGCCACCAAAGACATGAACAGAGAGGCGATGAAAATCGGCGCTTTTCGGCGAGACGATGCAGTCGGACGCAGATTCGCTGCGCTGGAAAACGCCGAGAAAGAGGCGAGACTAAGGCTCGGCGAGTTATCGCACTGGTTGTGCAGTGGCGCGGGCAAAAACGCACTTAGAAACGACAAACCCCCGGGCGATGCCTCGGGGGTCGTCAAATAGTGTCATCCAAAACTGGACGAGCGTCAGGTGCTTAGAGCAAACCTTCGCGCTGTGCTTTCTTACGTGCCAGTTTACGGGCACGACGGATCGCTTCAGCCTTCTCGCGCGCTTTTTTCTCGGACGGTTTCTCGAAATGTTGCTTCAGCTTCATTTCACGGAACACGCCTTCGCGCTGCAGCTTTTTCTTCAGGGCACGAAGCGCCTGATCGACGTTGTTGTCGCGAACACTAACCTGCATGTGGTTGTCACCACCTTTCTAGATAGAGTTGCAAGGAAATTGCAGGAGTTGGCCGTATAGCAAAGCCGCTCTATCTTGTCTAGTACTGTGCCCAAGCACCGGAGACCCACCATGACCGTCACATATGAAGACACCAAGAAACAGCTGCTGGACGCGATCCTGATGCATGTCCCGTTCGATGGCTGGTCCGAGGCCAGCTTTCGCGCGGCCGTTGTCGATTGCGATCTGGATGACGGTCTGGCCCGTGCGATCTGCCCGCGCGGCGCGGTCGATCTGGCGCTGGCCTACCACGCGCGAGGCGATCAGGTCATGCTGGACAGAATCAAGTCCACTGACATGAGCGAGCTGAAGTTTCGTGAAAAGGTCGCCGCCGCCGTTCGGTTCCGGCTTGAGGCTGTTGAGGACAAGGAACTGGTGCGCAGGGGCATGACCCTGTTTTCACTGCCCAACCACGCCGCGGATGGTGCCAAGGCCGTCTGGGGGACTTGCGATCTGATTTGGGACGCGCTGGGCGATACGTCCGATGATGTAAACTGGTACACCAAGCGCGCAACCCTATCGGGGGTCTATTCGTCGACACTGCTGTTCTGGCTGGGGGATGATTCGCCGGATCACCAGAACAGTTGGGCGTTTCTGGATCGTCGCATCGAAAACGTGATGCAGTTCGAAAAGCTCAAGGCGCAGGTGAACGGCAACCAGTTGCTCAAGCCATTGCTGGCCGTTCCGAATTGGTTTGCAGCTCAGGTGAAACCTCCGATGAAGATGCGGGCTGATTTGCCGGGGATGTTGAACCCGCGCAAGTAAGCATCTGGGCCTTTGCTTTTTGGCCTGCTAGGCATTGGGCAAAGGAGATTTGCCCATGACTTCGCCCGAGACCCAGACAATGCGTGCCGTCGAAATCACCGAACCCGGCGGCCCTGATGTCCTGCAACTGACCGAACGACCGATTCCCGAGCCGGCGGCCGGGCAGGTTGTTTTGAAAGTGGCCTATGCTGGCGTGAACCGACCGGACGCGCTGCAGCGCGCCGGGGCCTATGATCCGCCTCCCGGTGCAAGCGATCTGCCGGGGCTTGAGGCCTCGGGCGAAGTGGTTGCGATTGGCGCGGGCGTTGAGGGGCTCTCGATCGGTGACAAAGTCTGCGCGCTGCTTCCGGGCGGCGGATATGCTGAATATGTCGCCACGCCCGCCGCGCATTGCCTGCCTGTTCCCGATGGCATGGACCTAAAGCAAGCCGCCTGCCTGCCAGAGACCTTTTTCACTGTCTGGTCGAATGTCTTCACGCGCGGAGGTCTGAAAGCGGGTGAGCGGTTCCTTGTCCATGGTGGATCTAGCGGTATCGGAACGACGGCGATCCAATTGGCGAACGCGTTTGGCGCGCGTGTCTTTGCGACGGCGGGCTCGGTTGAGAAATGTGCGGCCTGTGTGAGCTTGGGGGCCGAAAAAGCGATCAACTACTGGGATGAAGACTTCGTTGGGGTCATGCGGGCCGAAGGTGGAGCGAACCTGATCCTCGATATGGTTGGAGGCGACTATATCCCGCGTAACGTGAAAGCGCTGGCCGAGGATGGACGTCTGGTTCAGATCGCCTTTTTGCAAGGACCCGTGGCCGAGTTGAACTTTGCCCTGATGATGGTGAAACGCCTAACGCTGACCGGCAGCACGCTGCGGCCGCAAAGCGATCTGGCCAAGGCGAAGATCGCTCAGGACCTGCACGAGGCCGTCTGGCCGCTGCTCTCTGCAGGCAAGGTCGCGCCGGTGATGCACAGCGAATTCCCTCTGGCCGAGGCCGCTGCGGCGCACACGCTCATGGAAAGCTCGCAGCATATTGGCAAGATCGTTCTGAACGTCGCGGGCTAGAGACCTTTTGGGTTACGCAACAGCGCGCCGGTAGAGGTGCCATGTTGCGTGGCCCAGAACGGGCATCACGACGATCAGCCCCAGCAGCATTGGGATCGCGCCCAGCACCAGCAGGGTCGCGACGATGAAGCCCCAACCCATGATGACGCCGGGATTGTGGCGCAGCACGCGAACGGATGTCACAACGGCCACGGGCAGCCCTACTTTACGGTCCAGCAGAAGCGGGAAGCTGACAACGCTGACCGCCAGCGCAATCAGCGCGAAAAAGAACCCCGCAGCGGTACCGAAGATGACCATTGTCCACCCCGCACCGGTGGTCAGGACCTCGGTCGCAAATGCGCCCAGCGAGGCAGGCGGTTCGGGGCCGAGCGTCTGCGCATAGACGCTTTGAGCGACCATCAGCCAGACAAGCAGCAGCAGGACTAAATAGAACCCGAGCGCCAGAATTGCCCCGAAGGAGGGCGATCGGAACACACCGAACGCGTCCAGCCAATGGACCTCTCCGCCTTGTTCGCGCTTGCGGCTGATTTCATATAGACCAACGGCTGCGATCGGGCCGATCAGGGCAAAGCCTGCGATCAGGGGTGCCAGCAATGGCACCAGATCCATGTTCATTGCAAAGCCCACCATCAACAGCCCGGCGATTGGGTAGATCAGCACAATAAAGATCGCATCCGCGCGGGTTTCCAGAAAGTCCGTGTATCCGGCCCTCAGGCAGTATTTCAGGTCGTTGAATGTGAGTGGCTGCACCATGGGCAGGTGGCGCACGTCCGAGCTGCCCAGGTGCGAGACGCTTTCCGAGACGTGATCGCTAGTTGCTCCAAGGCTTTGGGCCGCCCAGCTGATCGGATTACCGATAGTTTTTGCCATTTTGTTCCCTTCCTTGGCGAGTGGTGCGCCGCGGAATGGATCCGGCTGAGGGTTGCTCGTGGCCGGACCAGCCGGCAACGCCTGTATGCAGTATAGCACAGTTTTGGAATTTCCCGAATTGCCGCCGCCGCATCGCCCGGATTGTCTTGCCGCGCAGGCGTGTTAGCTTGAGCAAAGGCAAGAGGAGGTCAGAATGCAGCAAACTGCGCGTACAGTTGTCATTGAGGAATTCGGCGGACCCGAGGTCCTCCAGATCAAGGACAAGCCTTTAGGCGATCCCGGCCCCGGCGAAGTTCGCATTCGCCATGAGGCGTGCGGGTTGAACTTCATTGATGTCTATCAACGAACGGGCCTCTATCCTCTTGAATTGCCGCATGCATTGGGGATGGAGGCTGCGGGCGTGATCGAGGCTGTCGGTGAAGGCGTGACGCATTTGCAGCCGGGCCAACGCGCGGCCTATGCCAGCGCCCCGTCCGGCGCCTATTGCGAGGCGCGGGTGATGCCCGCAGCGCAGGTATGCCCTCTGCCGGATGGCATCCCCTTCGAAATAGCCGCCGGGATGATGTTGAAAGGTCTGACGGTCGAATATCTGTTCCATCGCACCACTCCCTTGAAGCGCGGCGACACGGTTCTGTTTCACGCGGCTGCGGGCGGTGTTGGGCTGATCGCCTGCCAATGGGCGAAATCCGAAGGCATCAAGCTGATCGGAACCGCAGGGACAGATGAAAAATGCAGTCTGGCGCAATTTAACGGCGCGGCCCATTGCATCAACTACCGAACCGAGAACTTTGCCGAACGCGTTGCCGAACTGACCGGCGGCAAGGGTGTCGATGTGGTCATGGATTCCGTTGGGGCCGATACGTTTGATGGCTCATTGGACTGCCTGAAGCCTTTGGGGATGATGATATCCTTCGGCAATGCATCCGGGCCGGTGCCGCCGGTTAATATCGGCGTTCTCGGGCAGAAAGGCTCGCTCAAGATCACCCGCCCGACCCTGTTTACGCATATTGCCGATCATGCGGTTTGTCAGGCGATGGCGCGGCGGTTGTTTGGCAAGGTTCAAGGCGGCGAGGTCAAGATCCATATCGACCAACGCTTCCCTCTGGATCAGATTGCCGAAGCGCACCGCGCGCTAGAGGCGCGGCAAACCACAGGTAGCACAATTCTGGACCTTTAAACGCAGAGACCCGGCGCAGGACGCCGGGTCTGTTCCAGTACAAAGCCGGAAAAATCAGAAGCGGTAGGCCGCTCGAATCTGGAGGGTTGTGGCGTCAACATCCACGCTGGACGAGTTGAAGTTGTCAAACTCGTGATAAAGCAACTCGCCTGCGATGCTGACATTAGGGGCCACGATCTGCTCATAGCCTGCGCCGATGAACCAGCCGTCGTCGCTGCCCAGATTGTCGGTGCCAGCATCCGCATAGCCGCCAACGCCGTATAGAAGACCCTGAGGGTTCACCTTGTAGCCAGCGCGCACTTTGATCCGCCAGACGTCCTCGACAGTTGCGGGGCCGAGATCGATATTGGTCCAGTCATAGTCAAAGCCGCCGCCCACGACCCAGTCGCCCAGATCGTAGTCATATCCAAGGATGATACCGCCAATCGCGCCATCGCCATCGACGCCGGAGACGCTGGTGTCCACGTCGATATAGCCCAATTGCAGACCGCCGTAGAACCCTGTCCAGTTGCCCGAGGATTGGGCCATCGCGGCCCCTGCCGCTAGGGTGGACGCCGCTGTCACAAGTGCCAATCTGCCTATCATGTCTTGATCCTTTCATTCCAAATAACCGCGCGCCAATTTGTGGGTCTGGCTACGCATATCCATACTCAAATACGGCCCTGCCTCAGGACCGGATCATCGTTTGTGGCATATTCCGTACTAGGTCTTGGATCGTTCAGGCCGTCTGGCCCGATGTCCGCCCGTTAAATCTGGGTCTGTCTCAATAAGATAGTTAGTGTTTTCAAAGCTTCAAATAAAATGCGGCGGCAGATCACTCTGCCGCCGACGCGTACTGTCAATTTCAGCGGATTATTGCTGCAGTTCAGCCGGGCTTTTGTCTGCGATGGTTTCCCAGTTGGTGCTGGCTTGCTCGATGAAGCCCGGGATGTCGCCTTCCCAACGTTCCTGGATGTCTTGCGACAGGTTCAGGTACAGTTTGTTGTCAACGATTTTCCAGTGGTTCGGGTCACCGTCGAACTTGAAGCCCATGGCCGCGCCGAAGGCGCAGTAGCCGCCATATGCGGGCAGGTAGGCCTCGGGGTTGGCTTCAAATGCCACTTTGTTTTCTTCCGACGAGAAGCGGTACAGAGCGTCGTTGTGCAGGGCGGTGATGCGGTAGTCGCCTTTGGTTGCTTCGCCAGCGGTGAAATAGGCAACCGGGTCATAGCCTTGCATCGCCAGGCCGGTCGAGCTTGCGTTGAGTTCAACACCAGCGGCCAAGGTCGAAGTGGCCAGAGCAACAGACAGGGCAACTCCGCCGATCAGAGATTTAAACGTGTTCATAGCTTCACCTTTCGTGAAAGGGCCGCGCGACCTCGCCTGAATTGCGATTTGCGGACCCGGGATTTTATCTTGTGAGACCGGTAATTGGCCGCCACGGACTGCAGATGGGAGGCGGGTTGATCACGTTCAAAACAATGAATTGTGATTGTGCCAAGACACAGAGGTGCTGTGCAAAAATGCGGAATATCAATCAGATATCCGGGGTCAGCGCCAATACGAAATCCACCACTTTGGGGGCGGGCATTTCACAGGGACGCAGCAGCGCGCCGCTGTTTCGCGTCTGGTAGAGGTTCAGGCTGATATAGTCCGTCCCGCCCAGCTCATGCGCGACAAGCTTGTGGGATTTGCCCCCGGCCAGAACCTGCCGCGAGACCACATAGCGCTTGGCATCTGCTCGGCCAGAGAACGTACCGGTGGGCAGGGCGAAAAGTGCCGACAGAAAATCCTCTGGCGGGGTCACGATTTCCCGATTTTCGGCTCGGTCCGGGATTTGATACGTGCCACGTTGTCCTTATGACGCCAGTAGATCAGGAAGGTCAGGGCAATTCCGAGGATGAATGTCGAACCGTCTGTCAGGGTGATGATCCAAGTGGTCGACAAGGCCGCTGCGGCCAGCGCTCCGGCCGAGGACATGCGCCAGATCGCGACGGAGACCAGCCAGGTCAGACAGCAAGCAACACCAACGCGCCAATCCAGCGCCAGCCAAAGGCCGATGAAGGTTGCAACGCCTTTACCGCCCTTGAAGGCAAGCCAAACAGGCAGGCAGTGGCCGAGAAAGGCCATCAGGGCGGCAATCTGCGCCGCGTCCTCACCTGCATAGGCGCGTGCCAGCAGGACCGCCAACGCCCCTTTGCCGCCATCCAGCAGCAGCGTCAGCGCGGCGGCCGGTTTGCTGCCGGTGCGCAGAACATTTGTTGCGCCGATATTGCCCGATCCGATCTGCCGCAGATTACCCAGCCCCATGACGCGCGCGATGATCAGACCAAAAGGGATTGATCCGATCAGGTATCCCAAGGCCGCCCACAGGGCGAGTACGGTCATTGAGCTGTCGATTTCGGGCATCAGGTTCTCCGGTACACGTCTTTGCCGGCCACATAGGTTGCAAGGACCTTACCTTGCATGCGCTGCCCGTCAAACGGTGTGTTCTGCGATTTCGATTTCAGGGCAAACCGGTCCAGCACAAAGGGCACATCCGGGTCGAAAAGAACCAGATCGGCAGGCGCACCCTCCGCCAGACGCCCGCTGTCCAGCCCCAACCGTTTCGCGGGATTCAGCGCCATGGCCCGGAACAGACTGGGCAGGTCCAGTTGCCCTGCATGGAACAGGCGCAGAGCTGCAGGCAGGAAGGTCTCCAACGCAACCGCGCCCGAGGCGGCCTCTTCAAACGGCAGGCGTTTGCTTTCTTCGTCCTGCGGCGTGTGCATCGAGCTGATGATGTCGATCAGGCCGGTGCGCACCGCTTCGATCACGGCCTGCCTATCATCCTCGGACCGCAGGGGCGGCTTGACCTTGAAGAAGGTGCGATAGTCGGCCACGTCCAGCTCATTCAGCGTCAGGTGGTGGATTGAGGTCCCGGCGGTGATGTCCAGCCCGTTGCGCTTGGCACGCTCCAACGCGGGTAGGGCGCGGGCGGTGGTTATCTGGTCGGCATGATAGGCGGCCCCGGTCATCTCTAGCAGGGCGATGTCACGGTCCAGCCCCATTCGTTCCGCCATGGGCGAGACGGCTGGCAACCCGCGCAAAGCAGCAAACTTACCGCTCGTGGCGGCGGCCCCTTTGCTCAATCCCGGTTCCTGAGGGTGCGCGATGACCAGCGCGCCGCAGGATTTGGCATAGGTCAGCGCGCGGGAGAATACCTTGGTGTTGGTGATGACATGATCGCAATCGGTGAAGGCGACCGCGCCCGCGTCCTGTAGAAATCCGATCTCAGTCATCTCACGCCCTTCGCGCCCCTTGGTAAGGGCGGCCATGGGCAGGACGTTTACAGGCGCATCCGCTTGCGCCCGCCGAGTGGCAAATTCCAGCGTTTCCGGCGTGTCGACCGCAGGCAAAGTGTCCGGACGAGTGACGATGGTGGTCACACCGCCCGCAGCGGCGGCCAGACCGGCGGATTTGTAGCTTTCCTTGTGCCGTTCACCCGGTTCGCACACCTTGACGCCGATATCGACAATACCGGGGGCGAGGCATTTGCCGTCGCAGTCGATGACCTCTGCGTTGATGGCAGGGGCGTTTCCGCCCCCCAGCGCCACGATGTGTCCGTTTTCGGCGTGTAGCCAGCCCAAGCTGTCCGTACCGGTTTCCGGGTTGATCAAGCGGGCATTGGTGAAAACGACAGAAGTCATGCTGAGGCCTCTCGGGCTTGGTTCAAGGCCGCCAAAGCGGCATCAGGGTCGGACAGGTATTCGAATACAAGAAACAGGCGGCGTGAAAACACCACGTTCTGACCGCTGCGATGGTAGTTCAACGCGTGGTCGATAGGGACGTTTTTGGGCTTGAAGATCTTGCTGATCCACCAAGCGTTGCGGGTGGTCACCACATAGATACGACTCCTGCGCAGCAGGCGGTCGTACCACATGAGGAACGCAACGAACCCCGTGGACCCGATGAGTTTCCAATAATCGCGCAAGGTGTCGGCGAACCACGGGCTGGCCAGCCATGCCAGACCGAGGCTTAGGATCAAAATCCGGTAAGCCCATCCCACATGAGGTGGGAAATACCCCTGATGCGGTTGCCCGGTCCAGAGGACCTCTTCACCCTCAGGGATATGGGGTCGCCACCACCCGTCACTCATCCCGCGGCCCTTTCGATGGCGGCCTTGGTGGCGGCGGGGTTCGCCTGATACTTGATGAGGTGCTTGTCACCGCCCCGTGTCACAACCTGAACAAAGCTGCCCATCGTATTGACGGCTTCGATCTGGTTCAGCGCGACGACCCGAGGGCCGGGGCCGGTGAGGGTGGTGTCAGACAATTCCCACGTATTGTTCAGCTCTTCGGAGGCCAGATACCAGGCGCGAAACCCGATAGCGGCCAGCCCGGCTGGCGCGCCGGTCCAGACATAGGGGTTGCCAATCAACCACAGCACCAGCATCGCGCCCGCCATTGCAATGGCGGCGAGGGTCAGGTTGGTCTGGATATAGGCGCGTTTGTCCGGGGTGAAGGTCACAGGATCAGCCATAGGGCACCTCCGATAACAAGCAGAGCGATCACCGCCATCAGGGCCGATCCAACACGGCGGGGGGCATCATTGTCGATGGGCGGTTGCGGGGCCGAGAACGGCTTGGCACTTTCGGTTTCAATTGCACCGCCGGTCCAGTTTGTGGCCTCTTCGGTGAACAGACCCAGCAAATGCAGACGAGGATCAGGGTTCAGCTGCGCTGCGCGCCCTCCAAAGGCTGCGCTACGCACGACCATGACCCAGCCTTCGATGGCTTCAAGCATGCTGCGATCCAATTGATCCTCGGGCACGCCGCCGCCCTCGTGCAGGTAGCCATAAAGCCCAAGGTCTTCGAGATCGGAGACCGGGAAAATGTCGATTTGATCGGCGTCTAGACCATCGACACCCAGAACCTGATCGGCCGCGCCGGGTTCGCGCAGGAACTTGGCCTCTTCCGGACGCATGTCCAGCGCGAACAGGCGGATCACACCGTGTTCGTGGGGGGCGACGGTCAGATCGCTCATGCGACCTCGCTCAGGTTGCGGGCCAGAAGCTCCATCGCGGCCATGCGGACGGCGACGCCCATTTCGACCTGTTCCTGAATGACCGAGCGGTTGATGTCGTCGGCCAGCGTACCGTCGATCTCAACCCCGCGGTTCATCGGTCCGGGGTGCATGACAATGGCATCGGGCTTGGCCTGCGCCAGTTTGGCGGCGTCCAGCCCGTAGCGGTGATAATATTCGCGCTCCGAGGGGATGAAGCCGCCGTCCATCCGTTCTTTTTGAAGGCGCAGCATCATGACTACGTCGACGTCTTTAAGGCCCTCGTTCATATCGTCATAGATCTCGGCCCCGAAATCGGCGAATTGCGAGGGGACCAGCGTGGGCGGGCCGATCAGGCGAATGCGGTTCTCCATCTTGCCCAGCAGGATCAGGTTCGACCGCGCCACGCGGGAATGTGCGACGTCGCCGCAGATCGCGACGTTCAGGCGATGCAACCGGCCCTTGGCCCGGCGGATCGTCAGAGCGTCCAGCAAGGCCTGTGTGGGGTGTTCGTGCCGCCCGTCCCCTGCGTTCAGAACCGCGCAATTGACCTTCTGCGCCAGAAGGTCCACGGCCCCGGAATGCGGATGCCGTACCACCAGCAGGTCAGGATGCATTGCGTTCAGTGTCATGGCGGTGTCGATCAGCGTCTCGCCCTTTTTGATCGAGCTGGCCTGCATCGCCATATTCATCACATCCGCGCCCAACCGTTTGCCCGCCAGTTCGAAACTGGCCTGGGTGCGGGTCGAATTCTCGAAGAACATGTTGATCTGCGTCAGCCCCGACAGCACATCCGAATGCTTGGTCGACTGGCGGTTCAGGTCGACGTATTTTTCGGCCAGATCGAGAATGGCGGTGATATCGGATTGCGACAGATGCTCGATGCCAAGAAGGTGACGATGGGCAAAACGCATGGCGGGCTCCTGTCTGACAATCGGACCGCTTATAGAAAGCCACGCGGGCAGAGGCAACCTATGGTTCCGACCCTTCGGGTAGTTTCTCGCACCCGCCTTCGGGTAGGCATTGCTCGCCGGGTTTGCACCACTTGCCATAGCCACAGTCGATGGCCTTGATCGGAACACATCCCTGATGTTCCGAGCATTTGAAGCCGGGGCGGCATTGCGATCCGGTTTCCTCGCACAAGAACCATCCGGGACGCGTGCATCCGCCCCCTGGCAGGCACGACGACCCGCGCGCGCAGGTCAGGCCATCATCGCATACTTGCGGTGGGTCAAGGGCCTCAGGCAAGCTGGGGTTCAAGTCGGGTATGGTTTTTTCACATTGCCCGCGCGCACTGCAAAAGCTGCCTGAGGGACAATCGAGACTTGAGGTGCAAGCGTTTGCCCCAGCAGGCGCACATCGTGTGCCACCCGCGACGCAGCGCTCGAACGCGCCACAGCTGCGACCGCCGCCGCAATAGGTTCCGCCCAAGGGAATGCAGTGACCATCAAAGCTGCACCTCTGCCCGCCCGAGCAGCAGCGGCTGCCGCAGGCAAACTGACCCGCCCGGCATTGATCCGCCCCGCCAAGCAACTGGGCCGAGGCGGGCTCGCCGCCGAGGGCAAGAGCCAGAGCAACCAGAAGGAATCGCAGAAAAGACAGCATGACGCCCGCATGGTCGGTCTGTCCCGGTGCCGAGGCAAGGTCTATTCGCTTTCCCTCAGGCAAAAGCTGGTTAGATTGAGGGGCATGGAATCGGGCTTGGACTATCACACTGCAAAGGCGCTGCTGGAATGGCAGATCGAACTGGGCGCGACCGAGGCGATCGGGGACGCGCCGATTGATCGCTATGCCTTGCCGGATACGACGCCCAAGGCGAAGAAGCCTGCAACCCCGCAAGCCGCGCCGGAAAAGCCCAAACAGGTCGATCCGGTGGCGGTTGCCAAAGCTGCCGCCCAAGGTGCCGCGTCCCTCGACCAGCTGCGCGCGGTGATGGAGGCGTTCGATCTTTGTGAGCTGAAGCGCGGCGCGCGTCAGTTGGTCTTTGCCGATGGTACTCCGGGCGCGCGGGTAATGATCATTGGCGAGGCTCCGGGTCGGGATGAGGATCGGGAAGGCAAACCCTTTGTTGGTCGGGCCGGGCAGCTGTTGGACCGTATGTTGGCCGCGATTGATCTGGACCGTGCGCAGGATGTCTACATCACCAATGTTCTGCCCTGGCGCCCACCGCAGAACCGCGATCCCAAACCCGAAGAGATCGGCATGATGAAGCCGTTTCTGGAACGTCACGTGGCGCTCGCCAAACCCGAGGTGCTGGTGGTGATGGGCAATATCAGCTGTCAGGCGGTTTTGGGCAAACGCGGCATCACACGCTTGCGCGGGAACTGGGATCAGGCGCTGGACCTGCCCGTCATCCCGATGTTCCACCCCGCCTACCTACTGCGACAACCGCAGATGAAAAGACAGGCTTGGGCGGATCTGCTTGAGCTGAAAGCGCGACTGGGGGCCGGGTGATGCGTATCCTGGCGTTTTCGGATCTTCACATGGCACGCAACCGTGCGGCCGATCTGGTGGCGGCCAGCGCCGATGCGGATTTGGTGATCGGGGCCGGAGACTATTGCAACATGCGGAAGGGGCTGGATGAGGCGATGCAGATGCTTTCTGGCATAGCGGCACCGCTGGTTCTAATCCCCGGCAATGCCGAAAGCGCGGCTGAGTTGACGGACGCGGCCCCTGAGGGGGTCCATGTGTTGCACGGAACCGGGATGACGGTCGACGGGTTGCGCTTGTTTGGCTTGGGCTACGGCGTGCCAGTCACGCCGTTTGGCGACTGGTCCTGTGACCTGAGCGAGGCCGAAGCTGCAGAGATGCTGGACCGTTGCGATGGGACGGATGTGCTGGTTGTTCACTCTCCGCCCAAAGGGTTTGGCGATACTACGTCGCAAGGGATGTCCGTCGGATCGGTCGCCGTGCGCGATGCGGTGGAACGCCTGCAACCGGAACTGGTCTTTTGTGGGCATATCCACGATAGCTGGGGCTATCGCGGGTCATTGGGTCGTTCAGAAATCGCCAATCTTGGCCCCAGAACAAATTGGTTTGAGGTTGCGATATGATTGAAACCGTTACTCTGCTGGCCTTTGTCCCTGCCGCGATGTTGCTGAATCTCACACCCGGCGCGGATATGATGTTCTGCTTCGGGCAGGGCCTGAAATCCGGACCCCGTCCGGCGCTGGTGGCAAGCGCCGGGATATCGCTGGGTTTGATGGTGCATGTCCTGCTGGCAGGGCTGGGCCTTGGAGCCTTGGTCAACTCGATGCCATGGCTGTTTGATGTCATCCGCTGGATGGGTGTTGCTTATCTGCTGTATCTGGCCTGGGGCGCGATCCGCAACGGAGCGGTCTCGACCGAAGGGCCAGCAAGACCAACGCGCATGGCGTTTCGGGATGGGATGGTTGTGAACCTGACAAACCCCAAGGTCATCCTGTTCGTTCTGGCCTTTATCCCGCAGTTTATTGATCCTGCGGCGGGCCCGATCCTTGGGCAATTCCTGATCTTTGGCGCGATCATCGCATTGGGTGGTTTTGTCGTGAACGGATTGGTTGGCGTGTTCGCTGGTGGGGCAGGACGGTTGCTGATCGGAAATCCACGCGCCTCACGCATCATGGGATGGGTGACGGGCGGGATTTTCACCGCGCTGGCGCTGCGGCTTGCTATCATGGAAAGGGCTTGACGCCTCATGTCACAAATCGACGAAACGATTGAATTCATTCCCATCCGCATCGCTGTTCTGACCGTCTCGGACACGCGCTCGGTTGACGAGGATCGCTCGGGCCAGACATTGGTGGACCGCATCGAAAAGGCGGGGCATGTGGTTGCAGATCGCAAGATCATCCGGGACGAGCGTGCACAGATCGCCGATCAACTGCGCGCCTGGGTGGCGGATACCGGAATCGATGTTGTGATCTCGACCGGTGGCACCGGGCTGACCGGACGGGACGTGACGGTCGAGGCGCATCGCGACGTCTACGAGAAAGAGATCGACGCATTCGGGACGGTGTTCACCATCATCTCAATGGAGAAAATCGGAACTTCGGCGGTGCAGTCGCGCGCTACGGGTGGCGTGGCAGGCGGCACCTACCTGTTTGCACTTCCGGGCAGCCCCGGGGCGTGCAAGGACGCTTGGGACGGTATCCTCGAGAAACAGCTCGATTTTCGCCACCGCCCCTGCAATTTCGTGGAAATAATGCCCAGATTGGACGAACATCTGCGACGGAAGTAGACTGGTCGCACGTTCAACACCTTATAACCTCTTTGTGGCTTGGCATATTTCGTGCCTCCGCTACATTTTCCGCAGGGCAGCCCATTTGCAACCGGGATGAATAACTGATGCGTTTCTTAAGGCAGAGTCTGGTCGGTGTGTTTCTGGCGTCGCTGACGCTGGCCTTGCTGTTTGTTGCCGTTCAGATCGTCACGGGGGCTGTGCAAGAGGTCCTGACCCGCGAGAATGAACAACCCAAAGCGCGCGAGCGAGTCTTTGCGGTGACCGTTCGCCCGGCTGTTTTTGAGACCGTCACGCCCAATCTCGAAGCCTTCGGCGAGGTGCAAAGCCGCCGCCGACTGGAGTTGCGCGCAGCGCTGGGTGGTCGCGTGATCGCATTGGCGGATGATTTCGAGGATGGCGGCACCGTTACCACAGGTGAAGTCTTGGTTGAGCTTGACCCGGCGGATGCGCAATCGGCACTGGATCGTGCCAAGTCGGACGTTCTGGATGCGCAGTTCGAAGAACGTGATGCTGAACGGTCCTTGTTGCTTGCGCAGGATGAATTGAAATCAGCCGAGGCGCAGGCCGAGCTGCGTGAAAGGGCCCTGCAGCGTCAGCGCGATCTCGAATCTCGTGGCGTAGGGGCAACCGCCAGTGTGGAAGAGGCCGAATTGACCGCCGCCTCCGCTCAGCAATCCGTACTGGCACGCCGCATTGCGCTGGCGCAGGCGGAATCGCGGGTGGATCAGGCCACGACCCTGCTGGCCCGCGCGCGGATTGCGCAGGAAGCCGCAGAGCGGGATCTGGAGGACATGACCATCCGCGCCCGGTTCGGAGGCACGCTGACAGATGTCACGCTGGTCGAAGGGCGTTTGGTTTCAGCAAATGAGAAGCTGGCCGAACTGGTGGACCCCAACGCATTGGAGGTGGCCTTCCGCGTTTCAACCGCGCAATTTGTGCGCTTGCTCGACGAAGACGGAGAGCTGATCAGTGCCCCCGTCACCATCTCGCTCGAGGTTACGGGAACGGACCTGACCGCGACGGGCCGGATCAGCCGCGACAGCGGCTCGGCAGGTGAGGGGCAGACGGGGCGTTTGATCTATGCGCGGCTCGAGGATGCCTCGGGGTTCAAGCCCGGCGATTTCGTCACCGTGACGGTTCAGGAACAGCCTCTGGCGCAGGTCGTGCGCCTGCCGTCCTCGGTTTTGGATGCTGCCGGTACGGTTCTAGTGCTGGGTGCGGACGATCGTCTGGAAACTCTGCCTGTGCAACTGATCCGCCGTCAGGGCGATGAGGTGTTGCTGCGCGGCGAAGGGCTGGAAGGGCGCGAGGTCGTCATAGGCCGCACGCCTCTGCTGGGATCTGGAGTTCGCGTGCGTCCCCTGCGCGCCGAGGCCAGCGCAGATCCCGATCTGGTTGAATTGACCGATGCGAAACGGGCCGAACTAATCACCCATGTTGAGGCAAGCGAGGATATGCCCGAGGCCGAGAAAACACGCATGCTCGGCCAGTTGGAAGAGGCGAAAGTTCCGGCCTCGTTGGTGCGTCGCATTGAAAACCGGGCCGGGGGCTAAGCGCCATGATGCGCGAAATTCCCAGCGCTGCTGGCGGTATCCTAAGCTATTTCACCCGGCACAGAACCGTGGCCAACTTGCTGTTGCTGGTGATGCTTGTGCTTGGCGCGGCGGCCATCCCGAATATGCGGGCCCAGTTCTTTCCGGATGTGGTTCTGGAACGGGTCGACGTGAATGTCGAATGGGAAGGGGCTGGCCCTGAGGATGTCGACAATGGCATCGTCCAACTGCTCGAACCCGAATTGCTGGCGGTCGAAGGTGTGGCAAGCACCACGGCGACCTCTCGCGAAGGCTCTGCCAGTATCCGGCTGGAGTTCGAGCCGAACTGGGACATGTCCCGCGCGGTGGAAGAGGTGCGCACCGCCGTCGACAGCGTCACCAATCTGCCCGAAGATGCCGAAGAGCCCACGATCCGGCGTGGGGCGTGGCGCGATCGGGTGACAGATGTGGTCGTCACCGGCCCAGTTGATCCGGACCAATTGGCCAAGTTCACCGATGAGCTGATCAACCGCCTGTTTGCCGCTGGCGTGACTCGCACCACGATCCGCGGTCTGGCCGCCCCGCGTGTGGTGGTTGAGGTGCCGACAGCTCAGCTGATTGCCAATGACGTGGCTTTGGCCGACATCGCCTCGGCCATCTCGGCCGAGGTCAATGCCAGCCCAGCGGGGGATGTAACGGGTGCCAATGCGCGCATCCGGACCGGCGCGGAAAAGCGCACGCCAGAAGAGATTGAGACCATCGCTCTGCGGACCTTTGCGGACGGCTCGAAGCTGTTTGTCGGTGATGTGGCGCGGATCCGTGTCGAAGGGGTCAATCGCAACCGAAGCTACTTTGTCGGGGAAAATCCGGCCATGTCGGTTCGGGTGGATCGTTCTAATCTGGGGGATGCCATCGCGATCCAGCACACGGTCGAGGACGTGGTAACCGAGATGCAGGCCAGCCTGCCCGAAGGTGTCTCGGTCGAGATGATCCGGACCCGCGCGCAGGCCATCACTGACCGTCTGGATATTCTGATCGACAATGGGCTGGTCGGCCTTGGCCTTGTCGTGTGTCTGCTGTTCCTGTTCCTGAACGCGCGCATTGCTTTCTGGGTTGCGGCAGGTATTCCGGTTGCGATGTCAGCGGCGATTGCGCTGATGTATATCGGTGGTTTGTCGCTGAACATGGTGTCTCTGTTCGGTCTGATCATCACGCTGGGGATCGTGGTGGATGACGCCATCGTCGTGGGTGAACACGCCGATTTCCGCGCCCGCCGATTGGGGGAGCCGCCTATCGTGGCCGCCGAACGCGCTGCCCGCCGGATGGCCATGCCGGTTTTTGCCGCCACGATCACCACCGTGATCGCCTTTTTTGGCCTGACCCTTGTGGGTGGCCGGTTCGGAGAGTTGATCCGTGATATCCCTTTTACGGTGATCGCGGTGCTGGCGGCCTCACTCATCGAATGCTTCCTGATCCTGCCGAACCACATGTCCCACGCCATTGCGCATTCGGCCAAGGAGCATTGGTACGACCTGCCCAACCGGTTGGTGAACCGGGGCTTCCGTTGGGTGCGGGACACCCTGTTTCGCCCCTTTATCGGCTGGGTCATCTGGGCGCGCTATGTCGTGGTTGCATTGATGTTGGTGATTCTGGCGACCCAGGCGGCCCTGTTTATTCGCGGCGATGTGAACTGGCGGTTCTTCAACGCGCCCGAGCGCGGCTCGGTCACTGGCAATTTCATCATGGCTGAAGGCGCAACGCGTGCTGACACGATCGCCATGATGCGCGAATTGCAGCGCGCCACTGAAGAGCTAGGCCAGATCTACGAGGACCGCCACGGGCGCAACCCTCTGGAATATGTTCTGGCCGAAGTTGGCGGCAGTGCAGGCTTTGGTCTGTCTGCTGCCGAGGGCAAGGATGACGACCTATTGGGCGGTATCTCGATCGAGCTGATCGACGCCGACCTACGCCCCTATTCCAGCTTTGAATTTGTCGGTGAGCTTCAGGATTTCGTCCCCCGCCATCCCAAGGTTGAGCTGCTGAGCTTCCGGGGCTGGCGCTCGGGTCCGGGAGGGGACGCGATTGACGTGCAGTTCTACGGCGCGGATGTAGACACGCTGAAAGCCGCCTCCGAGGATTTGCAGACCGAACTGTCCAAATACCCCGAAGTCTCGGCGCTTGAGGACAATCTGGCCTATGACAAAGAGGAATACATCCTCGATCTCACGGCACAGGGTCAGGCGCTGGGTTTCCGCATCGAAACGCTGGGCCGCGTGCTGCGCAACCGGTTGAACGGGATCGAGGCTGCGACCTTCCCCGACGGCCCCCGCAGCGCCGAGATCCGCGTGGAACTGCCCGAGGGCGAGCTGACCGCCGATTTCCTGGAACGCACCCTGATGCGCACGCCGGACGGGGTCTATGTCCCGCTGGCCGACATCGTCTCGGTCGAGCGTAAATCAGGCTTTTCTACCGTCCGGCGCGAGAACGGGTTGCGGGTGATTTCGGTGAATGGCGACATTTCCGAGGATGACCCCGCCCGCGCCGCCGAAATCGGGCGCGCAATGAACGAAGAGATACTGCCGCGCATTGCAGGCGAATATCAGGTCGACTGGCGCATGGCGGGCCTGAGCGAACAAGAAGACGAATTCCTTTCTGAGGCACGCACCGGCCTGATCCTGTGCCTGACCGGCATCTATCTTGTTCTGGCCTGGGTTTTTGCCAGCTGGTCGCGGCCTCTGGTGGTGATGTCGATCATTCCGTTCGGATTGGTGGGCGCGATCTGGGGGCACTACATCTGGGACGTGCCGCTGAGCATGTTCACCGTTGTCGGGCTTCTGGGCATGACGGGCATTATCGTCAACGACTCGATTGTCCTTGTGACCACCATTGATGGTTATCAGCAGGAGAGGGGGTTGGTGCCCTCGATCATCGAAGGCACAGCCGACCGGTTGCGGCCTGTGATGCTGACCACGCTGACGACGGTGCTGGGTCTTACGCCGCTTCTGTATGAGGGTTCGCAACAGGCGCAGTTCCTCAAGCCAACAGTGATAACGCTGGTCTATGGGCTGGGCTTCGGAATGGTTCTGGTGCTGGTTCTGGTGCCCGCTCTGCTGGCGATCTTGAACGATTTCGCGCGCCCGATGACTGCGATGCGGCGGGCGATCTATGCCCGGGACCGCGTGGTGCAGGCCGCCCTTGGCGCTACGGCTGGGGCGTTGTTGCTCTGGTTCGGAGTGACGCTGGTCTGGCCAATGGTCTCGGGTGCGCCTGTAGACCCATTGGTCGGTCTTTACGGAGGCGCTGAGGCCCCCGAGATTCTGCGCATGGGTTTGGGAGCGTTTGTGGCCGGAGCGATCCCCATCGTGATCCTGAGCGTACTGCTGTCCGGGGTGTTTTATTCCCGGTTCAAAAACCGGGTCGGGGCCTAACGCTCCTTCAGCGCAAGCTGCAACAGGCTTGCCACACGGTTGCTCATCGGTAGGTCGCCTTTAAGAATCTGTTCGATAGGAAACCATTGCGCGTCCAGCGCGTCATCCCCGGCCAAAGGCGTGCCCGATTGGTACCGACAGGCTACCCCGACCAGAAGGTAGTGCGACAAGACCTGCCCATCCGCATCCCGCCGCAACAAGTCCAGATTGTCCAGATAATGCAGCGGTTCAGCCGCGACCGATGTTTCCTCAAACAATTCCCGTTCTGCGGCCTGAAGGACGGTCTCACCCCATTCCACATGGCCGCCGGGAAACCCCCACAAGCCTCGATCCGGTTCCTTGCTGCGTTGTACCAACAGAACGTTTTCCTGATGCAGGACAACGGCCAGCGCACCGATCTTGGGAGATTGCGTCATAGGGTCAGCCTGCAGAGCATCCCTGAATGTCCACGGCGTGGTTTGCGCCCAGAACCGTGATCCGAATCTCGGACCGGTCTAACGCAAAAGGTGCCCCTGAGGCACTGATCACCTCGGACCGGGCAATCAGTGTGCCGCCCTGCCGCTGCGTTTCGGGTTGCGAGGCCCAAAGGACCGGGTTCCCCGGTTCGATCACCGCAACCTCCTGCCCTCCGGCCGAAGGCATGGTCACCCGCGCCTCGATCCGCATACCTTCCGAGGTTGGGGTCAAATGGCAGCTGGCCTTGGCAACGCGGGCCTCAAGGGCCGAGAAGGGGCGTTGCGCCAAAGCGGCTGCAATTGCGGGGTTGCGCCCTGCACTAGCGTCCACTTTGTGGTCGAAACCCAGACGCTGCGGGATGCATACGTCCTTGCAGACCCCCAAATCCATCTCACCCCGCAGGCGCACAGGTTTGGCAGGGTTCTTTGGGGTAATCTCGACAGGCAGCACCAGTTGATCCTCGTAGCCGATGGATTTCAGGCCGTTCTGGTCGAAAATCTCGGGCGCGGGCCAGGTGATACGCACGTCGCCCACGTTTCCGGACCCGCTCCAATCGAATTGCGGCGGGATCCCGGCGTCGCCCGGTGCGCGCCAATAGGTCTTCCACCCCTCTTTGAGGGTCAGACGCAGCGCGCCCAGATAGGTCCCATTGGCCGTGCGCCCTCCGTCCAGAACATCCAGCGCAACAACGCCGTCCAAACCCTGCGCCGAGGCGGGTGCGGACAGGCCCAGACAGGCGAGCAGAAGGGCAACCGAAGATTTCATGCGAGTCATCATACCCCATTACATGCGCCGTGCGGACCTGAAATCCAAGTCACGTTCGGGTCACCTGTGTGAAATCTGCTGAAATCAGCTTTGCTCCCTTGCCAATACCAGTGCCGCAGGGTCATTGTTGAGGGGCAACGAGCAAGAGAAACCTCGCATGGACCTGACCGGAAAACTGTTGATTGCGATGCCGGGGATGGGCGATCCGCGCTTTGATCACTCGGTCGTGTATATCTGCAGCTACGGCGACGATGGCGCGATGGGGTTGATCATCAACAAACCCTCTGATCTGCGGTTCAAAACCCTGCTGGGGCAGCTCAACATCCCGTGTCGCATTCCCATCATAGGTGAGCGTCTGGTGCATTTCGGAGGTCCGGTCGAGATGTCGCGGGGCTTTGTACTGCATAGCTCCGACTATGATGCCAACCTGCACTCGATGCAGATTTCGGAAGACTTCAGCATGACGGCCACGCTCGATGTGTTAGAGGATATGGCCGCGGGGCGTGGCCCGCTGAACGCGATGCTGACGCTGGGCTATTCCGGCTGGGGGCCCGGCCAGCTGGAGGATGAGATCGCTATGAATGGCTGGCTGACGGCGGATGCATCCTCGGAGTTGGTGTTCGATGTGCCCGATGACGACAAATGGGAAAAGGCCCTTGCCACGCTGGGTGTCGACCCGCTGACCCTATCGGCCAGCGCTGGCCGTGCCTAGCTAACTGTCGCGCGGCGCGGCGGCGCGGCGTAGACGGTCATTGATCGCAGCCCCCAGCCCATGATCGGGGATCGGTGAGACGGCGATCGGACGCCCGGTTTCATTCAGGCTGTGTAGCGCGGCGAACAGATTGGCCGCAGCCTCGGTCAGATTGCTTGTTTCAGACAAGTTCACGTCACAGACGACCGGGCCGAAGCCCAACAAAACCTCATCCCCCTGCACGGTTTCGGCATTCAGCCGGACGGGTGCATCTGGCGCGTAGTGCGATTGCAACTGCCCCGGAGCGGTCAGCATATCCCCCGCTTTGTGCAGGTGAAGGCGGGTGTTCAGGACGGTCTCGATCTGTTCCAACGCAACACCACCGGGGCGCAGCAGGCTGGGCTCGCCGGTCAGTCCGACAATGGTGGATTCCAACCCGACTCCACAGGGTCCGTCATCCAGAACGGCAGCGATCCGACCACCCAAGCCCGCATGAACATGTGCTGCCGTCGTCGGGCTGATTTGACCAGAGGGGTTGGCCGAGGGCGCTGCAACCGGCCCATCAACCGCCGCCAGCAAAGCGCGCGCCGTAGGATGCGCAGGCACGCGCACCGCCAGAGTATCCAACCCTGCAGTGACCAGCGACGACACCCCGTGCCCCGGCTTCAGCGGCAGAACCAAGGTCAGCGGACCGGGCCAGAACGCATTTGCCAAACGCTCGGCCTGATCCGACCATTGCACAAACCGCTGCGCCGCCTCGACCGAAGCGACATGGGCGATCAGTGGGTTGAAACTGGGTCGACCCTTGGCCTCGTAAATCCGGGCCACGGCCTCACCGTCTCTAGCATCACCTCCCAGGCCATAGACCGTCTCGGTCGGGAAGGCGACCAATAGGCCCTGACGCAAAAGATCTGCAGCACGGGCGATGCCGTTGGGGTCGGCTGTCAGCTCAAGAGTGGTGGGGATCATATCTGGTGACGCGGCGTTTTGGTTGCTTGCAACATGGGGAAGAGTAGGTAATCCCAATACGCAAAGATGCATACCGGCGCTGATCGCAGATTCCAAGTGCGGCCGTGCCGACAGACCGCAAGGGAAGCCATGCCATACCGCGCCCCAGTTTCTGACTATGAATTCCTGTTCCGCCATGTGGTGGGTCTCGATCAGATCACGGCCACCGAGAGATTCGCTGATGCGACCCCGGATGTAGTCAGCGCGATCCTTACGGAAGCGGGAAAGATGTGCGAAGAGGTTCTCGCCCCGCTGCAACGCCCCGGTGATCTGGAACCGGCGCGGTTGGAAAACGGCGTTGTTCGCACCTCACCCGGATACTCGGAAGGTTGGAAAGCCATCGCGGAAGGCGGCTGGATCGGGATGAGCGGCAGCCCTGACTATGGCGGCATGGGCCTGCCCATGGCCGTCACTTCGGCGGTCAATGAGATGATGAGCGCGGCCTGCCTGTCACTGCAGGTGGCCCCCTTGATGTCGCAGGGTCAGATCGAAGCGCTTGAGGCGCATGCCAGTGACGAGCTCAAGGCGCTGTACCTACCCAGGCTGATGTCTGGCGCCTTTTCGGGCACGATGAACCTGACCGAGCCGCAGGCCGGGTCAGATGTAGGTGCTTTGACGACACGGGCAGAGCCCAATGGTGACGGCACTTATGCGGTCACCGGGCAGAAGATCTATATCTCCTGGGGCGACAACGATTTCTGCGAGAATATCTGCCATCTGGTTCTGGCCCGTCTGCCCGACGCGGTTCCGGGCACCAAGGGGATTTCGCTGTTTTTGGTGCCGAAATACCTGCCTGACGCACAGGGTAACCCCAGGGCGGCCAATGACCTGAGCGTAGTGTCGCTGGAACACAAGTTGGGCCTCCATGGCTCTCCGACCTGTGTGATGCAGTATGACGGGGCCACGGGTTGGCTGGTTGGGAAAGAGCATGGCGGTATGGCGGCAATGTTCACCATGATGAACAACGCACGTCTGGGTGTCGGTGGTGAGGGTGTCGGCGTCGCCGAGGGCGCGTATCAACATGCGCTGGCCTACGCGATGGAGCGGAAACAGGGCAAGACGCCCTCGGGCACGATCATCGACCACGCGGATGTACGCCGGATGCTGACCGAAATGCGGGCGGATGTATTTGCGGCGCGGGCGATCATGCTGGCGAATGCCGCGGCGATTGATATGGCGCACGCGACCGAGGATGCCGACTGGGCCGCGCGGGCGGCGCTGCTGACCCCGATTGGCAAGGCCTTTGGCACCCAGACCGGGATGCGCGTCGCCGAGACCGGTGTACAGGTTCATGGCGGCATGGGTTTCGTCGAAGAAACAGGGGCGGCCCAGTACTACCGCGATGTCCGCGTGACCGCGATTTATGAGGGTACCAACGGCATCCAAGCAATGGATTTGGTCGCCCGCAAGATGATGGACGGTGGAGACGCTGCTGCCAGCTTGCTCGATGAGATCGAAGATCACGCCGAACAGGCCCGCTCCAAGATGCCCGATCTTGCCGGTCCGGTGTGGGAGGCCACGGAATCCCTGCGCGAAGCGACCGAGTGGATGGTGGCGCAGGACAATATGAACGCGCGCTTTGCGGGTGCGGCGGCTTATCTGCGCGCCTTTGCTCGGGTTTTGGGCGGGCACTACCACCTGGCCGCAGCCCTTGCCGATCCGGATGGCCCGCGGGTGCGACTGGCGCGCTACTACATCAACGCCTTGCTGCCCGAATATCTCGGTCTGCTGGCGCAGGCGCAGAACGGGGCGGATGACCTCTTTGCCCTCAGCGTCGAGGATCTGGGCGCGTGATGGACGGTGTGGAGCCATCGGGCATCCGATATCCGTGGCCTGAGCCGCCCGCCCCTGGTGAAGCCATCGAGATTGCCGAAGGCGTCTTGTGGATGCGCCTGCCCCTGCCGATGGCGCTGGACCATGTGAATATCTACGCACTGGACGACGGCGACGGGTGGACGGTGATTGATACCGGGATGTCCTCGAACAAAACGCGTCGTATCTGGGCTGAGCTGATGTCAGGCCCTCTGGCCGGAAAGCCCATTCGTCGCGTTGTTGCCACCCATCACCATCCCGACCACGTGGGCAATGCTGGCTGGTTTCAGGCCGAACATGGGGTCGAGCTGATCACCAGCCGTACCGCATGGCTGTTTTCGCGGATGCTCACGCTGGACGTGCAGGAGAACTGGCCGCAAGAGACGCTGGATTTCTATCAGAGCGCGGGTATGGACCCTGCGTTTCTGGAAAAGCGCAAGGCTGATCGTCCGTTCAACTTTGCCGATACGGTCTATCCGATGCCCCTCGGCTTCACACGGATCAAACAGGGCGACGTGATTCGCATTGGTGGGCGCGACTGGGACGTGCATATGGGCAACGGCCACGCGCCCGAACATGTAACACTCTGGAGCCGTGACGATCATCTGGTGCTGAGTGGCGATCAGATCCTCAGCTCGATCAGCCCCAATCTGGGCGTCTATGCAACTGAACCCATGGCCGATCCGGTCTCGGACTGGATCGAGGCCTGCGAGCGGCTGCAAAAGCTGGCCCGCCCGGATCATCTGGTTCTGGGTGGCCACAAATTGCCCTTTACCGGTCTGCCGCTGCGCATGCGTCAGCTGATCGAGAACCACCACGGCGCGCTAGAGCGTCTGCTGGAATATCTGGACCAACCCAAAGCCGCAGCCGAGTGCTTTGCCCCGCTGTTCAAGCGTACCATTCGTGAAGGTGAATACGGGCTGGCGCTGGTCGAAGCGGTTGCACATATGAACCATCTTCATCACAGTGGAGCTGTTACCCGGACGCGACGCGCGGACGGGGCGTGGACGTTTCAGCGCAAAGGGTGATGAATGCAGGACAAGATTGAAACCTCGGCTGAGGCCGCCGAAGCGGATGCCCTGCCGCGGTGCTATGAGGTTCATGCAGATTCCGAGGCCGAGTCCGGCACCCAGCCCCTGCCGGGGCAGCTGAAAAAACCTGTTGAAACCAAGAGCGCCGCGCAATGGGCATATGAGCGTCTAATCCTTTATATCCAGAACTTCGAGAAAACACTCGATGGCGATCACGAGGTCGCAATGGGTTTCACCGGAGGTGACGCGGGTGTGATGCGGATTCAGGGGATGGGCTATTTCGACCCAGATATCATCACGTTCTTCGGCTCGGACGGAACGGGCGCGCGAACGCAGCTGGTGCAGCATGTCAGCCAGTTGAACGTGATGCTGCGCGCCTTGCCCAAATCGGTCGAGGACAAGCCCGCCAACCGCATCGGGTTCCGTCTGGCTGCGGATCTCGAAGACAGCTGACTTGCAATTCATGCCTGCACACCCTTGAATGCATGCATCATTCAAGGGTGTTTACATGTCCATTTTTTCAACCGTTACAAATGCCTATTCCGGCGCCTGGGCAAGACGCAGGGTCTTTGTGCCCATCTATCTTGCGGTACGGCTGCTGCTGATCGCACTGGTCGCGCCCGGTGTCGCTCTGGCGGTCAATCTGGCGGTTTCGCTGTCCGATCAGACTGCGCTGACGGATCAGGATATCGCGGCCTTCATCCTTTCGCCCGCCGGTTTCATCGCGGCCATCGTAGTGCTGAGCCTTTTTCTATTGGCCGAGGTGTTTGTCTTCGCGGTCATGGCTGCCTCTTTGAGGATGGGAGAGGCCGATCCGTGGCGCGCGGGCAGTGCGGCGATCGGTCTGGTCCTGTCGCGCCTGCCATCGCTATTCGGCTTTGCGGCCCGGTTCATTCTGCGGGTTTTGCTATTGGCGCTGCCGTTTCTGGCGGTTGCCGCGTTGATCGCATGGTGGACGCTGACCGAATACGACATCAACTACTACCTGACCTTCCACCCGCCCGCCTTTATGGTGGCTGTGGCCCTGATCGGCGCGGTGGCTCTGGCCATGGCTTGGGTGCTGATCCGCAAGCTGTCGGCTTGGGCGCTTTCACTTCATCTGGTGCTGTTTGAAAACGTCCACCCGGCGCATGTGTTCAATATCAGCACGTCCCGGATGGAGGGCAAACGCGGGCGCTTGAAACTGGCCTTGGTTGCATGGCTGGCGATGCGCCTTGCAATTGCGGCGGCGATTGCATGGGTGGCCGGGCTTTTGTTTGGACTGGTGCCGTTGCAAGGCAGCGGTAACCTGAAACTGGCGCTGACCTATAGCCTCGCGATTGCAGGGCTGTGGTCTCTGGCCGGGCTGGTGCTGGCCGCCTCTGCGCTGGGCGCATTGGCCGTTCTGCTGGACAAGTTCTTTGAACCTCAGACGGATGAGCCGCCACACCCCGAGCCGCGCCGCATTCAGGCCTCGCTGTTCACAGCGGTCGGGCTGGCGGCAGCTGCTCTTCTGCTGGGTGGCTGGTTCGGCCACAATCTGCTGGAACGCGTTCAAGCCGAGGATCATGCCGATGTTATCGGCCACCGGGGGGCTGCGGCGCTGCGGCCCGAAAACACCATGGCCTCGGTTCTTAAGGCAATCGAAGATGGTGCGGATTGGGTTGAGATCGACGTTCAGGAGACAGCCGATGGCGTTGTTATCGTGGCCCATGACAGTGACTTCATGAAACTGGCCGGGGTTCCGACAAAGATCTGGGACGCCACGATGGAGGATGTGGAATCCATCGACATCGGCAGCTGGTTTGGCCCTGAATATGCCGACCAACGCACCCCAACCCTGCGTGAGGTGCTGGAGGCGACAAAAGGCAAATCCAAGGTCATTATCGAGCTGAAATATTACGGCCACGATGTCGATCTGGAAAACCGGGTCGCCGCGTTGGTCGAAGAATTCGAAATGCAGGACGACATCGCCACCATGTCACTAAAATATCCGGCAGTGCAAAAGATGAAGGCGCTGCGCCCGGATTGGCGCGCGGGTGTGCTGGCTGCGACGGCTTTGGGCAATCTGGCGGGGCTGGAAGGCGATTTTGTTGCTGTGAACGCGGCAACTGTGTCTCCCGGACTGATCCGCTCGGTCCACGCGGCGGGGAAGGAGATCTATGTCTGGACGGTGAATGACCCGCTGCAGATGTCCGCAATGGCCTCGATGGGGGTGGACGGGCTGATCACGGACCGTCCGGCCATGGCGCGCGAAGTTTTACGCGTCCGCGCCGAGATGGGCCCGGCGGAACGCGTGCTGCTTTGGCTGGCCACAACCTTCGGCATGACAGTCGATACCGAGGCGATGCGCGATGACAGCCCGTAAACTGGCGCTGGGTCTTTTCCTAATGGCCAGCCCGGCGACGGCTCAAGACCTGATGCGCGCGGTCGAGATGCCCTCGCACCGCGCGATGATCGCACAACGCGGCGATGCCGAGCTGATCCCGTTTGAAACTGACGGATGCTCGGGCGGCTTGTCGGCCAGTTGGCGCTGGGTGGCCGATACGTTCCCTCAGATCGGTGAGTTGTATCAGGAACACCCGCCTTGGGAGTACTGCTGCGTGACCCATGACCGCGCCTATCACGACGCCGGTGGCGCGCAAACGGCCGCAGAAAGCTATGACGCGCGCCTCGCCGCCGATCAGGCTTTGCAGGTCTGTGTCGAAACCCATGGCGAGACCCACGCACAGGCCTATGCGGAACGCTATGACATGACCCCCGAGCAGATCCGCTCGGTCCATTCGCTGACCTCGGATGCTCTCTACGGCGCGGTCCGATTCGGTGGCGGCCCCTGCAGCGGACTGCCGTGGCGGTGGGGATTCGGCTATCCAGGGTGTTTTGTGTTGGGTGACAGGGTCCCTGCGCTGGAATGACGTGGTGACAGGCCCGAAATTTTCGATTATCCAGCGATTAAACACGCGAACTGGGAATCTGAGACTCATGGCTGAACACAAGCACGGCGAAATGGACATCACCGTCCAAACCAAAACCTTTGAGGGCTTCATCAAGGCTACCGTCTGGTGCTGCGTCGCTATCGCGATACTAGCGTTCCTGCTGGCGCTTTACGCGTCCTAAATCTTTCGGGGTCGACCGTGTTCAGAATTTTGATCGCCTGCCTGCTGGCGGCAACAGTGGCTGGCTGCGCGAATTCTAAACGCCCTCAGGCAGATCAGGCTGAGATCGTATCGCGGTCCTATCGTGATCCGGGTCCGTCGACCCTGACGCTCTATACGATGATCAACACGCGCTCCGGTTCGGGGGCGCATACCTCGTTGATGATTGGTGCCAGCGAGAGGGTTATTTTTGACCCAGCAGGCTCGTTCCGGGCGGATATCGTTCCGGTCCGGGATGATGTTCTCTACGGCATCACCCCGGCGGTCGAGCGTGCCTATCGCAGCTCTCACGCGCGCGAGACGCATTTTGCCCGCATCCAGACCATTCAGGTGACGCCGCAACAGGCCGAGATCGCGCTGCAATTGGCCAAGCAGACCGGGCCCGTCGCTGGGTCTTTTTGCGCCAATTCGACCGCGCGGCTGTTGCAGCAGGTGCCCGGCTTCGAGCAGATCGAAGTGACCTTCTTTCCGATCAAGCTATCGGAACAGTTCGCCGAAATTCCCGGTGTCATCACTGAAGAATATCGCGAGAATGACGATGCCGATCTGCAAAAAGGTCTGGCGGCCAATAATGCCGCTCTGAACCAGCTGGACGCAGCTTCAAGCCAGTAGATATAGCAGACCGTAAAGTGCGGCCGCGCCTGAAAAGATCGCGGCCAGCACGTTTTTGGTGAACACTCCAACAGACAGCGTCACTGCCGCAGCTGCCATTCGGGCCGCATCGGGTTGGCCTTCGGTCGCGGCAGGCCACACGACCAGCGGCGCGATCAGCGCGGGCAGGATCGCCGCGGCGGTGTAGCGCAGGTGGCGCAGCAGCCAGGGTGGCATCGGGCGGTCTCCGACAAAGCCGATGAACACAAAGCGCAGGGCAAAGCTGCCGATGGCCAGGCCGATAATGACGGTCCACATGGTGGTGGGGTCGATCTGCGTCATGCGTGCGCCTTTCTACGATCCAAGATCACCTCGGCCTGAGCGCCTGCGATCATGCCTGCGGTTCCGGCGATCAACAGGCCCAGATTGAACGGCACGCTCACGGCCAGCAACGACACGACCAGCGCCACAAGGGCCGCAATGACATGGGGCAGGGTTCGCATCATCGGCCCCAGCATGGCCAGAAAGGTAATTGGCAGGGCGAAATCCAAAGCCCAGCTTTCTGGGATCCGGGTGCCCAAAACCGCGCCCAGATAGGTTGCCAGAATCCAGCACGGCGTGATCGGCGTGACCGAGCCGATGAAATACGCCATGCGCTGCGGCACGGTCATCTTCGGCTCTTTCTCGAACTGCACGATCGAGCAGGCATAGGATTGGTCAACCGTCAGATAGGCGGCGCAGGCCCTTTGCCACATGGGGGCAGCCCCCAGAAACGGCGTCAGTGAGGCTGAATACATCGCCACCCTCAAATTCACCGCAAGGGCCGAGGCCAGTACAATGGCTGTCGGTGCGTTCTCCTGCAGCAATTGCAGGGCGGTGAATTGCGCTGCTCCGGCGAACACGGTGGCCGAGAAGGCGACGACCTGTACGATATCCAGCCCGGCCTCGGTGGCGAAAACCCCGAACAGGGTGCCAAAGGGAATCGCAACAAAAATAAAGGGTGTCCCGTCGCGAAACCCTTTCCAGAAGTATGACTTGGAAGTGGCGTCTGCCATGGCTAAATCCTATGGTATTCACAGCAGCAGTAGCGGTCTTGGGAAGGGGTTGCAATTGGTGAAAGAACTGGATGTCTCGGACTATATCATCGCCCCCGATCCCGGCGCGGCCCGTTTGACGCGCTCCGTCGAAGGCGTGGACCAGAATGGCGAAGTCAGCCAGATTTCGGTGGTTGAGGAGCGCCCGCTGACGATCTTCCTCAATTCCCAGGAAATCGTGACCGCGATGACCATTGGCGACTATCCCGAGTATCTGGCGCTGGGCTTCCTGCGCAATCAGGGGATGTTGCTGGCTGATGATGAAATCACACGGGTCGACTATGACGATGACCTTGAAACCGTAGTGGTGCGGACGGCCCGCGAAACCTCGTATGAGGACAAACTGAAGAAAAAGACCCGCACCAGCGGCTGTGCCGTGGGCACGGTATTTGGGGACATGATGGAGGGGTTGGAGGACGTGCGCTTGCCACAGGTGTCGGTCCGGACCTCGTGGCTCTACGATCTGGCTGCCAAGATCAATCGTACGCCTTCTTTGTACCTTGAGGCGGGTGCGATTCACGGCACGGTTCTCTGCCGTGAAAACCGGCCGCTTGTGTATATGGAGGATGTGGGTCGCCACAACGCCGTCGACAAAATCGCCGGCTGGATGCTGTCCGAGAATGAGACAGCAGAGGACAAGATCCTCTACACCACCGGGCGTTTGACCTCAGAAATGGTGATAAAAACGGCGATGATGGGCATTCCGGTTCTGGCCTCTCGCTCCGGTTTCACCGCTTGGGGCGTCGAGATCGCCCGCGAAGTTGGCTTGACCCTGATCGGCCGCATGCGCGGGCAGCGCTTTGTGTGCCTGTCAGGCGAGGATCGCCTGCTGCGCGACGTGGACCCGGCAAGCGTGGCCGTCGAGGACAAGAAACATCGCCGGAAAAGTGCCAATGGCTGATGGTATGACCAAACCCCTCGGAGTGATCCTCGCAGGTGGCCTTGCGACCCGGATGGGCGGTGGAGACAAAGGGCTTTTGCAGATCGGAGGACAAAGCCTTTTGTCTCATGTCATCGACCGGCTCGGCCCGCAGGTGGATGGCCTCGCGTTGAACGCCAACGGAAACGCCACGCGATTTGCGGAATTGAATCTGCCCGTTCTGCCGGACTCGATTGAGGGGTATGCAGGCCCTTTGGCCGGGGTTCTGGCCGGGCTGGATTGGGCGGCAGAGCAGGGGGCTGGCAGTATCGTCACCGCCGCCGCAGACACGCCGTTCTTCCCGCGTGACTTGGTGGCGCGGCTGACCGAAACGGCTAAGAGTCAAACGCATCCTTTGGTCCTTGCCACGACGCCCCGCACCGGGGAAGAGGCCTTGAAGTCAGGCGGCAAGAAGGTCAATCGGCACCCGACATTCGGCCTCTGGCCTGTGGCGCTGCGTGACGATCTGCGCGCTGCTTTGAACGACGGGCTGCGTAAGGTCGTACTGTGGACCGACAAGCATGACGGGCGCGAGGCGCTTTTTCCCGCAGACCCGTTCGATCCGTTCTTCAATGTCAACACACCGGACGACCTTGCACGCGCTAAAAAACTGTTGGAGCAGGCATGAGGATTTACGGCGTCACCGGCTGGAAGAACGCTGGCAAAACCGGGTTGATGGAGCGGCTGGTGGCCGAGATCACCGGGCGCGGCTACACCGTCTCGACTGTCAAGCACGCGCATCATTCCTTTGACGTCGATCAGCCGGGTCGCGACAGCCATCGCCACAGGATGGCAGGCGCCAGCGAAGTTCTTCTGGCCTCGGGTCAACGCGTCGCCCTCATGCAGGAGCTGCGCGGCACGGATGAGCCTACGCTGGCCTCTCTGCTCGCCCGCCTCTCTCCCGTCGATCTGGTGCTGATCGAGGGCTATAAACGCGAACGCCACCCCAAGGTCGAGGCCTTCCGCGCCGAGCCGGGCAATGACCTGATCGCCCCGTCGGATGACACGATCCGCGCTGTGGCCAGTGATACTCCGCTGAAGTTGGACCGACCCGTGTTCGATCTGAACGGCACGGCCGCCATCGCGGATTTCATCCTCTCCGAGGTCGGTTTGTGAGCCTTTTCGACAGCTTTGTGATGGTCGATTGGTCCGGAGGCAACGACACTGGACCGCGCCCTCGCAAAGATGCCATCTGGGCCTGCGTGGTGCGCGACGGCGCAGTGCAGGCGCTGGACTATCTACGCAATCGGGTGGTCGCCGAGGAGTGGCTGCACAGTCTGATCGACACTGAACTGTCTGCAGGTCGCCGTCTGATCCTGGGCTTTGATTTCCCCTTCGGCTATCCCGCAGGCTTTGCCAAGGCAATCACCGGAACACATGATCCGCTTTCCGTGTGGGACTGGTTCGAAGATCGGATCGAGGACTCTCTGAGCGCCAACAACCGCTTTGATCTCGCAGGCCAGATCAATTCGGGCTTTGGCGGCAAAGGCCCGTTCTGGATGAATGGCCTGCGGCGCGACATCGCTGGCCTGCCGCGTACGAAACAGGAGTATCACAACCCGTTTCCGGATCGACGCGCGGTGGAGCATTTGGCCAAGGGCAGTTTTACCTGCTGGCAAATGGCAGGCGCAGGCGCCGTCGGCGGACAGGTGATGATGGGTCTGCCCGTGTTGAACCGGCTCCGCCACAATTTCGCGGGCAAGATCGCCATTTGGCCCTTTCAGCCACTGGATAAACCGGTGGCGTTTGTCGAGATCTGGCCCTCGCTCAACCTTGGTGCAGCGCCCCCGGATCGGATCAAGGATGCGTGGCAGGTCGAACAGGTTGCCTTGACTCTGTCGCGGATGACGGATCAGGAATTGGACAGACAGTTGAACGTTTCAACCTCAGAGGAGGGGTGGATCTTGGGTGTAGCGCAGGACAAACCGAACATATCGCCTCCGCCATTGCGAAACGATTGTTTTGCCTTGCCTGCCGGGGTGAACTGGACGCCCGTGGATGATGCGCTCGCGTTGCTGCGGGATCGGTTGCGCCCCGTCACAGGGGCCGAGGTGGTGCCGCTTGCGCAGGCCATGGGCCGCGTTCTGGCCGAGGATGTGGTGGCGCAGCGCTCGAACCCGCCGCAGCCCAACACGGCGGTGGATGGCTACGGGTTTGCAGGCCCCGTGACCGAAGGCGCGCAGGTGATGCCGCTGACCGAAGGGCGTGCAGCGGCGGGTATTCCGTTCGACGGCACGGTTCCCTCAGGCCACGCGTTGCGCATCCTGACCGGCGCGGCTCTGCCAGAAGGCGTGGACACGGTCATCCTGGAAGAGGACGTGACGGTTCAGGACGGTCACATTGCCTTTCACGGCCCGTTGAAACAGGGCGCAAACACGCGCCGCGCGGGTGAGGATATTGCAGCAGGAGAGGTGGCCCTGACAGCCGGTCGCAAGCTGACACCGGCCGATATGGCGCTTTTGTCAGCGGTCGGTATTTCCGAGGTGGCGGTGCGCAAACCTCTGCGCGTGGCCGTTCTGTCCACCGGGGATGAACTTGTAGAGCCGGGCGGGACAGCAGGTGTCGGGCAGATATATGATGCGAACCGGCCCATGTTGCTGTCTTTGATCGACCGCATGGGCTTTGTGCCGGTCGACCTGGGGCGCGTCGCCGACGACCGCGAAACCCTGCGAGCGAAGTTGGATGAGGCCGCAACGCAAGCTGATGTGATACTGACCAGCGGCGGCGCTTCGGCGGGGGATGAAGACCATGTTTCGGCCTTATTGCGCGAGGCGGGGGCGATGCAGGAATGGCGGATTGCCCTTAAACCCGGTCGCCCTCTGGCTCTGGGTATGTGGTCGGGCACACCGGTCTTTGGTCTGCCCGGCAACCCGGTGGCCGCCAAAGTCTGTACGTTGATTTTCGCCCGTCCGGCCCTGTGCCAAATGTCAGGGCAGGGATGGGCAGAGCCACAAGGATTCGAAGTCCCCGCCGGTTTTGAAAAACGCAAGAAACCCGGTCGCCGGGAATATCTGCGCGCGCGTATTCGCGGGGGCGAGGTTGAGATTTTCCACTCGGAAGGTTCCGGCCGGATCAGCGGGCTAAGCTGGGCCGAGGGGCTGGTTGAGATCGAAGACGGCGCGCGCCACATCCAGCCGGGCGATCTGGTGCGCTTTATCCCTTACGGCAGTTTTGGACTGTGACGGTCACGGTTTCCAAAGGATTCAGTGAGGCTGAAAGGCCCCAAGCCGCAGCCCTGTTCTGGCAGGCCTTTGCGGCCAAGCTGCACAAGGTGATGGGGCCGGATGAAAAAGGTTTGGCCTTCTTTGAAACGGCCCTCGACCAGGAATTCGCGCTGGTTGCGCGTGATGCTGAAGGCCGGATGCTGGGCCTTGCGGGGTTCAAGACCAACAAAGGCGGCTTGGCGGGTGGCAGTCTGTCGGACCTTGCCCGCGTCTATGGCTGGTTCGGATCGATCTGGCGCGGCGTGGTTCTGAGCGTGTTGGAGCGCGATCTGCAGCCCGGTGTGTTCCAGATGGACGGCATCTTTGTCGCGGCTGAGGCCCGCGGGAGGGGCATTGGCACAACATTGCTCTCTGCCATCAAGGCTGAGGCGCAGCACCGTGGTATGGCCGAAGTGCAGTTGGATGTGATCGATACCAATCCACGCGCGCAGGCCTTGTACGAGCGCGAAGGGTTCAAACCTGTGGGTGTTGAGAAGACCGGCCCATTTCGGCACCTGCTCGGCTTCAGCCGCGCCACCAAGATGAGCTGGCCTGTGCCTGCCGCCTAGTCGAAGGTTCCGGCCACACGCCCCAGCAACATGAAGGCCCTTGCGGTTCTTGTATCACCAAGGGCGGTCAGTTCCGCGTCGCTGGCATTGGCTTCGAATTCGACGATCATGTTGTCGAACCGGCGCAGGAAATGGTGCGCCGCATCCCGGAAGATCGGATCCTGTTTCATCCGCGCTGCCGTCAGCGCCAGCGACGAACGATCCCGAATCCCGCCCAAAGCCGCGACCGAGCGTCCGCGTGCGCCCTGCGCAAACTGACGCCAGACCTCGGGCCGCGCCATATCGGGTCGGAGGTCATCCATATAGATGCCCTCTTGGCTGAGCAGGGTCAGAACATCCTGCGAGGCCTGCACCAGTTTGGAGGCTTTTCGATCCTTCAACGCCATCCGAAGCGCGGTGAAGCCTTCGGTGTCTTTCTCGGTCTCCGGGAAGTTCAGCGCACGGATGAAGGTATCGGTGGTCAGCGGCGGTGTAATCTCTTCAGCGGTGGTGCCCAGCGCCAGCGAGGTTTGCCCGCCCGGCGCAGGTGGGGCGACCTGCAACGGTTCACGCCGCTTGCTGGAGAAGGTGGCCAGCGCGTCCTCGGCCTTTTTGGTCACCGCGGCGATTTCGTCCAACTTCTTGGACACCGTCGGCTCATACGAGCTGGCGGCGCGCTGTTGCTGAACGACATAGGCTTGACGGATTGCATCAATCGCGGTTTGCAGCCGGGCGCTTTCCTCGCGCATGACGCGGCTGGCGCGCATCGCCGTTGCGGCAACCCAGATCATGGCTACCGGTAGGAAAACCGCCAACAGGGTCACAATGAACCCGCCGCCTTGTGTCTGGTCGGGCAGCACAAGGAACAGGACCGAGACCACCAGCCAGATGACACTCAGCACCCCGGCCGCAATCTCGATCGAGGTCACAGACGGTCGCTGAGGGCGATCATAGATGCCCAGCGAGGTTGGCCGTTCGCTTTCCTGGTCAGGTTGTGGCCCCGACATGACAGACCCTCCGGGTCAGGCGAATTCGATGTTGAGAACTTCGTAAGAGCGGACACCGCCGGGGGTGCGAACCTCGACACTGTCGCCTTCGTCCTTACCAATCAGGGCGCGGGCCATGGGCGATTTGATGTTCAGCAGGCCTTTTTCGATATTGGCCTCGTACTCACCAACGATCTGCCAGGTCTTTTCCTCATCGGTGTCTTCATCGACCAGCGTAACCTTGGCGCCGAACTTGATCGCGCCCGACAGTTTGGCCGGATCAATCACGTCGGCCAGAGACAGGATGCCCTCAAGCTCTTTGATGCGGCCTTCGATGAAGCCCTGCTTTTCACGGGCCGAGTGGTATTCGGCGTTTTCCTTCAAATCACCCAGTTCGCGGGCCGAAGCGATGGCTTCGATGATCGCCGGGCGCTCGACGGATTTGAGGTTTTTCAGCTCCGCCTCGAGCGCGGCATTGCCCGCAGGCGTCATTGGAATCTTTTCCATAATCTTGTTGTCCACGCATAAATTGAGCCGCCCCGCCGCGGGTAAAGCGTCGGGGCGAATGATGGGTCGTTCAGTACCTGACCCAAATGGAGCGTGAAATGCAAGAGGCCAAGAGGACGTCACACGTCGATTTGCGACTTAACGCCGTTTCGCTGAGGCGGTTCACGCCTGTGGCGGTGATCCGGGGGTTTGTCTCTGCGCCACCGCTGTGACGGGGTGCAGAGCCACAACATCTCAATCATATTGCACCACCTCGAACTCGATCCCGTTGTCATCGTCGAAATAGAACCTCTTACCCGGCTCATAATCGGCGTGGTTATGCGGTGTGAAACCTGCCGCGCGCACCTTGGCCTCGGTCGCTTCGATATCCTCGACCAGAACGCCCACGTGGTTAAGGCCGCCGACCACGTCATAGCTGCTTTCGTTTGATGGCTCGGGGTGTTCGGGGCGGTAGAGGGCAAGATAGGTGTGTTTTGTGCCGACATGCACCGTATAGCCGCCCGCCATCGCGGCGCCTTCCCAGCGGATATCCCATCCAAACACTTTGTGCATCCACGCGGCCGAGGCTTTGGGATCGCTGACGGTGAAGTTGGTGTGTTCAAGCGTGGCCATCATGGCAGGTCCTTTCCTTTTTCAGGCTTGTCACGACTCAGCGTAATTTCTAAACCTAACTTTAGGTCAAGGTATTTCTTGCGAGGGTGAAATGGCAGCTTCCGAAGGTCTGGCAATTGGCGCTTTGGCACGGCGTACCGGGTTGGCGGTGTCGGCGATCCGGTACTATGAGGCGCAGGGGTTGATCTCGCCCTGGCGCAATGCAGGCGGGCAGCGGCGGTATCAGCGGGCCGATATCAGGCGGTTGAGCTTTGTGATGATCGCCCAGCAATTCGGTCTGACCCTGCCCGAGATCCGTGAGGTGCTATCGGGCCTGCCCGGCAACCGAACCCCGACGCCGCAGGACTGGAAAGACATCAGTGTCACGCTGCGCGCTCATCTGGATCAGCGAATCAATACCCTGACGCGATTGCGCGACAATCTGGACGGCTGCATCGGCTGCGGGTGCCTCAGCCTGCCTAAATGCGCCCTTTACAACCCCGATGACCGTGCCAAATCACATGGTAGCGGTCCCAGATACCTTATGGGCGACTCGCCAAACACGTGAAGTGTCGAATAGCGGCATTGTTACGCCGTGTTTCGATTGACCTGAGTCTTTCTCACCATGTAATCAGCCGAGAAACAAAATTGCGCCGACCGCATGAGAAAAGCGCCAATTCGGAAAGTTAGCTAAGGAGCCCGCGATGGCCGAGATTGAACGCGAAGCGATGGAATACGATGTGGTGATCGTGGGCGCAGGCCCCGCGGGCCTGTCGGCGGCCATCCGTCTGAAACAGCTGGATGCCGACCTGAATGTCGTGGTTCTGGAAAAGGGCTCGGAAGTGGGCGCGCATATCCTGTCGGGCGCGGTGCTGGATCCATGCGGGCTGGACGCTCTGATCCCGGATTGGAAAGAAAAAGGCGCGCCGCTGAACACGCCGGTGAACGAAGACAACTTCTACATGCTGGGTGAGGCCGGAAAGCTGCGCATCCCCAATGCTCCGATGCCACCGCTGATGAACAACCACGGCAACTACATCGTCTCGATGGGTAATGTCTGCCGCTGGATGGCCGAGCAAGCCGAAGAGCTGGGCGTGGAAATCTTCCCCGGCATGGCCTGTTCCGAGCTGGTCTATGGCGAAAACGGCGAAGTCAAAGGCGTTGTCGCCGGTGTCTTCGGCCTGGAGGCAGACGGCTCCTACGGTCCGGGCACCGAGCCGGGGATGGAGTTGCACGGCAAATACGTGTTCCTGTCGGAGGGCGTGCGCGGCTCGCTGTCCAAGGAAGTGATTGCCAAATACGACCTGTCTGCTGGCAAAGAGCCGCAGAAATACGGCGTTGGCATGAAAGAGATCTGGGAGATCGACCCGGCCAAGCACAAGGAAGGCAGCGTCACGCACACGATGGGCTGGCCTCTGGGCAGCAATGCGGGCGGCGGGTCGTTCATCTATCACCTTGAAAACAATCAGGTCTATGTCGGCTTCGTGGTTCACCTGAACTACAAGAACCCACACCTGTATCCCTACATGGAATTCCAGCGCTTCAAGCACCACCCGATGGTGGCCGAGCTGCTGAAAGGCGGCAAGCGCGTGGCTTACGGCGCCCGCGCAATCACCGAAGGCGGCTATCAGTCGATGCCGAAACTGGTCGCGCCGGGCGTGGCGCTGCTGGGTTGTTCGGCGGGTATGGTCAACGTGCCGCGCATCAAGGGCAACCATAACGCGATGCTGTCGGGCAAAGCCGCAGCCGAGGCCGCCTTTGACGCCATCAAGGCCGACCGTTCCGGTGATGAACTGACGGCCTATGAAACCGATGTTCGCGAAGGGGCCATTGGTCAGGACCTCAAGAAAGTACGCAACGTCAAGCCGATGTGGTCGAAATGGGGCCTCATGCCCTCGTTGGCGCTGGGCGGGCTGGACATGTGGACCAACACGCTGGGCTTTTCGCTGTTCGGCACGCTGGGTCATGGCAAGAACGACGCCGAGTCGACCGAAGAGGCCAGCAAGCACAAGCCGATCGACTATCCCAAGCCCGATGGCACGCTGTCCTTTGACCGTCTGACCAACGTGTCCTTCGCGATGACCAACCACGAGGAAAGCCAGCCCTGCCACCTGAAACTGGGCGATCCGTCGATCCCGGTTGCCGTCAACCTGCCCAAATTCGCCGAGCCTGCGCAGCGCTACTGCCCCGCTGGTGTCTATGAGATGGTCGAGGATGAAGACGGCCCGCGGTTCGTGATCAACTTCCAGAACTGCGTCCACTGCAAGACCTGCGATATCAAGGACCCGAGCCAGAACATCACATGGACCACTCCGCAAGGTGGTGACGGCCCGAACTATCCAAACATGTAGCTGAAAACTCCGGCACTGGCGGCGCGAATCTGCCGCCATCCGGCCCTTGTTCCATGCCACCGGTCCCGCCGGTGGCATTTTTTGTCGTTGGCAAGAAAGTCTGTGTCGCAAACGGTGAGGTGGGGGTAGAGTGATCGCTCTACCATCGTGACATGACTGAGACACAGCAGAAAATCGCAGAGAATCTTGATCGGCAGTTCTCAGAGATGGGATTTGCCACCCAGGGCGTTGAAGCCTTGCGAGAGGGCGCGAATGTTTCCCTGCGCACGCTCTACAAGTATTTTCCCAGCCGCGAAGCGATGGTTATCGGTGCCTTGGATCATCGCGATGCCGCCTATTCCGATTGGATCGGCACGGATCAACTCCGGGGCGCGGATCATGTGTTGCACGTTCTGACCCGTCTCTCGGACTGGCTGCGCGAGGTTTCAAACACCGGATGTCTGTTCCGCAACGCGCTGGCGGCCTACCCTGAAAGTGACGCGATCCGAGATGCCGTCACGACGCATAAACAGCATGTGCGCGACATGTTCCGCACCCGGCTAATCCACGTGGCCCCCGATTGCGATGTCGAGGCTTTGGCCGAGGCTCTGTTCATCCTGCACGAAGGCCTGACCGAAAGCGCGCGTTTGATGGGGGCCGAGGCCGCAACCTTGGCCACGATGCGCTGTGCCCGCGCGTTGCTGGCCTCTGCCGATATTCACTAGGCCGGGCCTCCGGCGAACGACAATAGGGACGGATATGAAGATCAAGGAAATCCACATCTACGCCCATGATCTGCCGGTCAAAAACGGCCCTTACACCATGGCAAACGCCGAGGTCTGGACGCTTGACGCCACGCTGGTCAAGCTGGTGGCCGAGGATGGCACGACCGGCTGGGGAGAGACCTGCCCGGTCGGCCCAACCTATGCTGAAGCGCATGCAGAGGGCGCGCGGGCTGCGTTGAAGGCAATGGCCGAGGGCCTGATCGGCGCGGATCTGTGGCCTGTGGCCCTGCACCACCGGATGAACGGGCTGCTCAATGGGCACAACTATGCCAAGGCGGCCATCGACATCGCGGCCCATGACCTGATTGGCAAGAAACTGGGCGTCAATGTCGCCGACCTGCTGGGCGGTGCGCAGACCGATCGCGTGCCCTCTTACTACGCGACGGGTGTGGGCGCGCCGGACGATATCGCGCGCCTTGCCAAAGAGAAGCTGACCGAGGGCTATCCTCGCCTGCAAATCAAAGTGGGTGGCCGTCCGGTCGAGATTGATATCGAAACCATCCGCAGAGTCTGGGAGGTTGTCGGCGGAACAGGCATGCGCCTTGCGGTCGATGGCAATCGCGGGTGGACCACGCGCGATGCGTTGCGCGTCAGTCGTGAATGCCCGGATGTGCCCTTCATCATGGAACAGCCCTGCAACACCTATCAGGACCTGGAAAAGATCCGCCCTCAGGTGACACATGGCATCTACATGGATGAAAACAGCGTCGATCTGAACACCGTGATCTCGGCCGCCGGGACCGGGCTGGTGGACGGGTTTGGCATGAAAGTCACCCGCATCGGCGGCCTGCAGAACATGCGCACCTTCCGCGACATCTGCGAAGCACGCAATCTACCGCATACCTGCGACGATAGCTGGGGCGGGGACATCATCGCCGCCGCCTGCACGCAGATTGCATCCACCGTGCGGCCGACACTTATGGAGGGCGCGTGGCTCGCCGCCCCGTACATCGAAGGCAACTATGATCCCGAAAACGGCATCACAATCCAGGGCGGTCACATCCAGCGTCCGACCGGGCCGGGTCTGGGCGTCACCCCTGACGAAACGCTGTTCGGCGCGCCTGTCGCTTCATACTAAGGAGAACACCATGATCCCCGAAACCATGCATGCGGTCCAACTGACCGGCCATGGCGGTATCGAGATGCTGGACTACCGCTCGGACGTCCCGGTCCCGAAGCCGGGGCGCGGAGAAGTTCTGATCCGGGTCGCCGCTGCGGGAGTGAACAACACCGACATCAACACGCGGATCGGCTGGTATTCAAAGGCTGTCACCGAAGACACCAATACCGGCGGTGCCTCGGGGTTTGAGACCGTGGACGATGACGACGCCAGTTGGTCCGGCACGCCGCTAACCTTTCCGCGCATTCAGGGTGCCGATGTCTGTGGCCATGTCGCTGCCGTTGGTGATGGGGTCGACCCGGCACGCATTGGCGAGCGTGTGATCGTGCGCAACATGCTGCGAACCTATGTCGAATACCGCCCCTATGAATGTTGGACCATCGGCAGTGAATGCGATGGGGGTTTTGCCCAGTTCTGCGTCGCGCCTTCGCAGGAAACCCATGCGGTGAATTGCGACTGGGAGGATGTGGAACTGGCCGCCATCCCCTGCGCCTATTCCACGGCTGAGGGCATGCTGCACCGCGCCAATGTCGGGGCCGAGACTGTTCTGGTTACCGGCGCCTCGGGCGGTGTTGGTTCGGCTGCGGTGCAACTGGCGAAACGGCGCGGCGCGTATGTGATCGCTCTGTGCTCGCCCGCGAAGGCCGAGGCCGTTCTAGCTTTGGGTGCAGACTGCGTGCTGGACCGCAACGCCGATCTGGTGGCTGAACTGGGTGAAGGCTCGATCGACGTAGTGGTCGATCTGGTGGCCGGCCCGCAATGGCCCAGCCTGCTGGACGTGCTGCGCCGGGGTGGGCGCTATGCGACCGCCGGGGCCATTGCCGGGCCGATCTGTGAAATCGACGTGCGGACGCTTTACCTGAAAGACCTCACCTTGTTTGGCTGCACCTTTCAGGAGGACATCGTGTTCGAAAACCTCGTGAAATACATCGAGGCCGGGGAAATCCGCCCCGTCGTTGCCAAGACCTATCCGCTGAGCGAGATCGCGACGGCGCAGGAAGAGTTTCTGACCAAAACACATACCGGGCAGCTGGTGCTGATCCCGCCGCAGGTGACCTCATGAAAATCCGCAAGATCGAGCTTTTTGAACTGCATCTGCCCTATGCGGGCGGCTCTTACGAGCTGTCGGGCGGGCGCATTTACACCGGGTTTGACAGCGTCATCGTCTGTATCACCGCCGATGACGGGACCGAGGGGTGGGGCGAATCCACCCCCTTCGGTCCGAACTACATCGCCGCCCATGCACGCGGTGCCCGTGCCGGAGTCGAGGAAATCGCCCCCTATCTGATCGGTCGTGACCCGCGCGATGTGGACCGGATCAATGACGCCATGGATGAGGCGCTGCTGGGCCATAACCACGCGAAATCGGCGCTTGATCTGGCCTGCTGGGACCTGTTCGGCAAATCGGTTGGCCTACCGGTCTATAAACTGCTGGGTGGCGCGACAGGCAATCGCCTGCCCGCAATTAGCTCGATCTACGCGGGCACGCCCGAGGATATGCGCGCCCGCGTCGCGGAACACCGCGCGATGGGCTATATGGGCCATTCGGTAAAGGTCGGCGCGATGGACTCCGAAGGCGGCCCGGCGCTGGACGCCGAACGCATCGCGGCCTCATTGGCGGATCGGCAACCGGGTGAGTACTTCATCGTTGACGCCAATGGCGGCCTGATCCCGGAAACCGCGCTGCGGATGCTCCGCGCCCTGCCGAACGGGCTGGATTTCGTGCTGGAGGCCCCTTGCGCCACATGGCGCGAGACGCTTTCCCTGCGCCAGCGTTGCGACGTGCCGATCATTCTGGACGAGTTGGCGCAAGAGGATGGCGATATCGCCAAGCTGGTGGCGCTGGATATGGCCGATGGCATCGGGCTGAAAATCTCGAAAGCCGGGGGGCTGACCCATGCCCGCCGTCACCGCGACATCTGCCGTGCCGCAGGGCTGACGATCAGTGTGCAGGACACGGTGGGGTCAACCCTGTCTGCCGCGTCGATCTTTCATATGGGTGCAACTGTGCCCGAACGGCTGCTGCGCTGTGTTTTGGACCCGCGCGACATGGTAACGATCCAGACCGGTGCGTTCGACGCCCCAATTGAAAACGGTGGCGTTCTGCCGCCCGATGCGCCGGGCCTCGGCGTGACTATGAACCGAGACCTGCTGGGGCAGGCCGTTGCAATCTGGGAAGACTAGACATGTTTCAGGACAAAAACGCTCTCGTCACCGGCGCGGCCGGGGGGATCGGGCAGGCCATCGTCAAACAGCTGCGCGCGCAGGGCGCTCGGGTCGCGGTTGCGGATCGCTCGACCGATGGGATCGAGGCCGAGGCGCATCTGCCCGGCGATCTGTTGGACCCGACCTATTGCGATCAGCTGGCCTCAGCCGCGCAGCAGGCGTTGGGCGGCCTCGATATCGTCATCAACAATGCTGGCGTCATCACCCGCGGCCCGGTGACCGAGACCTCGGACGCCGACTGGACCCTGTCCATGGGCGTGAATGTCGAGGCACCTTTCCGGATCTGCCGCGCTGCCATTTCGCTGATGGCCGAGGCGGGCGGTGGGGCCATCGTCAACACCGCCTCCTGCTGGGGCGGCAAGGCACCGGGGCCGAACCATGCGCTCTATTGCATGACCAAGGCGGCGATTGCCTCGCTGACCGAATGCATGGGGATGGATCACGCGCATCAGGGCATCCGCATCAACGCCGTTTGCCCGAATGAGGTCAACACGCCGATGCTGCGCTCGGGCTTTGCCAAGCGTGGGTTTGATCCTGACGAGGCCGTGACCGAACTGGGTAAGACCGTGCCTCTTGGGCGGATCGCCGAGCCTGAGGATATTGCCGATGTGGTTCTGTTCCTCGCCTCGGATGCGGCACGCTACATGTGCGGCACGCTGGTTGAGGTCAATGGCGGGAAACCGGTCGCATGAGGCGGTTTGAGGGCAAGGTTGCTCTGGTCACCGGCGGTCGCTCGGGGATAGGGCAAGCCATCGCGGCACGGCTGACGGAGGAGGGCGCGCGCGTCTTTACCGCTCAGCGCGGCGGGGATGATCACTTCGAAGGGATTGCAGCCGATTTCACTGATCCAGCTGTGCCTGCACAGGTGGTGGTCGAGGTCATTGCCCGCGCCGGACAGCTGGACGTTCTGGTCAACAATGCCGGGATGATGCAGGAGGCCCGCGTCGAAGAGATGACGTTGGATGACTGGCAGAAAAACCTGACCGTCAACCTGACCGCGCCCTTCCTGATGATTCAAGCCGCTTTGCCCCATCTACGCAAAACAAAGGGCAGTATCGTCAATACCGGCTCGATCGAGGGGCTGGGCAGCAATCCCGGCCACGCAGCCTATTGCGCATCCAAGGCCGGGCTGCACGGGCTGACCCGCGCCGTGGCGGTGGATCACGGGGCCGAGGGTATTCGCTGTAACGCGATCGCTCCGGGCTGGATCGACACCGAGTTGAACCTCGACTTCATCGACTCGATGCCCAACCCGGATGCGTTTCGCCGGGACATCGGCCAGATCCACCCGGTCGCACGCACCGGCAAGCCCGAAGAAGTGGCTGCCTTGGCGGCGTTTCTGGCTGCCGAGGAAAGCGGCTTTATCACCGGGCAGGT
Organism: Ruegeria sp. CL3; assembly: GCF_056536505.1. NCBI lineage: Bacteria > Pseudomonadati > Pseudomonadota > Alphaproteobacteria > Rhodobacterales > Roseobacteraceae > Ruegeria > Ruegeria sp. CL3. The sequence continues at coordinate 186,338 of NZ_JBQFPT010000006.1, read as the reverse complement.
CTACACGGTCGATGGCGGGCGGATGGCAAAGCTAAGCCTGCCCTGACCCTAGAACCGGTCCGGGCTGAAGGCCTTAATATCGATTGAGGGCGCGCGGCCTGCGATCTCATCCTTCACCAGCCGCGCGGTCGTGGCCCCAAGCGTCAGGCCCAACTGTCCATGGCCGGTGGCGAAGGTGACATTCGCCAATCGACCGCTGCGGCCGATGATGGGCCGGGTGTCCGGAGTGAAAGGACGTCGCCCCATGCGGCGCTCGGCCTTGTCCGTTCCAAGCCCCGGCAACACGCGTTTTGCGCGTTTGACCAGAATATCGGCGCGGTTCCAGTTGGGTTTCGCGTCGGCGTCCGCGAACTCGATGGTTCCAGCCACCGCCAGAGCGTCCTCATACGGTGTGATCCCGAACCCGCCCTTGGCGTAGAACACGGTGTGGGCTAGGTCGACACCGCTGTCAGGCAGGGCGGTGGAGTAGCCGATCACCCCTTCCAACTGGATTGGCACGCCCAAATCCCGCGCCAAGCCGCGTGAGTGTGTGCCCGCCGCCAGCACGAACTCGTCCGCGGTCAGAACCTGACCGTCTGCAAGGCGCACGCCCTGAATTTTGCGACCGTTGTGTTGGAACGCCTCGGCCTCGCCTGTGAAGACTGTGCCTCCTCGGCTGGCAAAGGCCTGATGCAGGGCTTCGACCAGGCGCTTGGGCTCGGTCACGAAGCTCCAGTCATGCAGCAGGGCGGCGTGTTTGAAATCGGGCGCGATGGCCGGATCAATCTCATGCGCTGCGGGGCCGGGGATGTCTTCGATCGAACAGCCCAGCTCTAGGGCCAGATCAAAGGCGGCGGCCATGGTGGCGCGGTCGCTGTCATCGTCGAAAAGTTTGATCACCGGCTTTTCGACCAGCAACTCGGGCCGACCGATATCGGCCAATTGCGCCTTGAAATCATCGGTGGCGACAAAGGTCAGCCGCGCCAAATCCGCCGCGATGGCCCGCATCCGCGTCCGACGCGCATTTGCGGTGAAGCGCGCGAACCAGGGCAGGACCCGCAGCGCCGAGGACGGACGCAGCGCCAAGGGCGCCTCGGGGTCCAACAGCCAGCCCGGCACCTTCATCAGCATGCCCGGCTGCGACAGCGGTACGATCTCACCGATGGCGATACAGCCGCATGAGGCCCAGCTGGCCCCTTCACCCACGGGTCCGGGTTCGACAACCGAAGCCGCGTGCCCATCGGCCTGTAATGCCAGCGCGCAGGAGATACCCACGACGCCCCCGCCGATCACAACCACCTTTGCCATTGGTCCGGGCCGTTACTGTAAGTCTTGCAACTGCGACAGCAATTCGGTGCTGACGTTGACGCCTCCGGCCTGGGACGCGGCGCGGTTTTTCAGCCGCCCGTCACCGGGGATGCGTGCGGTTCCGTTGCCTTCGATCTCGGCGCAGATGCGCGTGACATAGTCGTTGAAGGCGGCATTTCCGAACCGTGTCGGATCAATCGCGATGAGGGTCGCGCCGCCCTTGACGTTCAACGCGCCATGCGCCTCGCGCTCGGCATTGTCGACCGAGAGGGTGCCCCCGGCCAGCGCCGCGCCCATGACTTCGATCAGGAAGGCGATCGCCGCCCCTTTGTGTTCGCCAAAGGGCAACAGGCTGCGGGTTTCCAAAATGGCGTTGGGATCAGCGCTGGGCTGGCCGTCAGGGGCCAGACCTGCAGGGCGAGGCAGGTCATGCCCTTCGGCGGCGGCCATGCGGATATCCATCAACGCAACCGTCGAGGACGCCTGGTCCCAAACGATGGGCTCTATGCCGTCACGCGGGCAGGCAAACGACATTGGGTTGGTGCCAAAGACTGGGCGCACACCGCCCTGAGGCACCACCATCGACAGCGAGTTGACGACAGCCAAAGCCACCAACCCCGCCTCGGCCAGCGGTTCGGTATCAAAGCGCAACGCGCCAAGGTGGTGACTGTTGGCACATGTAAAGGCAGCGATCCCGTTTTCACGGGCCATCGCAATCAGCTCGTCCCGGGCTGCGGCTGCGGCGATCTGGTAGTACCCGTTGTCCGCATCGCCGCGCAGGACACCCGGCGCGATACGCTCGAACGTAGGGTGTGCGGCGGGGTTGGCATAGCCCGAGGTAAAGCTCTGCGCGTAGACCGGCAGCATGCGCAAACCGTGGCTGCGCGGGCCGTCACGTTCGGACTTCACGACGATCTCAGCGATCATGTCGCTGCCCGGATCATCCATGCCCGCAGCCACAAGGACGGATTTCGCCAACTCCCTAACCTCTTGGAGTGAGAACGTTTTCGTCGAGATATCGGTCATTTGCAAAATCCTGTCCTTGTGTTCGTGAAAGAGGTCGCAAGCCCCCTTTTTTTCGTATCAGGCGCGTGCGCGAGCGCTGGAGGGATCAACGGCGCAGGTGTCGATGACCTCGGCCTCGCGCATCTCGTTATGGACCAGCACCTGCATTCTGGTGCCCGGTGCCGTCATGTTCTGCGGCACCAGCGCCATCGCGATGTCGTGATTGCAATAATATGAGAACCCGCCCGAGGTGACACGCCCGATCAGTTTGCCGTCGGCATAGACGCCTTCGTCAAACATCACCGACGTATCGCAATAGGGCAGTTTCAACGTGACCAGAGTGTTGTATCCGCCCGCGTCCTGCTGTTTCAGCAGAGCGGGTTTGCCGATGAAGTCTCGTTCAACTACTTGCCCGCCGATCTTCTCGGTTATTGCGACGAACCGGCCCAGATCGGCCTCATACGGGGTTAGGTCCTTGCAGATCTCACGGTTGATGGCACGGTAGGATTTCTCGAGCCGCATGGACTCCAGCGCCTCAAGACCGAACGGTTTCACGCCCGCCTTCAGCAACAGATCCACGAGATGACGGTTGTAGCCCGCCGGATGGTGCAGCTCCCATCCCAGCTCACCGGTGTAGGAGACGCGCAGCAGGTGAACGCCCTTGGCATAGCCGACTTCACCCATTTGCGCCGAAAGCCACGGGAAGGCCTCGTTCGACATATCATTGTCGGTCAGTTTCGACAGGATCTCGCGCGATTTCGGACCGGCCAGAGCGATCACGCCCAGCTGTTCCGAGATATCTTCCATCACGACTGAGCCGTCTTTGGGCAGCAGACGCTGCATCTGGTCCCAGTTATAGGCCTGCCAATTCGGGGTCGAGATCAGGTAGAAATCATCCTCGCCGTAGCGCACGATGGTGTATTCCGCATCCATCCCGCCCTTGTCATTCAGCATTAGCGACAGGGTCATGCGCCCTACCTTGGGCAGTTTGTTGGCCATCAGACCGTCCAGCCATCCGGCCGCACCCGGCCCGCGCACGGTGAATTTGGTCATCGGAGACATCTCGATGAAGCCCGCCTCTTCCCGCGTGCGGCGCACTTCTTCCTGTACCAACCCCATATGATCGGTGCGGCGGAAGGAGTGTTCGGGGATCGCCTCTTCGGGTGATTTGGCGAACCAGCGCGGGAATTCATAACCGTTGAAGCTGGTCCAGACGGCGCCATGTGCAGTCAACAGATCGTATGAGCCCGCGGTTTTCATCGGACGAGCGTCGGGGAAATCCTCACCGGGGATGTGCGCATCCATATGGGTGCCCCATGTCTCGCGCACCTTGTCCATGGTCCACCGTTTCGAGGCATAGTCCGAGAACCGGCGCGGATCGAGTTCCGACATATCCATACCCGGATCGCCATCCACGATCCATTTGGCCAGACGGTTCCCTACAGTACCGCCCCACAGGATACCGCCGGGCATCCCTTCGGCCAGCCACAGATTTTCGTGCCCCGGTGCGGGGCCAGCCAGAGGCAACTCGTCCGGGGTCATCTGGAACGGACCGCGGGTGTTGGCCTTGATGCCAACCTCGCCCAGCGTCGGAACCCGTTCGATGGCACGTTCCCACTGGGTTTCCACAGCATCGAAATCTTCGGGCAGAAGGTCGGCCCCGAAATCTGGTGGCACGCGGTCTTCGGCGAACAGCTTGAGGTCCTTGGTGAATTCATAGGGGCCAAACTGGATGCCGCCCACGTCCTCGCGCAGATAGGCGCCATAATCCTCGTCCCTCAGGATCGGGAATTCCGGCAGACCCTGTGCCTTGCGTTCTTTCAGCAGGGGCACCGTTTCGGTCGTCCAATATTGGTGAACGATGGGGATGCAGGGCAGGTCGAGACCCACACGCCGGGCATTTTCACGGGCGTAGTTGCCGGTGGCAAAGATCAGATGCTCGCACGTGATCTCACCCTCGTTGGTGGTCACTTTCCAGTGGCCGTTCTCGAGCTTTTCGTAAGCGGTGGCTTCGGTGTTCTGATAGACCTTGGCCCCGGCATCGCGCGCCAGCTTGGCCAGTGCCATGGTGATGTCGGCGGGATTCACATAGCCGTCTTCGGTATGCAGGATGCCGCCACGAATATCCGGGCTTTGGTTCAACAGAGGGTGCACCTCGGCAATCTCTTCCGGTGTCAGCAGCTTGCACGGCACCCCGGCGGCCTCGGCGATCGAGATATAGGACTGGAACTCATCCCAGCGCTTTTCGGTATTGGCGACGCGCAGCTGGCCCACTTTGCGAAGACCCACCGAGGCGCCCATCTTTTCCTCAACCTCGGAATAGATGCGGATGGTCTCCATGGTCATCTTCGACACGTTATGCGAGCGCACAAAGGTCACAAGCAGACCGGCGGCATGCCACGTGGACCCGGATGTCAGCGTTGTCCTTTCCAGCATCACCGCATCGGTGCAGCCATGCTCGGTCAGACCATAAAGGATCGAGGCGCCAACGCAGCCGCCCCCGACCACTACAACTTTCGCATGTGAATTCATCGTAGGTTCATACCGTGTCTGGTTTGCCAACAGTGTTTGGAAGCACCATTCCGTCAGTCGGTCTTTTGCGCAATCGCAAAAATATTTCACTCTGAATGAGTTGAAGTCACTCAAACCGAACATGTGCCTTATGAAACGCGAAAGGTACCCAAATCCTCCGCCAGGGTGAGCCAACCAAAAGCCCTATCGATGAGATGCCATTGAGTGTTGGACGACGCTCCTGCTTGATCCGTGCAACAGGGCGGCCAGTTCTTAGGCGAAAACCGGTGCAATGGCGGCGTCGTGAACCTTGAGCCATTGCCTCTTGCGGGCCGAGGCCCTAGCTTAACGTGCAGTCAACGATAGCAAGGCAGGATTTTGGTGGTTTCCCTGGTTCGTCGCGTGGCACTGGCCGCGCTGCTTTCATCCTCGGTCGCAATCCCGGCATTTTCGGATACCGGGTCCGGGGCCTATTTGGCCGGACGTCAGGCAATCTACGAAAACGACTATGCCGCCGCCGAAAGGTATTATGCGCAGGCGTTGCGGTCTGATCCGCAGAACGCATTGCTGTTGGAAAGCGTCGTCGTCGCGCGGCTGGCGCTGGGCGAAGTTGAGCGCGCACTGCCCATCGCCCAGACCATTGAAGAGAATGGCCTGCCGAGCCAAGCAGCCCGGATTGCCATCGCCGCAAACCTGATCGCGGAGGGCGATTGGGAGACCCTGCTGTCACGTGATCCTGAAACGCAGGGCGTGGGTCCATTGGTCGATGGGTTGATGATTGCCTGGGCCTATCTTGGTCAGGGTGAGATGACCAAGGCGATGGAGCAGTTCGACTCGGTTACAACCCAGGAAGGGTTGCGCGAGTTTGCCCTCTACCACAAAGCGATGGCTTTGGCGTCGATCGGTGATTTCGAAGGGGCTGAGGCGATTTTCGCGGCCGATGACGGGGTCGTGGCCCGGTTCACACGCCGCGCCGCGTTAGCCCGGACCGAGGTTCTGTCGCAGCTTGACCGGAATGAGGACGCTCTGACCTTCCTGGCTGATGTGTTTCAGGCCGGAAGCGATCCGTCGATCGCAGATTACACAAGCCGATTGTCTGATGGCGAAACGCTGCCCTTCACCCATGCAGGAACGGCGCAAGACGGCATGGCCGAGATCTTCTTTTCGGTGGGTGCCGCGTTGAATGACGAGGCCGCGCCGGACTACGTTCTGCTCTATGCTCGCACGGCCAGCTTCCTGCGGCCCGATCACGTCGACGCCCTTCTGATGAGCGCTGAGCTCCTGTCGGAACTCAACCAGCTTGATCTTGCGGTCGAAGCGTATCGCGCGGTTCCCAAGGACAGCACCGATCACCACGTGGCCGAACTGGGCCGGGCTGATGTTCTGGGGCAATCCGGCAAAACCGATGCGGCAGTTGAGGTTCTGCAATCGCTGGCTGCGGAAAAGCCTGAACTTCCCAGTGTCCATGTCGCTTTGGCCGATCTGCAGCGCCGCGAGGAAAACTATGCCGCCGCGGTTGATTCCTACAACACCGCAATTGATCTGGCGGAGGGCGTCTCGGCCGCGAATTGGTTCCTGCACTACGCGCGCGGGATTTCTCATGAGCGCCTCAAGCAATGGGATCAGGCCGAAGCCGATTTCCGTCGCGCGCTTGAGCTGAACCCGGATCAGCCGCAGGTTCTGAACTATCTGGGCTATTCGCTTGTCGAACGTCGCGAAAAACTCGATGAGGCGCTGGACATGATCGAACGCGCCGTCGCGGCTCGCCCCGACAGTGGTTATATCGTCGACAGCCTGGGCTGGGTCCTGTTCCGCCTTGGTCGCTATGACGAAGCGGTCGAGCATATGGAGCGCGCGGTTGAGCTGATGCCGGTGGATCCGGTGGTCAACGACCATTTGGGCGATGTCTACTGGGCCGTCGGACGCGCCCGCGAGGCTGAGTTCCAGTGGAAACGGGCCCTGTCCTTCGTTGATCCCGAAGACACCGATGGTGAGGCTGATCCCGAACGCATCCGACGCAAGCTTGAGGTCGGTCTGGATACGGTTCTGTCCGAAGAGGGCGCGGATCCGTTGAAGGTTGCCAATGGCAACTAGCGCCTTTGCGCCCGCCAAGGTCAATCTAACCCTGCATGTCACCGGTCAGCGCGCCGATGGCTATCATCTGTTGGATTCACTAGTGGCTTTTGCCGACATTGGCGATCAGCTGACGTTTGACCCGGGCGTAGGTATTTCGATCTCGGTGAGCGGAGAGCATGCCGACGGGGTTCCCACGGACAGCCGAAATCTCGTTTGGAAAGCGGCCGAGGGCGCCGGTTGGACGGGCCATGTCACGTTGAGCAAGGTGCTGCCTCATGGTGGAGGCATTGGCGGGGGGTCCTCGGACGCGGCGGCCATGCTGCGCCAAGCAGCGGCGCAGGGGCTTGATATCCCGCCACATCTTCCGACCGCGTTAGGGGCCGATATTCCGGTTTGCATGGTGGCCGAGGCTGCGCGGATGCGGGGGATTGGCGAGCAGGTGGACCGGATCGCTTTGCCCCAATTGCCTGCCCTGCTGGTCAATCCTGGGGTTGAGGTTTCGACCGGATCGGTCTTCGGCGCAATGGCGTCGCGGGACAATCCGGGATTGCCAGATCAAATCCCCTCATTCGCGGGCGTGGAAGACTGCGTCGCGTGGCTCTCGAACCAGAGAAACGACCTTGAACAGCCCGCCATAAGCCAGGCCCCGCAAATCGGGCGTGTGTTGGAGGAATTGGCGGACACAAGGGATGTGCTGCTGGCCCGAATGTCGGGGTCAGGGTCGACCTGTTTTGCGCTCTACCCGTCGATGAAGGCCGCGCATTTTGCAGCCTATGAGATCGGCGCGGCCCAGCCAGATTGGTGGTGCCGCGCAACGATGCTCAGTTAAGGCGCGAGACCACGTAGTCGGCCAGATCGCGCAGCAGAGTGCGGATTTCGTGATCAGGCAGAACCTCGAGCGAGGCTTTGGCCTTGTTCGCCCATCCCAGCGCGTCCAGACGGGTCGCCTCGAGCGTCTGGTATTTGTTCATAAGCCCAAGCGCATATTCCAGATCGCCGTCCTGCTGGCGGCCTTTCTCGATCGTGCGTTCCCAGAAGATACGCTCATCCGCTGTGGCCTGTGCAAAGGCTTTGATCACCGGCAGGGTCAGTTTACGCTCGCGGAAATCGTCACCCACATTCTTGCCTGTTGCCTTGCTATCGCCTTGATAATCCAAAAGATCGTCAGCGATTTGGAAGGCAATGCCCAGGGCATCGCCATAGTCGAACAGAGCTTTGACCTGCGCGTCTGAGGCTTCCGCAATCACGCCGCCAACCTCGGTCGCTGCGGAAAACAGGGCTGCGGTCTTGCCGCGTACGACCTGCAGATAGATGCTCTCATCCGTGTTCAAATCGGTGGCGGCGGTCATCTGCAGTACCTCGCCTTCGGCAATCGTTGCCGAGGCATTGGCGAGGATGTCCAGAACGCGCAGCGACCCTGTTTCAACCATCAGCTGGAAGCTGCGGGAAAACAGATAGTCGCCGACCAATACGCTGGATTTGTTGTCCCACAACAGGTTCGCCGTAGGCCGCCCGCGCCGCTGGGCGCTTTCGTCGACCACATCGTCATGCAACAGGGTCGCCGTGTGAATGAACTCAACCGTCGCGGCCAGACGCACGTGATGCTCGCCGGTATAGCCAAACAGCCGGGCCGCCGCCAATGTCAGCATCGGGCGCAGGCGTTTGCCGCCCGCTTCGACCAGATGGGCAGTCACCTCGGGGATACGGGGTGCGTGTTCGGACGCCATCCGGGTCCGGATCAGCGTATTCACCGCCTCCATTTCGCTGGTCAACATTTCGGCCAGCCGTTCGTGCGGCTTCGAGATTGTGCTGATGCCCATCACACTCCTGATACAAGGCTCGACTTTCGCCTTGCCTTGCCCTTACATCCATCCCCATGAAAGAACTATTGCGCAGCACCGATCCGACAATCCTGGCCTTTGCATCCGCTCTTCTTGAGGGCGAGGATATAGACTGCTTTCAGATGGACGTAAATATGAGCATCCTCGAAGGCGGTATCGGAATTTTTCCGCGACGCCTGATGGTACGGGCCGATGACCTGATCCGAGCGGAGCGTGTGATGCGCGACAACGAGATCCCGTTGGGGCGATGAGCGGGTTCAAGGAGGATGAGCTAAGCCGGAACGAATTCCTCGGCGGGCGGCTGCGTCTTTGGCAACCCGTGTCGGGCTATCGCGCAGGCGTAGACCCTGTTCTACTGGCGGCCAGCGTGCCTGCCACCAGCGGCCAATCGGTGCTGGAACTTGGCTGCGGGGCAGGCGCTGCAATCTTGTGTCTTGCGACACGGGTCCCGGGTTTGGACCTGTGCGGCGTAGAACTGCAAACGGCCTATGCGGATCTGGCCCTCCGCAATGCCGCCGATAACAATATGGTGTTAGAGGTCGTTTCGGCTGATCTGACCGAGCTGCCCTTCGATCTGAAGCAGCGCCAATTCGACCATGTCATCGCCAACCCGCCCTACTATCGCGCAGGCGCACACAGTGCAGCCATGGACCGAGGGCGCAATGTGGCTTTGGGGGAGCAGACGCCTCTGGGTGATTGGATTGATGTCGCGGCCAAACGGCTGGCCCCGCGCGGCTATCTGCACATGATCCAAAAGGCGGACCGCCTGCACGACATGCTGCTGGCCTGTCACGGACGTCTGGGCTCGGTCGAAGTGCTGCCGTTTGCGGCCCGCGCGGGGCGAGAGACCGAGCTTGTGATTCTACGGGCCCGAAAAGGCGGGCGGGCGGCGTTCCGGCTGCATGCGCCTATCATCCTGCATGCGGGTCAACGGCATGAGCGCGACGGTGACAGCTATACGCCGGAACTCTCGGATGTGCTGCGGCAAGGCGCGGCGTTGGGGCCGTTTCACGTCAATCGGCAATGACCAGCCGAATTTGCCGGATTTATCACTTTTTCTTCGCGTCTGCGGCGTGACAGGCTGGAAACGATATGCTCAACTTCTTACGTGACATATAGACACGTAAACAAGGAGGATCGCCATGAGCGTGAGCGCACATCTGACGGAACTGAAGAAAAAGCACGAATCTCTCGGTCTCGAAGTGGAACAAGCTCAACGCGCGCCAGGCATTGATGATCTTCATATCGCCCAGCTAAAGAAACAGAAGCTAAGGCTGAAGGAAGAGATCGAGCGCTTATCGACTTAACCTTTAAGACTGGCGCGCGCCGCAACCACGGCCCCGCCGGTGATCAAGACCGCCGCGATCGCCAATGTCCATGTCGGCATGGCGATCCCGGCAAGGACCAGAACCACGGTAGACAGTAAAGGTGCCGCGTAAGAGCTGGTGCCCAGCATCTGAATATCGCCCTGTTTGACCCCGATATCCCAGACATAGAACGCCAGACCGACCGGCCCCAGACCAAGGGCCAGTGTCGATATCCAGCTGAGTGTGGTGTCCGGCCAGACCGGTGCCTCAAGCGCGAAATGCAGGCCCCATGAGGCGATCGCCGTGAACACGCAGAACACAGCGACCGAGCTTGTTGGCGTTTCACCCAGTTTCCGCGACAACACGGAATAGCCCGACCATGTCAATGCACATAGGAATGCAAGCGCATAACCCGGCAAGTTGTCGGCTTGAAACCCGGCGCTGCCGCCTCCGGTGATGATCAGCGCAGCCCCGGCAAAGCCCAAGCACGCCCCGATCAGGTGGCCAGCGCGTAGATTTTCTCCGGGCAACAGGCCCGAGAACAGAACGATGAGCAGTGGCCAGAGATAGGCGATCAGCCCTGCCTCCGCCGCCGGGGCCATCCGCAGGGCCGAGAAGTACAAAGCGTGGTAGCCGAACAAGCCCACCGTTCCAAAGGCGTAGACTTTCCAGCTGATGCGGCTCAGCTGGGACAATCCACCCGATCGCCACGTCCAGACAAGCCCCAAAGTACCGCCGATACTGAAGCAGATTGCATTCAGCAGCAGCGGCGGTGTTGGGGTTGACCCGACTGTGAATAGTGCCAGCAGCGCCCAAAGCAAAACCGCAATGAAGCCGATGGCGGTGGCGCGTTGTCTGGTCATGTGGATGAGACGTCTTCTACAGGAACGATGGTGAATTCATCCGAGATATGAGCGGTTTTTTCAATCTCCGCAACAAACCAATCGCGAAATGCTGCGACCTGAGGCCGGTTTTCCGCTCCGGGCAGGCAGAGAAAGCGAAAGCGGCCTTTGGTCTCGATCGCGGTTTTAAACGGCGCGACCAGCCGCCCTTCCATCATGTCCTTGATGATCATCGCTCGTCGCCCCAAGGCCACGCCCACTCCAGCGACGGCCGCGTCAATCGCGTGGTCTGCGTTGGAAAAATGCGCCCCGTGGGTCGGCGTGAACTCGACGCCAACAGCGCGGAACCACGTCGGCCAATCCGCTGGAGGTTTTAGAAACGCAATCGAATCGTCATGAATCAGTGGCGCGTCACGCAGGCTTTCGGGCGTTGTGAACTCGGCGGCCAGTTCGGGCGTCATAACAGGGGTCAGCCATTCCTTGCGAACCGGCAGGCAATAGAGGCCATCATCCCCGCCGTAGCCAAACCGGATCGCGACATCCACGTCATCCCTCTCAAGGTCCATATTGCGCAGGGTGGCCGAAAATCTCAGGTCAATTTCGGGATGTGCGCGGGCAAAATCGTAAAGGCGCGGAGCTAGCCATTTGGCGGTCAGCGCTGGTCCGGCCGTCACGGTGAGGGTCGTGTTGTCCTGCAGTCTGCGTGTTGCGGCCCACGCGGCTTTGAGCGACGCAAACCCCTCGGCAGCCCCTGGGGCGAGCGCTTTTCCCGCCTCGGTTAGCTCGACCGCGCGATTCAGGCGGCGAAACAGCGGATGGCCCAAATGGTCCTCAAGCGACTTGATCTGGAAGGACAGCGCCGCGGGCGTGACGTTCAACTCTTCTGCGGCTTTGGCAAAGGACATGTGCCGCGCGGCAGCGTCAAAGGCGCGCAAAGCGGTGAGAGGGGGAAGGCGATCACTCATGTCACTTAAGTAATACTTATCTGAATGCTTGAAAACTCTCGTTTGTGCCTTTTTCAATCAAGGGTCATGTTTAGGGCAAGTCAAGTTCAGCTTTAGCAAAGGGGATCCGCCATGATCGAGATGTCAACAAACCCGTCTGTCCAGATTGCAATTCGTCGTGCCCATGAAGAGCGCAGCAAGCTTGTTCACAAAGTTCTGGGATGGGTGTTTGGTTCCCGCTGACCGCAGCGCGCGCGGACTTACGGGATAAAGAAGGGCCGGTCCAAAAGGACCGGCCCGTTTTCGTTCAGTGCGCTGAAATCAGACGAAGAACTGAGCGCCGTTGGCCGAGATGGTCGACCCATTGATGAACTGTGAATCGTCCGATGCCAGGAAGGCGACGCAGCGCGCGATTTCCTCAGGCTCACCCAAGCGACCGGCCGGAATCTGGCCGATAATCGACTCGCGGACCTTCTCAGGCACGGCCATAACCATTTCGGTGGCGATGTAGCCGGGGCAGATCGCATTTGCGGTGATACCGGCACGCGCGCCTTCCTGCGCCAGCGATTTCACGATACCCAGATCACCCGCTTTGGTGGCTGCATAGTTTACTTGGGCAAACTGGCCTTTCTGGCCGTTGATCGAGCTGATGACGATAACGCGGCCAAACTTGCGTTCGCGCATGCCGGACCAGACGGGGTGCACGGTGTTGAACACGCCGGTCAGGTTGGTGTCGATGACTTGATGCCACTGTTCAGGCGTCATCTTGTGGAAGGGCGCGTCGCGCGTGATGCCCGCATTAGCTACGACGATGTCGATGGGGCCGACTTCGGCCTCGACCTTTTCGATGCCCGCTTTGGATTCGTCATAGTCGGCCACGTTCCACTTGTAGGTGGCGATGCCGGTTTCCTCGGTGAATTTCGCTGCGGCTTCGTCATTCCCCGCATAGGTGGCGGCAACATTGTATCCTTCGGCCTTGAGCGCCTTGGAAATTGCTGCGCCGATGCCGCGAGAACCGCCGGTTACGAGTGCTGTACGTGCCATGGATGACTCCTCCAATTTTGGTCGTCTTGGTAATTCTGTTACTCTGAGAGAGAATCTTGCGCAATATCGTTTCGTGTTCGATCTTGTCTTTCTGTCTGGCGATATTGTCGCAGCGGTTGTGTAAAGCTTGATTGTAACAAAAAAGGGCGTCCAGTGGACGCCCTTTTCTATTTAGATGTCAACGCACTTAGTCGCGCTCCACGCAGAGGGCGACACCCATGCCGCCACCAATGCAGAGGGTGGCCAGACCCTTCTTGGCATCACGGCGCTTCATTTCGAAAAGCAGCGTGTTCAGAACACGGCAACCGGATGCTCCGATCGGGTGGCCAATGGCAATCGCGCCACCGTTCACGTTCACGATCGACGGGTCCCAACCCATGTCCTTGTTCACGGCGCAGGCTTGCGCGGCGAAGGCTTCGTTGGCTTCGACCAGATCCAGATCGTCAACCGACCAACCTGCTTTCTCCAACGCTTTACGCGAGGCATAGATCGGGCCAACACCCATGATCGACGGGTCAAGACCGGCAGTCGCGTAGGATGCGATACGGGCCAGAGGTTCAATCCCGCGCTTTTCGGCGTTCTCAGCCGACATCAGCAGGGTCGCCGCCGCGCCGTCGTTCAGGCCCGAGGCGTTTGCCGCAGTGACCGAGCCGTCTTTGGTGAAGGCCGGGCGCAGTTTGGCCATTGCTTCCATTGTTGCGCCGTGACGGATGTATTCGTCCTTGTCCATCACGATGTCGCCCTTGCGGGTTTTGATGGTGAACGGAACGATCTCATCCGCGAATTTGCCTGCGTTTTGCGCAGCCTCAGCTTTGTTTTGCGAGGCAACGGCGAATTCGTCCTGCATGTCGCGGCTGATCTGCCATTTCTCGGCGACGTTCTCGGCGGTTTGGCCCATGTGATAGCCGTTGAACGCATCCCACAGACCGTCGCGGATCATAGTGTCGATGTATTTCATGTCGCCCATCTTATGACCCGCGCGCAGGGCAGCGGCGTGGGGAGACAGGGTCATGTTTTCTTGGCCACCAGCGGTGACGATATCCGCATCGCCCAGTTGGATGTGCTGCGCACCCAGCGCAACAGCGCGCAGGCCAGAGCCACAAACCTGATTGATGCCCCAGGCGGCGCTTTCCTGCGGCAGACCGGCGTTGATATGCGCCTGACGGGCGGGGTTCTGGCCCTGAGCGGCGGTCAGGACCTGACCCATGATGGTTTCGCTGACTTCGCCTTTGTCGACGCCGGCGCGTTCGACGACGGCTTCAAGGACGGCAGCGCCCAGATCATGTGCGGGGGTATTGGCAAACGAGCCGCCAAAGCTGCCCACACCTGTACGTGCGGCGGATGCGATTACTACATTGGTCATATAATTTGTCCTTTACCGTCGTGGTCCAGTGGGAAATGTGACGACGCGGACAGCAGAGGGCCTCCTCTGCCCGTACCAGAGCGCCAATTTCTCCCCCCTCTAGTGACTTCTGCAATAGCGCAATGCTGCACTTGCAGCAACGGACAGCTTGCCTCAGGCGGCAATCAGGCAAGTGTTCGCGCGCCGGTGGGTCAACTAAGTCCCTGTTTTGGAATTTCTTTCTGCATTCCACAGCGGCGACAGCGACGGCGCGCCAAACAGGAAACCCTGCATGCAGTCGACACCGCTTGCGCTCAGAAAAGCTGCGTCTTGCGGATTTTCGACTGATTCGGCTATGACCAGAATTTCGAACTCGCGCGCGACTGCGATTAACGCGCGGACGAGGGCCTGGTTGTCGGGGTCGGTGCTGATGCCACGAATGAACTGACCGTCGATCTTGGCGGCATCAAATAAGAATTCGCGGAAATGCCGAAAGCAGAAATTGCTTGCGCCGAAGTCATCCAGAGCAAAGGCAATACCACGCTCCTGCAACCTGTCCATTAGGTCGATCACCAGTTCGGGCACCTGCATCGCCGATTTCTCGGATATCTCCAAAATCAGTCGTTCGCCCAGATTGCTATCCCGTTTGAGAAAGCGATCCAGAATACGTGACCAGTGCGAATACCCGATCGAGCGCGCCGACATGTTGATCGAAAGCCGGATCTGAGGGTTCCTGACCAGTGTCTGCAACCCCATCTCAAGCGCGATGCAATCCAACTCGCGCCCGATGGGCGTGTTTTCCACCTGAGGCATGAATTCCCGTGCAGGGATAACCCGCCCGGTTTCATCCAGCACGCGGATCAGCCCTTCGTAGAAGGCAATGTTATGAGGGGCCTGTGCCTGCATCACCGGCTGAAAGGCCAGTTTGCATTGTTTGTGCCGAACCGCATCCGACGCCATCTGCAATACGGATTGATCCCGACCGGAAATTGCCGAGGTCAAAGGGCTGTCCGGCCCTTCCCCTGACTCTGCACCTGTCTTGTCCCGCATGCGCGCTGATCCCGAATGGCTCTTCGGTTGCAGTGTCGCAGGAAACAGATGAATCTGTGGTTAATGCAGGTGACGTTTAGCGCGCAGATTGCCACGCATGGCTGAGGGAGGCCGCTGCGCCGAACACCGCGCCCATAACGCCCAGGATCATCATGGAGAACCCGATCAGGACAAGCGCTGATGCTGCCGTTGCGATGGCGGCGAACATGGCCAGAAGCACACCTAGCAGTCCGACTGTGGTCGATACGGTTGTCACTCGGGTCATTCCGGCCTCCGGTCACTGATTACGTCACGCCTGACGCTCCATATGGACCGATCGGGCCGGATTTCAACCAAAGCGGCGTGGTGTCGCGCCGGGATCAGGCCTGTTTTGCTGCGGAATTAGGCAGGTTTTCGCGAGTCTGCTCGAATCCGGGCGTTCCGAGATCTTCAGGGTGGCGGGCCAGATGCTTTGCCTTGATTTGCGCTGAGCTGTCCCGGCTTCCATCATGGCTATAGCCGGGCGGGGCAAAACAATAGGCGAGGCGTTGCTTCAGCGTCAGCCTCGGTTGGGTCGCATCGCGCCAGATGCCGACCCATTCGTGAAAGGCGACGCGCAGCGGGTTGAAGGTGGCGATGTTGTGAACCAGCCCGTAGTCGACGCGGTCGTTCTCTTGCTCGGGGACAAAAGTGCCGAACATCTTGTCCCAAATGATGAAAACGCCAGCATAGTTGCAATCCAGATAGCGCGCGTTGCGGCCGTGATGCGCCCGGTGATGGCTGGGGGTGTTCATCACCGCTTCGAACCAACGGGGCATTTTGCCGATGGCTTCTGTGTGAATCCAAAACTGGTAGATCAGGTTGATGCCGCCCACGAACAGCACCATCGCCGGGTGAAAGCCCAGCAGGATCAGCGGCGCGCGCACCACCATCATGAAGGTAAACGTATAGGTCCATGTCTGCCGCAGCGCGGTGGTCAGGTTGTAGTGCTGCGAGCTGTGATGGTTCACATGGCTGGCCCAGACCCAGCGGATACGGTGGCCAAACCTATGCACCCAGTAGTACCGCAGGTCATCCAGCACAAAGCACAGGATGATGATCGGGATCGACGTACCCAGATCGAGCGGCGTGATCCGCCACAGCCACATGAAGAACCCATAGGCGATAAACCCCAGAAGGAACCCCGACGCAATATTGCCCGCCCCCATGATCAGAGAGGTCACCGCATCGCGCGTCTCATACCTCCCGCCGCGACCTTTGACGGCGATCCAGACGAACTCGGCCAGAATGGCGGCGATGAAGAACGGGACGGCCCATTGGACGGCGTCGGGAAAGGTGATCTGATCGGTCATGCGGGCTCCATCAGGTTGCGCCAGTGGGGGCGCTCAAACTCATCCAGATGGATGATGGCTTTGGGGGTGCCGAAATCGTGGAACAGTATCTCGAACCCGTCGGTGCGATCCAGCAAGTCATAGTCCAGCAGACGCTGCGCCACAGTATCCGCCCCAAAGGACCAGAGGAGACCCGGCCCTTTTTCCGTCCGTACCAGCGCTGCAAGGCGATCATGGGCAACCGTGACGTCAATGACGGTGTCTTCCGGGAAATGCCGGACCCATTGATCGCGCGCGGTTTCAGGAGACAGAACGCACCGCTTCGATCTGCCGGTCAGATGCAGCAACAGAGTAACCCCGGCGATCCCGCCGACCACAAGCACCAACAGAATTTCCAGTGGCATTCCATCCTCCTGCGCACAGAGTGCGGATCGGAGGATGGGCTGTCAAAGGTGGCGTTGCGTCAGCTTAGCTGTTGGCCTCGACCAGAGTCGAAATGATCGCCTTCGCGCTATCCGAGTTCCATTCGGCATCGCCGATCAGGCGGGCGATTTCATTGCCGTCCGGGTCGATGATGACCGTGATCGGCAGACCGATGACACCCATCTCACGCGCCACAGCTTGCGAGGGGTCCTGATGGCGGGGCAGGTTGTCGATGCCGTTTTCTTCGAAGAACTTCTTGATCCCGGCAGGCGAGTTTCGCCCGGTTGCAAGGGTTAGAACCTCGAACTTGTCGCCTCCGAATTCGTCCTGTAGCTCGGCGATCTGGGGCATTTCCTTGCGGCAGGGCGCGCACCAGGTGGCCCAGAAGTTAAGCAGGACGTATTTGCCCTTGTAGTCCGCAAGTGAGGCCGTGCCGCCATCATCTTCCAGTTGGAAGTCAACCGGCGTCACCGGCTTAGGTTCTTTATGCAGGATCAGTCGTTTCAGGCTGTCTTCACGCAAGGGGCCCAGCGTTTCGGCATCGGTCGCCAAAGCGGCATTTGCACCCAGCGCAAGGGCCATATAAAGGGGGATCAGACGAAATAGGCGCATATCAACTCCGGGTTTTCTTACATGACCGATCAATCCTCGAACCAGATGTGGGGCGGCCGCTTTGCCGCCGGTCCAGACGCGATCATGGAGGCAATCAATGCCTCGATCGGGTTCGATCAGCGGATGGCAGCCCAAGACATCGCAGGCTCGCGCGCCCATGCCGCTATGCTGGCGGCGACAGGCGTTATTAGTGATAGTGACGCGCAGGCCATTCGGGAAGGGCTACTCACAGTCTTGTCAGAAATCCAGAAGGGAGAATTTCAGTTCTCGACCGCGCTGGAAGACATCCACATGAACGTCGAAGCACGCCTGAAAGAGGTGATCGGTGAACCCGCAGGCCGTCTGCACACGGGTCGGTCGCGCAATGATCAGGTGGCAACCGATTTCAAACTTTGGGTACGTGACCAGTTGGACGCGGCAGAAACCGGCCTACTGGCCCTCATCCGCGCGCTTTTGGCGCAGGCCGAGGCGGGGGCGGATTGGGTCATGCCGGGCTTTACCCACCTGCAAACCGCACAGCCAGTGACATGGGGCCACCACATGATGGCCTATGTCGAGATGTTTGGCCGCGATCTCAGCCGTGTACGCGATGCGCGCGCCCGGATGAACGAATCCCCCCTTGGTGCCGCTGCGCTGGCGGGAACCTCCTTCCCCATTGACCGCCATATGACGGCCGAAGCGCTGGGCTTTGACCGCCCCGCCGCGAACTCGCTGGATGCCGTCAGCGACCGCGACTTCGCGTTGGAGTTCCTGTCCACTGCCTCGATCTGCGCCGTCCACCTGTCGCGCTTTGCCGAAGAGCTGGTGATCTGGTCCTCGGCCCAGTTCCGGTTTGTGACGCTCTCGGATCGGTTCTCGACCGGGTCCTCGATCATGCCGCAGAAGAAAAACCCAGACGCGGCAGAGCTGATCCGCGCCAAAGTCGGCCGCATCTATGGCGCGAACACCGCGCTGATGATGGTGATGAAAGGCCTGCCGCTGGCCTATTCCAAGGACATGCAGGAAGACAAAGAGCAGGTCTTTGACGCCGCCGACAACTGGATGCTGGCTCTGGCGGCGATGGAGGGCATGGTCAAGGACATGACTGCCAACCGCGACAGCCTTGCCGCAGCGGCTGGGTCGGGTTTCTCAACCGCGACCGATTTGGCCGATTGGCTTGTACGGGTTCTGGGTCTGCCGTTCCGCGATGCCCATCATGTCACCGGTTCGCTGGTGGCGATGGCTGAAAACAAGGGCTGCGACCTGCCTGATCTGACCTTGGAAGACATGCAGTCGCTCCATGCGGATATCACCGATGACGTCTATTCTGTTCTTACTGTCCAAAACTCGGTAAACTCGCGCCAATCCTATGGTGGCACCGCCCCCGATCAGGTGCGGGCGCAGGTTGAGCGATGGAAGGCGCTGGTGTGATGACAGTTCTACGCATAGCGGTGATTGTAGCGGCTGGGTTCGCGCTGGCCGGATGTGGCGCGGATGGTGAGCCGGTTCAGCCAACGGCAAGCGTGGGTGTTGGCGTCGGCTCGAGCGGAACGCATGTGGGCGGAGGTATCGGCTTCCGCCGCGGGGGCTTTGGCCTCTATCTGGGCGTTTAATCGCTGATCTCGTTGTAATTCCGGGCAAAACACCCAAGTAGGGTCTGGCACGCCAAGGCGCGGCCCTTCTTTCTAGTACTCAGAGACTGATCTCATGCGAATTTTCGGATTTCTTCTGGCGCTCGTCGCGCTTGCGGCTTGCGAGCCGACCTCCAGCCAACGGCCGGCGCCGCAAAAAGAGCCCAATTCAACCGGAGTCTCAGTGTCCGGCTACGCGCGTGTCGGCGTGTCGAACGATTTTTGAACGCCCTGCAGCGTATCGTTTCAGTGCGAATCCATTGATCCATAGGGCGGTTTTGGTCTAATCGCGCTTCTATGGATCACTTTCTCTACCGCGACGGCGCGCTTTTCGCCGAGGATGTCCCAATCTCCGAAATCGCAGCCGCGGTCGGAACCCCGTTCTATGTCTATTCGACTGCGACCCTATTGCGGCATTTCAAGCTGTTCGATGACGCGCTTGAAGGCACTGATCACCTTGTCTGCTATGCGATGAAGGCCGCCAGCAATCAGGCGATCCTGAAGACGCTGGCGCAAGCGGGCGCCGGGATGGATGTGGTCTCGGGCGGGGAATACCTTCGGGCCAAGGCCGCCGGTGTACCGGGCGACAAGATCGTTTTTTCGGGTGTTGGCAAGACGGCGGATGAGATTCGCACAGCGCTGACCGGTGGTCTCCGCCAGTTCAACGTCGAATCCGAGCCCGAGATGGAAGTGATCAACGCGGTAGCGACGGAGCTGGGCGTGGTTGCGCCGATCACCGTTCGAGTGAACCCGGATGTGGACGCCAAGACCCATGCCAAAATCGCAACCGGCAAGTCCGAGAACAAGTTCGGCATCCCGATCTCGCGCGCGTCGGAGGTCTATGCCCACGCGGCCGCTCTGCCGGGGTTGGAGGTGATCGGCATCGACGTCCATATCGGCTCGCAACTGACCGAGCTTGAGCCGTTTGAGCTGGCCTATACCAAGGTCGCCGAACTGACCGAGCAGTTGCGCGCAGAGGGCCACAACATTCGCCGCCTCGATCTGGGCGGTGGGCTTGGCATTCCTTACACCCGCTCGAACGACGCGCCGCCTTTACCGTTGGAATATGGCGCGCTGATCAAGAAGACTTTGGGCCATCTGGGCTGTGAGATAGAAATCGAACCCGGTCGCCTGATTGCGGGCAATGCCGGTCTGATGGTCAGCAAGGTGATCTATGTGAAATCCGGCGAAGGGCGAGATTTTCTCATCCTTGACGGAGCGATGAACGATCTGATCCGCCCGGCCATGTATGAGGCGCATCACGATATCGTTGCGGTACAGGAACCAACAGCGGGGGTCGAACAACAGCCCTATGACATCGTGGGCCCGGTTTGCGAATCCGGCGATACCTTTGCCAAGCAACGCTACATGCCACCGCTTGCACCGGGTGATCTGATCGCTTTCCGCAGCGCCGGTGCCTATGGCGCGGTGATGGCCAGCGAATACAACACGCGCCCGCTGATCCCCGAGGTTTTGGTGCATGGGGATCAATTTGCCGTAATTCGTGAACGCCCAAGCTTTGACGAAATCATAAACCGCGATACCATACCTGAGTGGCTCTGACGCGGTAGGCGCGCGGGCCAATCCTGGAGGCCCGCTTTGAGCGACAAACCAAACCTGCCCGTACCCCGCCTGTCCGTGTGGATGACACATGCCGGATTGCTGGCCGAGCAGGTGTTGCGCGCGTTTTGGCCGTTTTTCTCGGTTTTAATGGCTGTTTTGGCCGCGTTGATGCTGGGTCTGCACGATCTTGTGCGGGTCGAGATCGTTTGGGGCGCAGCGGTCGTCGTAACTATTGCGCTGCTGGTCAGCGCGATCTGGGGGATTCGGCAAATCCACCTGCCATCACGAGCCGAAGCGCTGGCCCGATTGGATGAAACCCTGCCCGGGCGTCCGATTCAGGCATTGATGGATGATCAGGCGATTGGCGCAGGGGATGCGGATTCGGTTGCCCTCTGGCAGGCGCACAAGGCGCGGATGGCGGACCGCGCGGCGCAGGCGCGCGTTGCCAAACCCGACCTCCGGCTGGCCTCGCGCGATCCTTATGCCTTGCGCTACGCGGCTTTGCTGGCGCTGGTGGTCGCGGCCCTGTTCGGATCGTTCTGGCGGATCGGTTCGGTGGCCGAGATGGCCCCTGGAACTGCGGTGGCAGGACAAGGGCCAACATGGGAAGGCTGGGTTGAGCCTCCGCGTTATACCGGACTGCCGACGCTCTATCTGGCCGATCAGACCGGCCCCACGCTGTCGATCCCGCAAGGCAGTCGCGTTACTCTGCGTTTTTATGGCGAGGTCGGTGCGCATAGCCTGACCGAAACGAGCTCTCCCCTAGGTGCCGAGGCCGCGACCGAAACAGAGCAGGATTTCACCGTCTCCCGCTCAGGCCAGATGCGTATTGACGGCCCTGCCGGGCGGGATTGGATGTTGGATGTCATCCCCGACACCCCGCCCAGCATTGCGGTTGCCGACAAGGCCGAGGCCGAGGCAGGTGGTCAGATGAAGCTGCCCTTTGCGGCCTCGGATGACTACGGGATCGTCTCTGGCTCGGCGGTGATCGAATTGGACATGGCCTCGGTTGATCGTCGCTATGGTCTGACGGCGGACCCGGAACCACGCGAGGTGATCGAGGTTGAATTGCCGATGCCGATCACCGGAGACCGCGCGGATTTCACCGAGGATCTGATCGAGGATTTCTCGCAGCACCCATGGGCGCATCTGCCGGTTCGTATTACGTTGATGGCGCGCGACGCCTCGGATCAGGAAAGCACCTCCGAACCATATTTTACGGATCTGCCAGCGCGCCGGTTCTTTGATCCTCTGGCGGCTGCGGTGATCGAACAGCGCCGAGATCTGCTCTGGTCGCGGACCAATGCGCCGCGTGTGGCGCAGGTGCTGCGGGCAGTGTCGCATCGGCCCGAGGAACTGTTTCGCTCCGATACCGCCTATCTGCGCCTGCGGGTCACTCTGCGGCGGTTGGAGGCCTTCAACGACTACGGTTTGAAAGACAAACAACAGGCCGAGATCGCGCAGGCCCTTTGGGATCTGGCGGTTTTGATCGAAGAGGGCACTCTGGCAGATGCGCTGGAGCGGATGCGCCGGGCGCAGGAGCGCCTCACTGAGGCGATGCAAAATGGTGCCAGCGATGAGGAAATCGCCGAGCTGATGCAAGAACTGCGCGAGGCCACGCAGGACTACCTGAACCAGTTGCAGCGTCTTGCACAGGAAAACGGCGACAGTGATGAGCGCCAGTCCGGTCAGAACGGCGAAAGCATGCAGATGACGCAGGACGATCTGCAGGCCATGATGGATCGCATTCAGGAATTGATGGAACAGGGCCGCATGGCTGAGGCGCAGCAGGCGCTGGAAGAGTTCCAGCAGATGATGGAGAACATGCGCGTCACACAAGGCCAAGGGCAGGGTGGTCAATCCGAAGGGCAACAGGCCATGGAAGGCTTGGCCGAGACCCTGCGCGAACAGCAAGGTTTAAGTGATCAGGCGTTCCGCGATTTGCAGGAACAGTTCAACCCCGGCGCTCAGGCCGGAGAAAATCAGGGTAATGAAGGCCGCAATGGCGGTCAGGGCCGTGGTGAAAGCCACGAGGGTCAGGGCGGCCAGGGTCAGGGTTCGGATCAGGCGGGCGAAGGCCAACCGGGTGAGGGGTCTTTGGCGGATCGGCAGCAGGCCCTGCGGCAGGAACTGAATCGACAGCAACAGGGTTTGCCCGGTGCAGGCACCCCCGAAGGCGACGCGGCGCGCGATGCGTTGGGCCGCGCAGAAGGTGCCATGGAAGAGGCGGAGGAGGCGCTGCGCGGCAATGATCTGGCCGAAGCGATCGACCGTCAGTCCGAAGCTATGGAGGCCCTACGCGAAGGCATGCGGTCCTTGGGTGAGGCCATGGCGCAGAACCAACAGAACCAATCCGGACAAGGCACCGAGGAAGGTGAGGCGCAAGCCAACAGCCGCGACCCGCTGGGCCGAAATCCCGGTGCGGCCGGGTCGATCTCCACCGATGACAACCTGTTGCAGGGTGAAGACGTTTACCGCCGCGCGCGTGAGTTGCTGGACGAAATCCGCCGTCGGACCGGAGAAACCGACCGGCCCGAGATCGAGCTGGAATACCTCAAGCGTCTGTTGGAACGGTTCTGAGCCGCTATATCGTTTCGGCTTAAACCTGAGACACAAATACCCTGCCACGCTTTCAGCGTTATCGGGACATTCGTGTCACTTTATGACTAAGGTAAAACCCGAACGCATTATTCCTGCGGCGCGCCTGCCCCGGCCTGCGTCTCAAGCCAGATACGGGCCTGATCAATCAAAGAGACGTAGGAGTCCAGCACCGGATCTGCTTGCGGCACGGCCTCGCTGATTTGTTGCGCATTGCCGTAGATCAAATAGAGGATCACGCCGATGATCAGCATCACGGCAAAACCGCGCACGAAGCCACGGGATTGTTTGGCCGGGGGCGTGTCGTTGCCCTCATCGCTCATCATGCCTGAATTGATGGTCTCAACGTCAGGAAGCTCATCCTTTTGACCCGCATCCTCGGCGGTCTCGGTCGCAGTTGGGTGCTTGATCTGAAACTCGGGTTCGACAGAATCCTCCAGCGCCAGATCTGGTTGCGTCTCAAGGCTGCTGCCTTCTTGAGAGCGCAGCTCCGCCTCACGCGCGGCCTCTTCCTTCAGAATGCTCGCAACGGCCGGGTCGACATTGCCGGTTTTGCCAGTATCGGACGGCGGTTCATCAACAACCTCAACTTTTGTGTCGGGTTCAGGGGTCGGCTCTGGCTTAGCGTCCGGCTCGGCGGTGGCTTCAGGCGCGTCGGTAGTGGGTGCTGCGTCTTCGGGGTGCTTGGGCTGAAACCACGTCTGGTCACAGGCGGAGCACTGCACATCGCGCCCCTCTTCGGGGATAACCTCGTCCGGCACTTCGTACTGAGCGCCGCAATTCGGACATGTAAGTCTCATACTGCCTCCCCGGCCTGACGTTCGGCCCGATAGTAGTTTTTTCAGGGATGATATTCCGTTAAGACCCAACAGCAAAGGGCGTTTTCGGTTTCACGGGGCAAGTGTCGCCAATTGGACTCGGTGCAGGCATTGAAACCGCAGGCAAGCTCGGGCAAGAAGATCGGCAAAAGAACTGGGGACACCTGTGATCGAGCTGGAAAATGTCAGCTATACCTATGGCGACGGCGCATTGCTGAGCGATGTCTCGGTTAAATTGCAGCCCGGCTCGTTCCATTTCCTAACCGGACCTTCCGGCGCGGGTAAAACCACGTTGCTGAAGCTGTGCTATGGCGCGTTGTTGCCGACCTCGGGTCGGTTGAGCGTGTTTGACGAAGATATCGCGCGTCTGGATCGGGATCAGATGGCCCTACTGCGGCGTCGGGTCGGGGTTGTGCATCAGGATTGCCAGTTTCTGGATCACATGACGCTGGCTGAAAACGTTGCCCTGCCATTGATGGTGTCGGGCCGCGCCGAGTCGGAAGAGCAGGACAACCTGACCGAGCTTTTGTCCTGGGTTGGGCTAGGGGCCCGGCTTGACGCCCATCCGCCTGAACTGTCGGGCGGCGAACGTCAACGCGCGGCTCTGGCGCGGGCCGTGATCCTGTCGCCCGACGTGGTGCTGGCGGATGAGCCGACCGGCAATGTCGATTGGGAGATGTCGCAACGGCTGCTGCGCCTGCTGATCGAGCTGAACCGCATGGGCAAGACCGTCCTGATTGCCACCCACGACCTGAGTTTGATCCGCGCGGCCAAAAGCCAAGTTCAGGCTCGTGTGTTGCGCATCTCGCAGCGCAAACTGCATCTGGCCGGAGCGGACCTATGAGCAATAGCGACATCCGCAACCTGCTGCGCCGGGATACGCGCGCGGATCGCGTTGTCCCTCCGACCGGGTATACCGCGCATCTGACCCTGTTTGTTTCGGGTGCAATGGCGTTTCTGGCGGTGTTTGCCCTGGCGCTGTCACTGGCCTCGGGCCGGATTGCAGACCGTTGGGCCTCGGAGCTGGCGGGGGCTGCCACCTTGCGTATCAACGCCCCGGCCGAGCAGATGGCGGCGCAGACGGAAACTGCGCTGACCGTTCTTGGCCAGACACCCGGCGTCGCCTCGGCCCGCGCGCTGACGGCCGAGGAACAGGCCGCGCTGCTTTCACCATGGTTTGGGCCGGACCTGCCGATTGAGACACTACCCATCCCGCAACTGATTGAAATCGTTGAAGGTGAGCCGGGTCTGGACACGGCGGGTCTCCGTCTGCGATTGGGCGCCGAAGTGCCCGGAGCGGTTCTGGATGACCACACCCGTTGGCGTGAACCCTTGGTGGATGCGGCGATGTCCCTGCGACGGCTGGGCTGGGTCTCGATCCTGCTGATCGGAGGCGCGACAGCAGCCATGATTACGCTGGCGGCCAACGCCTCGCTTGCTGCGAATGCCAGCATCATCGCAGTGCTGCGGCAGGTGGGCGCGCGGGATCGGTTCATCGCAGGCGCATTTGTCCGCCGCTTTACCTACCGCGCCTTCTTTGGCGCATTTGTCGGAACGATGTTGGGGATGACGGGCGTTCTGCTCTTGCCCGACCCCACGGACGAGGGCGGATTTCTGACCGGAGTAGGGTTTCAGGGGCTTGGCTGGGTGCTGCCTTTGCTGATCCCCGTTCTGGGCGCTGTGGTTGCCTTCTTCGCCACCTGGACCGCCGCCCGCCGCAAGTTGAAGGAGCTTTCCTGATGTCACAGAGCTTTCAATGGATCCGTTCCCTGATCTTCATGATTGTGATCTACGTTTGGATGCTGATCCTTGGAATCGTCTATCTGCCATATGCGATCTTCACGAAACAGGGCGCATTGCGGGCTTGCAAAACTTACGCGCGCAGCACGATGTGGTTGGCGCGATGGATGGTTGGCATAAGGTGCGAGGTGCGTGGCACGGTGCCCACTGGCGAGGTTGTCATCGGGGCCAAGCACCAGTCTTTCCTTGATATCATCATGATCTTCGACGCCATCCCGCATGGTAAATTTATCATGAAACGAGAGCTTCTCTGGACCCCGGTCATCGGAATGTATGCGCGTCGTTTGGGCTGCATCCCGGTCAATCGCGGCAAGAAGGGTGCGGCAGTGGCCAAAATGGTCAAAGACGTCGCCAAAGAGTTCGCCGAACCCGGCCAGCTGGTGATTTACCCTCAGGGCACCCGTGTCGCGCCCGGTGTTTCCAAGCCCTACAAGGTCGGTACGGCGATCCTGTACAGCGGGCTGGGCTTTCCGTGTGTGCCGGTTGCGACCAATGCCGGCGTATTCTGGCCGCGCACTGGTATCTTGCGCAAACCGGGGCTGGCGATTGTCGATTTCCTCGACCCGATTGAACCGGGCGTCGAACGGGACGCGTTTCTGAGCCGTTTGGAAGATGTGATCGAGACACGCTCAGACGCTTTGATGAAAGAAGTGGGGTTTGATCCGGATGGAGTTCATTGAAGACATCCCGAGCCTAGAGGCACTCTATCGCACGCCCGCTGCGCCGTCATTGCGTAAGGTCGCGCACAGCCTGACGCCGCTCTACAGGCAATGGATCATGGCCTCGCGCCTATGTATTCTAAGTACCGTTGGCCCCGAAGGCGTCGATGGCAGCCCGCGTGGAGATGATGGGCCCGTTGTTTTGGAGCTTGATCCCAATACGCTGGCCATGCCGGATTGGCGGGGGAACAACCGTCTGGATTCGTTGCGCAATATCGTGCGCGATCCGAGGGTTTCGGTGTTGTTTATCGTGCCCGGCTCCAACACTGTGGTTCGCCTGAACGGGACGGCACGGGTATCTGCGGATCAAGGGTTGAGGGCGCAGTTCGACAAGCAAGGCAAGCAACCGGCCACCGTGATTGTTATCCAGATTGCCGAGATCTACACCCAATGCGCCCGGGCCTTGATGCGGGCTGGTACATGGACCAGCGGCGATCAAAGCGAAGGATTGCCCACGGTTGGCGAGATCCTTGCAGAAGCCTCATCCGGTGAGGAAGGCGGCGCGCAATACGACTCCCAATGGCGCGCGCGCGCCGCAAAGACGATGTGGTAGGCACGGCTCCTAGATAGCCTCTGCGCCAATTCTGGCGACCTTTGATATCCAGCGATCGACGCTTCCCGGCTTTGGCTCACTGGCCCCTGCGAAATATGTAAACCGCGTTGGCTTGAAGCCGACAAAGCCGAGTATCTGATCGCGGACTTGCCGGATCAGTGCTTGACGGTAGATCAGGCGCATGAACCAGCCAGGTGTGTCCGAAGTCAGAATGACGCGCGCGGTGCGACCGGTCAGCATCGGGGCGGGAAAGCCCAGCTTGGTGGTGTTTCGCGTATCAAACGTTCGCCCTGGGATGAACATGCGATCGATCAGGCCCTTCAGCTTTGCGGGCAGGCCACCCCACCACATGGGCGCTGTCATGACCAGATGATCGCTCCATTCGAAATCCTGCAACAGCTGCTCTAGCTCGGGTTCGAGGGGTTTGAACTCGTGATAGTTGCCCTGTCCAAAATCGAGATCGAACTGAAGGTCGCTCAGATGGATCAGGCGGACGTCATGACCGTTCTGGCTCGCAGCGTCGCCGTAGGTTTTCGCAAAAGTACGGGACAGGCTGCTTTCGGCAGGGTGTCCGTCGAGAATCAGGATTTTCTTGGCGTGCATGGGATATCTCCTAAAAAATGACCGTGGTCAGTTTATAGGAGATAAAAATGACCACGGTCAATATAAAATTTGACCACGGTCAAAAAACATGCAATCTGACCTCATGCAAAAGACAGTTCAGAAACGCACGTTGAAAACCCGCGCCCGCCTGATGGCGGTATCGGAAGAGTTGATTCAGAAAAGCGGGTATGAGGGCCTTCGGGTGGAAGAGGTGGTGCAAACGGCCGGTGTCGCTAAGGGCACCTTCTTTGCGCATTTCCGCGACAAGGACGCGTTAATGGAGATCCTGATCGCGGACAGATTGAATGCGTGTCTGGATCAGGCCGAGGCAGAGCCACAACCCAAAACCGTAAAGCAGCTTATCGCTGCCTTGGAACCCGTCCACAGCTTCATGATGTCCGAACGGTATGTATTTGATCTGCTGATCCGGTATTCCGGCGCAACCGCCATCGCGGATGTTGGGCCGATCGCCTATTGCTTTGAGCGGTATTTCAGGGTGGTGATGATGTGGTTGGACGCCGTCGAGATGCGCAAGGATGTGCCGTCCGAGCTTTTGGCCGAAGGCGTGCAGGCCTTTGCGATTCAGGCCATGTCTCTCAGGTTCTGCGCGTTGCATTCGGCAACAACCTTCACCGACAGGCTGGAAACCTATCTGGATGCCTGGTTGACCCCGACAGGCTGATCGCCGCCGGGGTCAGAGACCTTTAGCTGTGAATTGGGCCGTCACCACAGGCCAGAGCGGCCTCACGCACGGCTTCCGAATAGGTCGGGTGGGCGTGACAGGTCAGCGCCAGATCTTCGGCTGAGGCACCGAATTCCATCGCAACGCAAACCTCGTGGATCAGATCGCCTGCAGCGGGGCCGATGATATGCGCACCCAGAATCCGGTCGGTTTCCTTGTCGGCCAGAATCTTGACGAATCCGTCAGAGGCAAAGTTGGCCTTGGCCCGGCCATTGCCCATGAACATGAATTTGCCGACTTTGTAGGCGCGGCCCTGTTCTTTCAGTGTCGCCTCGGTTTCACCCACATTGGCAACTTCGGGCCAGGTGTAGATCACGCCGGGGATGACGCCGTAGTTTACGTGGCCGTGCTTGCCTGCGACCTGCTCGGCGGCGGCCATGCCTTCGTCTTCGGCCTTATGGGCCAGCATCGGGCCTTCGGTGACGTCGCCGATCGCGTAGATGCCCGGCACGTTGGTCTGCCAGTCCGAGCCGACCTTGATCTGACCGCGCGGCGTCATCTCGACACCCAGCGCATCCAGCCCCAATCCGTCCGAGTATGGCTTGCGACCGGTGGCGACCAGGACGGTATCGGCTTCAATCACATGTTCACTGTCATCCTTGAGTAGCTTGTAGGTGACTTTCGCTTTGGTTTTCGACGCTTCGGTCTTTTGTACCGCCGCACCCATAACAAAGTTCAGGCCCTGTTTCTTGAGGATCCGCTGGAAGGTCTTCTGCACCTCGGGGTCCATGCCCGGGGTGATCTCCTTGAGGAATTCGATCACCGTCACTTCAGCACCCAGACGGCTGTAGACCGAGCCCAGTTCCAGACCGATCACACCGGCACCAATCACCACCATCTTTTTCGGTATCTTGCCCAGCGACAGCGCCCCGGTTGAGGTCACAACGACCTTCTCGTCAACCTCGACACCTGGCAGGGCCGACGGCTCGGAGCCTGATGCGATGATGATGTTCTTGGTGTCATGAACCTCATCACCCACTTTGACCTTGCCGGCAGCGGGGATCGACCCCCAGCCTTTCAGCCAGTCGATCTTGTTCTTCTTGAAGAGGAACTCGATGCCCTTTGTGTTGCCCTCGATCACCTCATCCTTATAGGCCTGCATCTGTTTCCAGTCGACGGACGGAGATTTTCCCTTCAGGCCCATCTTGGCAAAGTTATGCTCTGCCTCGTGCAGTTGGTGAGAGGCATGTAACAGCGCCTTGGACGGGATGCAGCCAACGTTCAGGCAAGTACCGCCCAGCGTCTCACGCCCTTCGACAACGGCGGTTTTCAGACCCAGCTGGGCGCAGCGGATGGCACAGACATAGCCGCCGGGACCGGCTCCGATTACGATGACGTCATAGCTGGACATTGAGGGCACTCCTTGGTGTGTCTTGGCCGCATCCTGGTGCGGCGTACTAAGCTATAGGGCTAGCAGGTAAAGATAGATCGTCGCAAGAAACCCAGCCATCCACACGATCGTGCGCAGGAAGGGAACCGGGATTGCGAAGGCGTAGATCGGAACGAAAACCACACGCGCGATCAGAAAAATCTGCGCGGCCAGCAGCGATCCGGAGGTGAAGGCGTCCTTGGCGGACAGGATCAGAACGGCGGGGGCAAACAGGGCCATGGCGACGACCGAATTGGTCAGAGCCCGTTCGACCCGGCCCGCAACACCGGTCAGGGCGGGCATGTCGTCCCGCGCGCCACCCAATGTCATCAATCCGACCTGCGACATGGCTGTCAGCACATTCAGCAAAACCACTACGACGATCAGAAGGCCGTACAGAGCAAGAATGGAAAGTTCGGAAGACATGACGAGTATCCTTTTTCAACCAGAGTCCGTTTGTCGGTTAGCATTCTCTGACATCAATAGCAGGCGCGCTTCACGTGTATTTGCGGGGCTGTGTGCAGGGCGGTCCCGCACACAGCAGAGTTTTTAAGGCAAGACCGGGTCCAGAAGTTTCACCTGAATATGGGCGACCCCACCGCGTTCGAGATGCATGGCCAGCTCTTCCGAGTCGAAGAAAGCGCGGGCTTTTTGTATGTCATCCACTTCGAACATGGCGATGGCGTGATCCTTTTGATCGGGGTCACGCCAGACATGTAGGTCGTGGATACCAGCGGCCTGGCGCATCGCGATGTCTTCTCGAAACACCTTCAGCCAGGCATCAAAGTCGGCAACATCGGCTTGCCACAGAACATGCGTTGCCATGATTACAGATCCATCAGCAGGCGGCGCGGGTCTTCCAGCGCCTCTTTCACGCGGACAAGGAAGGTCACCGCGCCTTTACCGTCAACGATCCGGTGGTCATAAGACAGCGCCAGATACATCATCGGACGGATCACAACCTGACCGTTGATCGCCATCGGGCGGTCCTGGATCTTGTGCATGCCCAGAATACCCGATTGCGGGGGGTTCAGGATCGGCGAGGACATCAGCGAGCCGTATACACCACCGTTCGAGATGGTGAAGGTGCCGCCTTGCATTTCGGCCATGCTCAGTTTGCCGTCACGGGCGCGTTTGCCTTTCTCGGCGATGGCCTTTTCGATCGCTGCAAAAGACATCGAGTCCGCATCACGGATGACCGGCACCACCAGACCTGTGGGTGTACCAGCGGCGACACCCATATGGACGAAGTTCTTGTAGACGATGTCGGTGCCGTCGATCTCGGCGTTCACCTCGGGCACTTCTTTCAGCGCGTGGCAGCAGGCCTTGGTGAAGAAAGACATAAAGCCCAGACGGACGCCGTGTTTCTTCTCAAACTGATCCTTATACTGGCTGCGCAGGGCCATCACCTCGGTCATGTCCACCTCGTTATAGGTGGTCAGCATGGCCGCGGTGTTCTGGCTGTCTTTCAGGCGCTTGGCGATGGTCTGGCGCAGGCGGGTCATCTTGACCCGTTCCTCGCGCGCGGCGTCATCGGCGGCCACAGGCGCGCGTGGCGCAGGGGCCGGAGCCGGAGCGGCAGCAGGCGCGGGTGCAGCAGCCGTTGCCACGGCGCGGGCCACGTCTTCCTTCATGATGCGTCCATCGCGACCGGTGCCAGAGACCTGAGCGGCGGACAGACCGGCCTCGGCCATGGCTTTCTCAGCCGACGGAGCGTTGGCGACATCCTTACCGGTTGCTGCTGCAGGGGCTGCCGCGGCGGCAGGGGCGGGTGCAGGGGCAGCGCCTGCACCTGAGCCCGAGATCACGGCCAGTTTGGCCGAGGCATCCACGGTTGTGCCTTCGGGCGCAACGATTTCCGCCAGAACACCAGCAGCAGGGGCGGGAACTTCGACCGAGACCTTGTCGGTCTCTAGCTCACACAGCATCTCGTCCTGCGCGACCGCGTCACCAACCTGTTTGAACCAGGTCGAGACGGTGGCTTCGGTGACCGATTCACCCAGCGTGGGCACCATCACATCAACACTGCCACCCGACGCTGCCGGAGCGGCCGCAGGGGCGGGCGCTGCTGCGGCCGGAGCAGGGGCTGCGCCTTCGCCTGCGGCGATGGTCGCCAGCAGGGCGTCAACGCCCACGGTCTCACCTTCGGCGGCAACAATCTCGCCCATGACGCCAGCGGCGGGGGCGGGGACTTCGACCGTCACCTTGTCGGTTTCAAGCTCACAGAGCATCTCATCCACGGCGACGGCATCACCAGGTTTCTTGAACCAGGTCGCAACCGTGGCTTCGGTAACAGACTCGCCTAGCGTGGGAACACGAACTTCAATGGTCATCGTTTACTTTCCTTCGAGGCTCAGCGCTTCGTTCACGAGCGCTTCTTGTTGAGCTTTGTGTTGGCTGGCCAGACCCGTCGCAGGCGAGGCCGAGGTTGCGCGGCCGACATAGAGCGGCCGTGTATGTTTGGCGCCGATACGGGTCAGCACCCATTCGATATTTGGCTCAATGAAGGTCCAGGCACCTTGGTTTTTAGGTTCTTCCTGGCACCAGACGATTTCGGCCCCTTTGAAACGCTCAAGCTCGTTGATCAGCGAATGCGCTGGGAACGGGTAATATTGCTCGATCCGCATCAGGTAGACGTCGTCGATACCACGGGCGTCGCGTTCCTCCAGCAGGTCGTAGTAGACCTTGCCGGAACACAGAACCACGCGTTTGATCTTGTCGTCCGCGGCCAGCTTGGTGTCCGAGTTGCCCTGTTGCGCATCGTCCCACAGCACCCGGTGGAAGCTGGAGCCAGTGGTGAAATCCTCGGCCGTGCTGACCGCCAGCTTGTGGCGCAGCAACGATTTCGGGGTCACCAGGATCAGCGGTTTACGGAAGGTGCGGTGCAGCTGGCGGCGCAGGATGTGGAAATAGTTCGCCGGTGTCGTGCAGTTCGCCACGATCCAGTTGTCCTGACCACACATCTGCAGGAACCGCTCCAACCGCGCCGAGCTGTGTTCGGGGCCTTGCCCCTCGAACCCGTGCGGCAGCAGCGTCACCAGGCCCGACATCCGCAACCATTTGCTTTCGCCCGAGCTGATGAACTGGTCGAACATGATCTGCGCCCCGTTGGCAAAGTCACCAAACTGCGCCTCCCACAGGACTAGAGCGTTCGGCTCAGCCAACGAGTAGCCGTATTCAAAACCCAGAACCGCATATTCAGACAGCATCGAGTCGATCACTTCGTAATGCGACTGACCCTCGCGGATGTTGTTCAGCGGATAAAACCGCTCTTCCGTTTCCTGATGGACAAAGCCCGAGTGACGTTGACTGAATGTCCCGCGCGTCGCGTCCTGACCGGACAGTCGAACCGGAAAGCCCTCGGTCAGCAACGAGCCAAAGGCCAGCGCTTCACCTGTGGCCCAGTCAAAGCCCTTGCCACTGTCGAACATCTGTTTCTTGTGGTCCAGCAGACGCGCAACGGTTTTGTGTACCGCAATATCCGCAGGGGCGTGGGTCAGCGCGTTGCCGATCTCGGCCAGAGTCGCCGGGGCGATGGCGGTTTCACCGCGCACATAGTCCTCTTTGTTTTTGTCCAGATGCGACCAGCGCCCGTCCAGCCAGTCGGCCTTGTTGGGTTTATAGTCTTTGCCGGCCTCGAACTCATCATTCAGATGGGCCTGGAAGGCGGCCTTCATATCCTCGATCTCACCTTCGGGGATCAGGCCGTCTTTGACCAGACGTTCGGTGTAGAGCGACAGAGTGGTCTTATGCGTCTTGATCTTCTTGTACATGATCGGGTTGGTGAACATGGGCTCGTCGCCCTCGTTGTGACCAAAGCGACGATAGCAGAAGATATCGATGACCACGTCCTTGTGGAACTTCTGCCGAAACTCGGTCGCGACCTTGGCGGCGTGAACAACCGCCTCGGGGTCGTCGCCGTTGACGTGGAAGATCGGCGCTTCGACCATCAGCGCGATATCCGTGGGATACGGGCTGGAGCGCGAGAAGTGTGGCGCGGTGGTAAAGCCGATCTGGTTGTTCACGACGATATGCATAGTGCCGCCGGTTTTGTGGCCCTTGAGGCCGGACAGGCCAAACCCTTCGGCGACCACACCCTGACCGGCAAAGGCCGCATCCCCGTGCAGCAGGATGCCCATCACCTTTGTGCGGTCGGTGTCGTTCAACTGATCCTGCTTGGCGCGGACCTTGCCCAGAACCACCGGGTTCACCGCCTCAAGGTGTGAGGGGTTGGCAGTAAGCGACAGGTGGACGCTGTTGCCGTCAAACTCACGGTCGCTGGAGGCACCGAGATGATATTTCACGTCGCCAGAGCCATCCACATCTTCAGGCTTAAAGCTGCCGCCCTGGAACTCATTGAAAATCGCGCGGTAGGGCTTGCCCATAACGTTGGCTAGAATATTCAGGCGGCCTCTGTGCGGCATGCCGATGACAATGTCGCTGACGCCCAGAGCACCACCGCGTTTGATAATCTGCTCCATCGCCGGGATCAGGCTTTCACCACCATCCAGACCGAACCGTTTGGTCCCCATGTATTTGACATGCAGGAATTTCTCGAAACCCTCGGCCTCGACCATCTTGTTCAGGATCGCCTTACGGCCTTCCTTGGTAAAGGCGATTTCCTTGCCGTAACCTTCGATCCGCTCCTTCAGCCAGGCGGCTTGTTCCGGGTCTGAGATATGCATGTATTGCAGCGCGAAGGTGCCGCAGTAGGTCCGCTTCACGATCTCGACGATCTGCCGCATCGACGCCATCTGCAGGCCCAGAACATTGTCGATAAAGATCGGCCGGTCCATGTCGGCCTCGGTAAAGCCATAGGTCTTCGGATCGAGTTCCGGGTGTGTGCTGGCCGCGCGCATGCCCAGCGGATCCAGATCTGCGGCCAGGTGGCCCCGGATTCGGTAGGCCCGGATCAGCATCAGCGCCCGCAAGCTGTCCAGCACGGCGCGCTTGATCTGGTCATCGCTGACCTCTACGCCCTTGTCTGCCGCTTTTTCCTTGATCTTCTTGCCCGCAGCCTTGGCATCGATCTCGGCCCACTCACCGGTCAGCGCCCCAGTCAGATCATCCGCAGGCATCGGCGGCCAGTCGGTTCGCGCCCAAGATGGCCCCTCGGCCTCACGCTGAACGTCCGGAGAAGCGTCGCCCATCGCCTTGAAGAACTCGGCCCAGGCGGCATCCACCGCCCCGGGGTTCTTCGTGTATTGGGCATAGAGCTGCTCCAGATATTCGGCATTGTGGCCTTGCATAAAGCTTGAGGCATGGAACGCGGAATTGGGCGTGTGTTCGGTCATTGGGCTACCTCATATGGGTTGGGACCGTATTGGTTGGTGCCTGGTTGAGACGGGCGGGTCAGCCACCACAGAACCAGGAGGGGCGACACAAACAAAACAAGCAGTGTCGGAATGACGATCAGCAGAGTGGCACGTGTGAACAGAATGTCCAGATTGCCGCCATGCTGGAAACTTGAGGCGAGGCCGATGCCGAAAATCAGAACCGCGAAGGCCCCGAGGATCAGCAGGATCGGCAACAGAGCGTAAAGCCCACTGCGCCCGGAATCGTGCATCCGCCGCCACGCGACGGCCAGATGCGGGAAGAACACAATCAGGCTGACGATGCTTTGCACCGGTTGACGGGATGTGGCGGTGACGGATTTTACGCCGTCCCCCTCAGTCACCGAGACCTGAGTGAAGAACTGCGCATCAATGATCCCGGCAAGAATGCTCCAGATCACGATGAACAGGAAAAAGAACCAGTATTCGGTCCGCGAGGCACGACCCGAGAAAGTGAAGAACTTCGTGAAACAAGTGCGGATGGCGTCGGAGAAGGTCATTGCGGTCAATTCACCCCCTTGCGTCGTCACATGAAAAAGAAACGATCAGAGCACGCTCCCTTCCGCGATTGGCTGAGAAAACGGCCCTTTCGCTGCCTATCAAATCGCAAACATAACCAACGCGTTGCACTATTTCATCCTTGGTGGATTCTTTGTTTGCGCGAAAGCGGAACTGGTATTTTTTGCTCCCCGATAGCTCGAGGTCAAAAAAACCTTTTGCCTTGGCAACGTTGTGTATGCCGCAAGCCTCGTCCTGAATAAACTGACCCTCGCTGGACCAGCCAATTCGAACTTCACATTCCATTGCTTTGGCTTGCCCAGCGGTAGAAAATGCGAACACCGCAGTCGCGAACAAAGACCACAGCCAAGCTAAAGATGAGAAGGATGGACGCAACGCGCCCACCCTTTTTTCGGGCGCCGCCCTTAGAGCGTATGCCCGGCAGTTGATCATTTACCCAATCGCTTCCAGCACAGCCTCACCCAGCGTTGCCGGGCTTTCTGCCACAACGATACCGGCCGAGCGCATGGCTTCGATCTTGTCTTCGGCGCCGCCTTTGCCGCCGGCGACAATCGCGCCCGCGTGGCCCATGCGGCGGCCCGGAGGGGCCGTGCGGCCTGCGATGAAACCGGCAACCGGCTTTTTGCGGCCCTTCTTGGCCTCATCCGCCAGGAACTGCGCGGCTTCTTCCTCGGCTGAGCCACCGATCTCACCGATCATGATGATCGAGTGGGTTTCGTCATCGGCCAGGAACCATTCCAGCACGTCAATATGCTCAGTCCCTTTGATCGGGTCGCCGCCGATGCCGACGCAGGTGGACTGGCCCAGACCCACATCGGTGGTCTGTTTGACGGCCTCATAAGTCAGGGTGCCCGAGCGCGACACAACGCCGACCGAGCCGCGCTTGTGGATGTGACCGGGCATGATGCCGATCTTGCAGGCGTCGGGCGTGATGACACCGGGGCAGTTCGGGCCGATCAGGCGCGATTTGCTACCTTCCAGCGCGCGCTTCACCTTCATCATGTCCAGAACCGGGATGCCTTCGGTGATGCAGACGATCACTTCCATCTCGGCGTCAATTGCTTCGAGGATCGAGTCAGCCGCGAAGGGCGGTGGAACATAGATCACCGAGGCATTGGCTTCGGTCACGTGCTTGGCTTCGTGGACCGAGTTGAATACGGGAAGGCCCAGATGCTCCATGCCGCCTTTGCCGGGGGTTACGCCGCCGACCATCTTGGTGCCATAAGCAATGGCCTGTTCAGAGTGGAATGTGCCCTGCGAGCCGGTAAAGCCCTGACAGATCACTTTGGTATTTTCGTCGATGAGGACTGCCATTTGGCGTTCTCCTATTTTAGGCGGGCCAAGGCCTGCCAGAATTCTTCGGAAAAGTGGGGCGAAACCCACTCCACGGAATTGGGCTTAGCCTTTCACGGCTTTCACGATCTTCTCGGCGCCGTCTTTCAGGTTGTCCGCCGCGATCACGTCCAGGCCAGAGGAATTGATGATCTCTTTGCCCTTTTCGACATTCGTGCCTTCCAGACGTACGACCAGCGGAACCTGCAGGCCGACCTCTTTCACCGCGGCGACAACGCCCTCGGCGATGACGTCACAGCGCATGATGCCGCCGAAGATGTTGACCAGAATGCCTTTGACGTTCGGGTCCGAGGTGATGATCTTGAACGCCTCTGTTACTTTCTCTTTGGTCGCACCGCCGCCCACGTCGAGGAAGTTGGCAGGCTCGGCACCGTAGAGCTTGATGATGTCCATCGTCGCCATCGCCAGACCGGCACCGTTGACCATGCAGCCGATCTCACCATCCAGGGCGATGTAGTTCAGGTCGTACTTGGAGGCTTCGAGTTCCTTGGGATCTTCCTCGGTCTCGTCGCGCAACTCGGCGATGTCGGGGTGGCGGTAAACCGCGTTGCCGTCAAAGCCCAGCTTGGCGTCCAGCACCTTGAGCTCGCCGCTGTCCGAGACGATCAGCGGGTTGATCTCCAGCATCTCCATGTCCTTCTCGACGAAGGCTTTGTAGAGGATGCCCATCAGGCGCACACATTGTTTGACCTGCGCGCCTTCCAGACCCAGCGAGAACGCGATGCGGCGGCCATGATAGGCCTGATAGCCGGTCACAGGGTCCACCGAGAAGGACAGGATTTTTTCGGGCGTGGACGCGGCCACTTCTTCGATATCCATGCCACCTTCGGTCGAGCAGACAAAAGAGATGCGGCTGGTCTGGCGATCCACCAAAAGCGCCAGGTACAATTCACGCTCGATGCCGGAACCGGCTTCGATATAGATGCGGTTGACCTGCTTGCCTGCAGGGCCGGTCTGGTGGGTGACCAGAGTGCGACCCAGCATCTTCTTTGCTTCCTCGGCCGCTTCTTCCACCGACTTGGTCAGACGGACACCGCCCTTTTCACCTGCGTCGGCCTCTTTGAAGCTGCCTTTGCCGCGTCCACCTGCGTGGATCTGCGCCTTCACAACCCACAAAGGGCCGTCCAGTTCACCGGCTGCGGTTTTGGCTTCCTCGGCGCGCAGAACCGCGCGACCGT
Source organism: Ruegeria sp. CL3 (assembly GCF_056536505.1). Taxonomy (NCBI): domain Bacteria; kingdom Pseudomonadati; phylum Pseudomonadota; class Alphaproteobacteria; order Rhodobacterales; family Roseobacteraceae; genus Ruegeria; species Ruegeria sp. CL3. The sequence continues at coordinate 147,986 of NZ_JBQFPT010000006.1, read as the reverse complement.
CGGAGACCGGAGCGCCATAGCTGCGAAGAAGCGCCTTGGCTTGGTATTCGTGAATGTTCATCGAAATTGTCCCGTCTGACTACGATTAAACCGATATAGAGGTGTCTAGGGCGCAATTATAAAGGCTTTTTTGAACTCGGAGTGGTTTTTAGCGAAGATTTTCCATATTTGTGATCACAGTATTTTAAGGTGTGATCACAAATATTCAGACTGATTCTTTCAATATTTTGTTCCTTCGCAGCTTTGGCGCAAAATCACTTTCTTGGCCAGTTGGCATTGCCTATAGAGGATATGCTAATAGTGTACCTGATTTTGGAGTGATCAATGCTTGAGGCGGAACGGCTTTGGAGTCTTAAGCGACGTTACCTGCCCGAGGTATTCAGGTTCCAATATGTTCTGGACAAAACCGGACTTAGTGTCGGCTTTTTGAAGAGCTTGAAATTTGGTGCGTCACAACTGCATGTCGGGCAGGATCTTCCAGTTTGCGAACTAGAGGATTCGGATGGGCTCGTGGTTGGCTATTTGCTGGGGGTCGCTGTTGGTCCGGAAGGTTTGATCGATGGAGATGAAATGCTGCCGTTTTCGACCCGAGACGGCGATGCATGGAGAAAATTCGAGCGATACTTGAACGAGTGTGCAGGCCGGTTCGCCTTTTTCCTGCAGATCGGCGGTGAAGAGCGCCTGTATACCGATCCAGTTGGAATGATTGGCGCGGTTTACGAACGCGACGCGCAGCGCGTCGCAAGTTCACCGCTGCTCGCGATTGACCGAGAGGTTGTTCCAAACATTCGATATCAAGCGGACTGTTTAGCCGAACTTCCCACACGGTATTCGCTATTTCACACTTGTGATGAAAAGGTGAAGCGGTTGAACCCAAATTTCTACCTGAACCTAAACACATTTGACGTTGAAAGGTTCTGGCCTAGAGATGAGGTGTTCTCGCTTGAAAATTCGAACCATGCCGAAACCTATGACGAAATCACCAAGCGACTGGCTTTCAACATTGATAAGATCACCGAACGCCACAAGTGCGCAATGCCGATTACGGGAGGAAGAGATAGTCGAATTTTGGCGGCAGTTGGCCGCGAAAGTTTGCACAAAATTCCTTTTTTCTACACGCATGTGAAAAACTACAATTCCAAAGTAGACGCCCATGTCGGTGCTGCGGTTGCCAAAAGCCTAAACACTCCGCATGTCGTTTTGGGAACGCGTTTTGGGAAGGAAACTAAGCGCTGGGAGCAGAGATTTCTGGCGCAAGCTTATCAGATTTCGCACGGGTCCGATACCGCCCCTCCAAAAGAGTATGTGACCGGAGCAACCAACGCTATTCCGTCCGATCACCTTATCTTGAGGGGGCATCAAACCGACCTTTTGCGTGCTGTCTATGTGTTTAAGCCCAAGGCCATGTGGAGTGACGCGGAATGGCAGATTGAACGGATGCTCATTGTGCCTCGGCGATCGTACAATTCAGATATCTGTAAGCATTTCGAAGGAGATTTTTTTGCATGGCAAGCTACCCTTCCAGCCAATGCGATGGAAAAAGCAGCCGACTTTATGTTTTTAGAAGTCTACTATAATTCGACAGTCGGAGCATCTTTTCCCGCCTTGTGGCAGCACTTCTATCTTTCACCTTTCAACAGTCGACGGCTTGTAGAATTGTCTTTGCGGTTTGACGAGGCCGAACGCAGAGGTTGCCTGCCTGTTTTTGACATTGTCCAAAAGGCATCGGCTGATTGCGCAAGGGTGCCATTTTTAGGGGAAGGCGGCACACATTTTTTCGAAATGAACCGACCATCAGACTATGAGCCGCTTTCACAGCAGCGTGTCATAAGCACCGAGCAAAGACTTGCCGCGCACTATGGTGGGTTGCCCCTAGTCGAAGCAAACGCGAGTGAGAGCAGGTAGCATCGAACAAATTCGGGTGGACCAAAAAGTCCGCCCGAATTTGTCTCAATTCCTGTTTTTAAGTCAGCGAGCCGTCGATGCCTTTGCAAGCCTCAATCAGGCCCTTCACGGCGTTGACCGAGTTTTCAAAGCCGGCTTGTTCGTCTTCGTTCAGCTTGATGTCGACGATACGTTCGATACCGCCTGCGCCAATGACGGTCGGAACGCCGACATACATGCCGTCAACGCCGAACTCGCCGTTGCAATAGGCCGCGCAGGGCAGAACGCGCTTTTGATCTTTCAGGTAGGCTTCAGCCATTTCGATCGCCGAGGTCGCAGGCGCATAGAAGGCCGAGCCAGTTTTCAGCAGGCCAACGATCTCGGCGCCGCCGTCACGGGTACGCTGAACGATGGCGTCCAATTTCTCTTGCGTAGTCCAGCCCATCTCGACCAGATCGGGCAGCGGGATGCCGGCGACGGTCGAATAGCGAACCGAAGGCACCATTGTGTCGCCGTGGCCGCCCAGAACAAAGGCGGTGACGTCGCGCATCGAGACGTTGAACTCTTCCGACAGGAAATGTGCGAAACGGGCCGAATCCAGAACGCCCGCCATGCCGCAGACTTTGTTGTGCGGCAGGCCCGAGAATTCACGCAGAGCCCAGACCATCGCGTCCAGAGGGTTGGTGATGCAGATCACGAACGCGTCGGGCGCGTGGGCTGCGATGCCTTCGCCGACCGATTTCATGACTTTCAGGTTGATGCCCAGCAGGTCATCGCGGCTCATTCCCGGTTTGCGGGCGACGCCTGCGGTGACGATGCACACGTCTGCGCCTGCGATGTCCGCATAGTCGCTGCTGCCCGACATTGCGGCGTCAAAGCCTTCGGACGGGCCGGACTCGGCGATGTCGAGCGCCTTGCCCTGAGGCAGTCCGTCAGCGATGTCAAACAGGACGACGTCACCGAGTTCTTTGACAGCTGCAAGATGCGCAAGCGTGCCGCCGATGTTCCCAGCGCCGATCAGCGCAATCTTGGGTCTGGCCATTTGGAATATCTCCGGTCGGTATTGAAATCGCGGGTTTGCTAGTCGTTAAATGGCTTTTGCGCAAGGGTCCTGCGGCGCGGCATGCCACCGCATACCGTTTGCCATCCTCAATCCGGTTGCGCTAAACCGCCTGTGAATCAAGCCAATTCCCGGGACGCTGCATGTTTGAATTGAACCTGATGTTTTTTGCAGTCGCGATCCCGGCGGTGATCTTTGCGGGCATCTCGAAGGGTGGGTTCGGCTCGGGCGTTGCCTTTGCATCGTCGTCGATTCTGGCTCTGATACTGACTCCGGGGCAGGCGTTGGCGCTGATGCTGCCGATCCTGATGGTGATCGACGTGGCCACGCTAGGACCCTATTGGAAACGCTGGAGCTGGCCGGATTCGCGTCTGCTGATCCTGGGCGCGGTTCCGGGTGTTCTGCTGGGCACCTGGCTATACCGCGTGACAGATGACGACCTTCTGCGCCTGCTAATCGGAGGGATCTCGATCGGGTTCGTGATCTGGCACGTCGCCCAAAGCAAAGGCTGGATACGCGGCTTCACCCGCCGCTTGCCTGCCTCTGCAGGTCTGTTCGCGGGGCTTGTGGCCGGGTTTACCAGCTTCGTCAGTCATGCCGGAGGTCCCCCGGCTGCTGTCTATCTGTTGTCCCAACGCCTGTCGAAGACAGAGTTTCAGGCCTCGACCGTTTTGGTGTTCTGGGTGATCAACGCAGCGAAATTCGTGCCCTACGCCTATCTCGGCTTGTTCACCTGGCACACGGCGCTGGCGGATCTTCTACTGACCCCGTTCGCCATAATGGGAGCCTGGTTGGGTGTCCGGGCGCATTTCATGCTGTCCGAACGCCTGTTCTTTGGCATCGCATATGTGTTGCTGACCCTGACCGGAGGCAAGCTGATCTGGGACGCATTGACTTAGGTGTTTGGCGGCAGGGCATCGGCCATCTGCTCATAGGCTTGCCCGGAGGCCACAAGGCAGGTCATTCCGTCCGGCAGGGTCACCGTGATTGTCCAGCTGCCGGATTGGTCCGAGGCAAACAGCTCCATCACCGCACCCTGACGGGCAATGCCGATCCCCCGGCGCGTTTCGCCATAGGCTTCCGTAAGGCGCTGCAACACATCGGCCCGAGGGGCGCAGTTGCGGGCCTGCGCCTGAACCTGTTGCGCCGCGAGGACCATGATTCCCAGCCCGATTGTCATCTTCAAAACTGTCTTTTTCATCTCTGACCCCATCTGTCACCAGTCGTCCCAAGCCTGCGGGCAAGAGGGCGATATTGCGTTAAAGCAAAGAGCGTTGCGTCACTAATGCTGCGTTGCGGCGATTTTTACCTTGAACTTTCCTGAGAAAAATGCCCCTTTCTGCGCAACATTATTTCAACGGGAGAGGCCAATGCACCCGCGTCAGCGCCCTTATCGCTCGGTTCTTTACATCCCCGGTTCGCGTGACCGGGCCTTGGACAAGGCCCGCACCTTGCCGGTTGATGCCATCATCTTCGATCTCGAAGACGCGGTGGCCGCCGACGAAAAGGCCAATGCACGCGAGACCCTCAAGGCGGCGCTGGCCGCTGGCGGATACGGCCCTAGGGTCAAGATCGTGCGCATCAACGGGCTGGATACTCCGTGGGGTGCAGACGACGCGAAAGCCGTGCGCGAGATGGATGCGGATGCGGTTCTGTTGCCCAAGGTGAACTCCGCCGCAGATGTGGATGCGCTGGCCGCGATCACCGGGGACCTGCCAATCTGGGCCATGATGGAGACCCCGCGCGGTATGCTGAACGCAGCCGAGATTGCAGCGCATCCGCTGATGGCGGGCTTTGTGATGGGGACAAACGATCTGGCCAAGGACCTGCAAACGCGTTTCCGTCCGGACCGTCTGCCGCTGATGACCTCGCTTGGCCTATGTCTTCTGGCCGCCAAGGCCGAAGGGCTGATCATCGTCGACGGCGTCTACAACGCCTTCAAAGACACCGATGGGCTGGCCGCCGAATGCGAACAGGGCCGCGATATGGGCTTCGACGGCAAGACGCTGATCCACCCGGCGCAGATCGAGGTCACCAATGCAGCCTTCGCCCCGTCGGACGACGAGATCGACCTCGCCCGTCGTCAGATTAGCGCATTTGAGGAAACCGAGGCGCAAGGGCAGGGTGTTGCCGTGGTTGACGGCAAGATCGTTGAAAACCTGCATGTTGTAACTGCTCGCGAAATTCTGGCAAAAGCGGAGGCGATTTCAGCTTTGCAAGCGGGGTAAGCCAGCATGGGCTTTGTTCTTCTGATCATTGGTGTGGCACTATGGTGGGCCGCACATCTGTTCAAACGCATCCTGCCCGCGCAGCGCGCGGCCATGGGCGATGGCGGCAAGGGGGCTGTGGCGCTGGCGCTGGTGGCCGCGATCTTGTTGATGATCTTTGGCTACCGTATGACCGAGTTCATCTATGTCTGGGCACCGCCAAGCTTCATGACCCACATCAACAACCTGTTGGTGCTGATCGCGATCTACATGATGAGCCCGGCCCCCAAAAAAGGCCGTCTGCTGCATAAGCTGCGCCATCCGATGCTGGGCGGGTTCAAGCTATGGGCCTTTGCGCATCTGCTGGTGAACGGCGATCTGGCCTCGATCATCTTGTTCGGCGGGCTTTTGGCCTGGGCCGTGGTCGAAGTGATCGTGATCAACAAATCCGAACCCGACTGGACCCCTGGCGAACCCGGCACCTATGGCATGGATGCGATGTTCTTTGTCGCCTCGATCGTGCTGCTGGGTGTGATCGGATATATCCATGGGCTGGTCGGCCCGTCTCCGTTCGGATGATAAGGACCTGAAAGAATGGCAAAACTCTATCGCCTGCTGACTGAGGAAGATACCTCGGCCTTCTGTCACAAAGTGTCGGACGCCTTGGCAAAAGGGTGGGAACTTTATGGCGATCCCTCCTACGCCTTCGATCAGGCCAAAAACGTCATGCGGTGCGCGCAGGCTGTGACCAAAGAGGCCGACGCGGACTATTCACCTGATATGAAATTGGGACAGCAATAATGGCAAAAACCAATCCGGGCCGATTTTTCGAGGATTATTCCGTCGGGCAGGTGCTGCCGCACGCTGTTCCACGCACCGTGACAGAGGGAGAGCGCGGCCTCTACCATGCGCTCTATCCTGCGCGTCATGCGCTGTATTCCTCGGATGAGTTCGCGCGGTCCTGTGGTTTGCAGGAAAGCCCGATTGATGATCTGGCGGCCTTCCACGTGGTGTTCGGCAAGACTGTGCCCGATATCTCGCTGAATGCAGTGGCCAATCTGGGCTATGCCGAGGGGCGTTGGTTGTTGCCGGTTCATGCGGGCGACACGCTGCGGTCGGTGTCCGAGGTGATCGGGGTCAAGCAGAACTCGAACGGCAAGACCGGAGTGGTCTGGGTGCGGACGCGCGGTCTGAACCAGTTGGACGAAGTGGTTATGGAATATGTCCGCTGGGTGATGGTGCGCAAGGCAAACCCGGATGCGCCGGCACCGGAAACGGTTGTGCCCGATCTGAAGACAGTGCTGGAGCCAAGTGATTTGGTCATCCCCGAGGGGCTGGATTTCTCGAACTACGATTTCACCCTGGCGGGTGAGCCGCATCGTTGGGGCGACTATGAGATCGGCGAGACCATTGACCACGTGGACGGCGTGACGGTGGAAGAGGCTGAGCATATGTTGGCCACACGCCTATGGCAGAACACGGCCAAGGTGCATTTCGACCTGACCTTCCGCCCTGAAGGCCGCCTGATCTATGGGGGCCACGTGATCTCGATGGCGCGGGCCTTGTCGTTCAACGGCCTCGCCAATGCGCAGATGATCGTGGGTCTGAATGGCGGCGCACATGCCAACCCTTGTTTCGCAGGAGACACGATCAAGGCGTGGTCCGAGGTTCTGGACAAGGCCGAAACCGACGTGCCCGGGGTAGGGGCGATCCGTTTGCGTCTGGTGGCGACCAAAGGCGGCGCGCCGTTCGAGCTGCGCGGCGAAGACGGAAAATACAGGTCGGACGTGCTGCTGGACCTCGACTATTGGGCCTTGATGCCGATCTAAAGCGTTTCGGGTTTACCTGAATCATCAAGTGACACGAATGTCCCGAGAACGCTGCAAGCGTGGCAGGGTATTCGTGTCACGGGTATAACCCGAAACGCTAAAATCGGGTTACAGTGATGTGAACACAGGACCCGCAATCCGTGCTAGGGTGGCGTCATGTTTCTGCGTTTTCTCACCCTTTTCCTGTGCCTTACACGCCCCGCTTGGGCGTGTGATCTGGCGCTGGCCTTGGCGGTGGATGTCTCTGGCTCTGTCGACAGCAGCGAATACCGCATTCAGATGGATGGCCTCGCCGCTGGGTTGCGTGACCCGATCGTGTCCGAGGCCTTGGTGCGCGGGCAGGCGCGGGTGATGCTGGTGCAGTGGACGGGCGAATCCCGCCAGCGGGTGACGATCCCGTGGACGACAATCGACAGCTTTATCGCTCTGGAGAAGTTTGCTGATCAAGTTGCGCAGGATCCAAGGGTCTGGCGAAACTTCTCAACCGCGATCGGAGAAGCTTTAGAGGCCACCCTGCTGCGGTTTGACGAAGTGGCAGAGTGCAGGCGACTGCTGATTGATATCTCGGGAGACGGGGTTTCCAACGAAGGGATTGAGCCGACGCAGATTCATGGCCTTCTGAAAGATCGAGGCGTGACAGTAAACGCCATAGCTATTGAAGAAAGTGAACCGGATCTGACGGCCTACTTCTTTGAGAACGTCATCTTCGGAGAGGGGGCTTTTGTCGTGTCGGCCTCAGGGTTTGCAGACTACCCAGAGCGCATACGTAAAAAGCTGCTACGCGAGGTGACGCAGCAATCTGCCGGTTTTCGCTGATCTACAGGGATTCGTGATCACAATGCTTCGACGTTGAAAACGCTAACATAGAATGATCGCATTGTATTTTGTGATCACACTTTTAAAGTGCGTGATCACAATTAGTCAAAATCACCGTTTTTGAGGCAATTTTACCTGTTTTTGCAGGTGCAGCACGTGACAGAAGCGCAAAAACAAGTAAAAAGTCTGGTAGCCAAAGTAAGAGGAGCCGCCATGGCCGATGTCAATCGGGGCAACCGCCCGCTCTCGCCACATATTATGATCTATCGCCCGCAGATGACCTCCATGTCGTCCATCATGGTCCGGTTTTCCGGCCTCGGGGTGTTTGCCGTTGCCATTCTGGTTGTCTGGTGGCTGCTGGCCGCGTCAACTTCGGAAAGTGCATTTGCGCTGATCGACGGGTTCCTGACCAGCTGGTTCGGTGAGCTGATCCTCATCGTCGCGACCTGGGCGCTTTGGTATCACACGCTGGGCCGCCTGCGTCACGTGTTCTGGGACTTCGGCTACTGCCTCGACGTGAATACCTCGGAAAAATTGGGGATGGGCATGTTCATCGGTGCCACAGTCCTGACCATTCTCACCGTGCTTGTGGTTTAAGGAGACGGAGATGCGATATCTGACCGACCGCAAACGCGCGCAGGGCTTGGGCGCAGGGAAATCGGGAACACAAACCCATTGGCGTACCATGGTGCGCGCGATGATCCTGACCGTGCTGGTTCCCATATTTATCATCACCTTCGGAATAGGCCTCGGCGGCACGTATGAAGAGGTTCTGGCCTATTTCAGCCGCCCCTTCCCTGCGATTGTCACCGCTCTGACGCTGGTCGTGGGCCTGCAGCAGCTTATGTATGAGGCGCAGGAAACCATCGAAGACTATATCCATGGCATTCTTGAGAAAATCTCTCTCGTTGCGATGTGGGCGCTTGGCTACACGCTTATGGCTGCGGGGCTGTTTGCCCTGGTCAAGCTGGCCCTGTGACGCGCGATAAGGAACAAGAACAATGACAGCAGCATATGAATATGAAACCCACGAATACGACGTTGTCGTCGTAGGTGCAGGTGGGGCCGGTCTGCGGGCAACATTGGGCATGGCCGAGCAGGGTCTACGTACAGCCTGTGTCACCAAAGTGTTTCCGACACGCTCACATACGGTTGCCGCGCAAGGTGGTATTGCAGCGTCCCTGTCCAACATGGGGCCTGACCATTGGCAATGGCACATGTACGATACCGTAAAGGGTTCGGACTGGCTGGGTGATACCGATGCGATGGAGTACCTTGCGCGCGAAGCTCCCAAGGCAGTTTATGAGCTGGAACACTACGGTGTGCCCTTCAGCCGTACGGAAGAGGGTAAAATCTATCAGCGCCCCTTCGGCGGTCATACCACCGAGTTTGGCGAAGGTCCCGCCGTGCAGCGTACCTGTGCAGCCGCAGACCGGACCGGTCACGCGATCCTGCATACGCTTTATGGACAGTCGCTGAAAAACAACGCTGAATTCTACATCGAATATTTCGCCATCGACCTGATCATGTCCGAGGATGGGCAGTGTCAGGGCGTCGTCTGCTGGAAGCTGGACGACGGCACGATGCATGTCTTCAACGCCAAGATGGTTGTACTGGCGACCGGCGGTTACGGTCGTGCATATTTCAGCGCGACCTCGGCCCATACCTGCACCGGCGACGGTGGCGGCATGGTGGCGCGCGCCGGTCTGGCGCTTCAGGATATGGAGTTCGTTCAGTTCCACCCAACCGGCATCTACGGCTCGGGTTGCTTAATCACCGAGGGTGCTCGGGGTGAAGGCGGTTATTTGACCAACTCTGAAGGTGAGCGGTTCATGGAGCGTTATGCGCCCCAGTACAAGGACTTGGCGCCGCGCGACTATGTCTCGCGTTCGATGACGATGGAGATCCGCGAAGGTCGTGGTCACGGCGATGATGGGGACCATATTCATTTGAACCTGAGCCACCTGCCAGCCGAGGCGCTGGCGGAACGGCTGCCCGGAATCTCGGAATCGGCACGTGTCTTTGCTGGTGTGGACGTTACCAAGGAACCCATCCCTGTTCTGCCGACTGTGCATTACAATATGGGCGGTATTCCGACGAATTATTGGGGTGAGGTTCTCAACCCAACCGCAGACAACCCAACCGCAGTTGTTCCCGGCCTGATGGCAGTGGGCGAAGCGGGTTGTGCTTCGGTCCACGGTGCCAACCGTCTGGGCTCTAACTCTCTGATCGATTTGGTCGTCTTTGGTCGCGCGGCGGCCATCCGGGCCGGTAAAGTAGTGGACGCAGATGCGCCGAACCCTGTGCTGAACCAGGCATCGGTTGACAAGGCATTTGATCGGTTTGACGCCGTACGGAACGCCTCGGGCGCAGTCCCGACCGCTGACCTGCGGCTTGAAATGCAAAAGACCATGCAGCAGGACGCGGCTGTGTTCCGGACCGCAAAGACCATGGCGGAAGGCGTCGAAAAGATGACGGCGATCGCGGCTAAGATGGACGATCTGAAGGTTTCGGACCGGTCTCTGGTCTGGAACAGTGACCTGATGGAGTCGCTGGAACTGACCAACCTGATGCCAAGCGCTCTGGCGACCATCGTGGGGGCCGAAGCGCGCAAAGAGTCCCGTGGCGCACATGCGCATGAGGATTTCGCGGAGCGCGACGATGAGAACTGGCGTGTCCACACCGTCAGCCGGGTCGAGGGTAACAAGGTTGAACTCAGTTACCGTCCGGTGATCGTTGATCCTCTGACCAACGAGGATCAGGGCGGCATCAGCCTCAAGAAAATCGCGCCGAAAGCGCGGACGTTCTAAGTAGGAGCAACCATCAGGCAATGCGGTGCAAGCGCCACATACCCACCGACACGACAAACGCCCCATGCGGGCGCGGTGAGGGGTGCTTGCCATGACGGTTGAACAGCTGCCCTCGGGTCCGCGAGACCCCAAGATCATCCTGATCGGCCTGAACCGCTGTGCTACCACGTCGCTGCACAAGCTGTTTCAGAACAGCGGCATCGCGTCGGTGCATTGGGTGGACGATCAGGGGGATAATCTGGCCCAGAAAATGGTGACGAATATCGCCATGGGCCGGAAACCGCTGGATGGGTTCGGCTCGGTCCGGGCCTTTACCGACATTGCCTTTGTGAATGCCCGGATCATGCTGGATGGCACGCGGTTCTTCCGCGAGTTGCACGCGGCTTATCCGGATGCCTATTTTCTGCTGAACACGCGCGATTGCGAGGATTGGATTTCCTCACGCGCGCTGCACAGCAATGGCGGCTATCTCGAACGCTGCTGCAAGGCCAACGGGATGGGCGCAGACGAGGTGAAACAGGGCTGGCGTCGGATGTATGACGTACACCACGCCGAGGTGCAGGCCCATTTCGCCGGGAACCCAAGGTTCCTGCGCTTTGATATCGACCGCGATGACCCTCAGGCGATTGCTGATTGGTTGTCTGCGGATTTTGACGTGAACACTGCCCATTGGGGGCACCATAATCGAGGCGCGTCTGACCGCGCCCGGACAGGCTGAATGGAGAATTGACATGGTTCAACTGACCCTGCCCAAGAATTCCCGGATCACCACCGGTAAGACATGGCCCAAACCGGACGGCGCGAAGAACCTGCGCAAGTTCCAGATCTATCGCTGGAACCCCGATGACGGCCAGAACCCGCGTGTCGACACGTATTTCGTCGATATGGACACCTGCGGTCCGATGATTCTGGACGCGCTGATCAAGATCAAGAACGAGATCGATCCGACCCTGACCTTCCGCCGTTCGTGCCGGGAAGGGATCTGTGGCTCCTGCGCGATGAATATCGATGGGATCAACACGCTGGCTTGTATCTACGGCATGGATGAGATCAAGGGCGACGTAAAGATCTATCCGCTGCCACATATGCCGGTGGTCAAGGACCTGATCCCCGATCTGACGCATTTCTACGCGCAGCATGCCTCGATCATGCCGTGGCTGGAAACCAAGACCAACCGTCCCGCGAAAGAGTGGAAGCAGTCTATCGAAGACCGCAAGAAGCTGGACGGCCTGTATGAATGCGTGATGTGCGCCAGCTGCTCGACCTCCTGCCCGAGCTACTGGTGGAACGGCGACCGCTACCTTGGCCCCGCAGCTTTGCTGCACGCCTACCGCTGGATCATCGACAGCCGTGATGAAGCCACGGGCGAGCGTCTGGATGAGCTGGAAGATCCCTTCAAGCTGTATCGCTGCCACACGATCATGAACTGTGCCAAGACCTGCCCGAAGGGTCTTAACCCGGCTGCGGCGATTGCGCAGATCAAGAAGATGATGGTCGAACGCTCTGTCTGATCGACCGATGCGCTTGCCGTGCTGCGGCAAGCGCAAGCCCCCTTTGCAAAAACGTCTGATGTCGTCGGACCACCGACGCGGTATATTTGCAGAAGGGAGGAGTGATGAAATCAGGATCACTCCGATGAGTACACAAGCAAACACACCGAAACCTGACGCCAAGGAAGCTCTGACCCTGTTGGAGCAAGCTTGGGCGTATTACACGCCAGAACCTGTTGGTACTGAGGATCAGCGAGCGCCTGATCTGTTCGAATACGCAAACGCAGCCTAACACCAGCCTTGCCATTTGCGGCTGGAGCGGGCCAAACAGAACTATGCCTGTTATTCTGCTTCTTCTGGCCGCTGGGGTTTTCGCCTATTTCTTCTGGCGGTCCCGCACGTCTTCGCTGACACGCGATTGTCGCTGGCGACAGCATCGAGACCAGGATCTGTGGGTCTGCGCCTTTTGCGGCGCGAGATCCGACGGATCAGATCGTCCTTCGAAATGTCTGCGACAATCAATCGGCAAATAGAAATCGGGCCGAGACATGCTCGGCCCGTTTCACTCTATGCTGCGTCCGGGAAGGCCGCTTGCAGTGCGATCTCGACCATGTCGCCAAAACTACGCTCCCGTTCAGATGAGGGCAGGGCTTTACCCGTCAGCAGGTGGTCCGAGACGGTTAGAACCGCAAGAGCACGGCATTTGTGTCTGGCGGCGAGGATATACAGCTCGGCCGCTTCCATCTCGACCCCCAGAATGCCGTGACGCACCATCTGTTCGTTCAGATCAGGGCGCTCATCATAGAACACATCGGACGAATAGATCCCGCCCACATGGGTTGGTGTTCCCTTGGCTGCCGCCGCATTGGCCGCGGCCTGCAACAGCCCCCAATCGGCGCAGGGGGCGAAGTTCAGTTCCTTCATGATGCCCCGCGACGGTGTGCTGAGCGTGGTGGATGTCATAGCCAGGATAACATCGCGGACATTGACGCTGTCCTGCATACCACCGCAGGAGCCAATGCGGATCAGTGTCTTTGCGCCGAAATCCTGGATCAATTCGTTCACGTAAATGGAAAGTGAGGGCATCCCCATGCCGCTGCCCTGAATGGTGACAGGGTTTCCTTTCCACGTACCGGTGAACCCGAGCATGCCGCGCACGTCATTGACCAACCTAACGTCATCCAAAAACGTTTCCGCCGCCCATTTCGCCCGATAGGGATCTCCGGGCAATAGAACGGTTTCTGCGATGTCGCCTTTTTCTGCGCCAATGTGGATTGTCATTTCTGAAACAACCTCAGATTCAGATTTCCAACGCGGCTATATCGGTGCCGGAATTCAGCGCGTCATGGACCCATTGAGGCTTGCGCCCACGGCCTGACCAGGTTTGCTCCGGGGCGTTCGGATTGCGGTATTTCGCTTTTGATTTCTGGGTCTTGGTACCTTTCGAAGCGCCGTCCAAAAGATCTGACAGGGGAAACCCGAATTCGGCTGCGGCTTTTTCGGCGGCTTCCAGAGCGGCTTTGCGCTCGCGCTTTTCGGCATTTACCAGGGCTTTATCAATATCGTTGCGCAATTGCAGAAGTTCATTGCGCGACATTTTTTCAAGCTCAAGTCCCATTATTTTTTCCTCTTTCAGACGTGAGTTATTGCAATTCCAAGAATTGCAGCAATTTCACACGCCGATATAGGCTATTCCCGTCATTTCGGGAATAGCCATCGAGAGTTTTTCAAAACGAGCCGTTATTCGGCGGCGATTTCCTGTGGGTCCACCAGCGCGACGATGTCGCCCATGATTGCGTTTAACTCGAAATTCTTGGGCGTGTAGATTCTGGCAACGCCCATTTTCTTCAAAGCGTCTGCGTCATCGTCCGGAATAATCCCACCGACAATGACAGGCACGTGCGACAGGCCTGCCTGTTTCAGGCGGGTCATTACGTCTTCGACCAGGGGCAGATGACTGCCAGACAGGATCGACAAACCGATCACATGGGCATCGTCTTCGGACGCGGCTGAGACGATTTCTTCTGGTGTCAGGCGAATGCCCTCATAGCTGATATCCATGCCGCAATCGCGGGCGCGGAAGGCGATCTGCTCGGCTCCGTTGGAATGGCCATCCAAGCCCGGCTTGCCGACCAGAAATTTCAAACGACGCCCCAAACGGTCACTGACCGCATCGACCGACGCGCGCAGATCCTCCAACCCTTCGGTCTTGTTCGAGACCGAGCCGGACACGCCGGTCGGGCCACGGTAAGTGCCGTAGACCTTGCGCATTTCCTCGGCCCATTCACCCGTGGTAGCACCGGCCTTGGCCGCAGCGATCGAGGGCTCCATGACATTTGTACCGCTCTGCGCAGCCTCACGCAGTGCCGACAAGGCCGCTTTGACCGCAGCGTCGTCGCGTTCCGCGCGCCATTCGTTCAGACGATTGATCTGCTCCTGCTCGACCGCAGGGTCCACGACCATGATGCCGCCATCCTCGGTCTGCAGGGGCGAGGGCTCACCATCGACCCATTTGTTCACACCGACCACAATGGTCTCGTTCCGTTCAATGCGGTTCAGGCGTTCTGCATTGGAGTCCACCAATCGGGACTTCATGTATTCGATTGAGGCCACGGCGCCGCCCATAGAGTCGAGATTGGCCAACTCGGCCCGCGCGCCTTCTTTGAGGTCTTCGACTTTGGCATCAACCGCCGGGTTCCCGTCGAACAGATCGCCATATTCCAACAGGTCGGTCTCGTAGGCTAGAATCTGCTGCATCCGCATCGACCACTGCTGGTCCCACGGACGGGGAAGGCCCAAAGCCTCATTCCAAGCGGGCAACTGAACGGCACGGGCGCGCGCCTTTTTCGACAGGGTCACGGCCAGCATCTCGATCAGGATGCGGTAGACGTTGTTTTCTGGTTGCTGCTCAGTCAGCCCAAGCGAATTCACCTGAACGCCATAGCGGAATCTGCGGAACTTTGGGTTCTCAACACCGTAGCGTTGTTGAAGGATCTCGTCCCAAAGATCCACAAAAGCCCGCATTTTGCACATTTCGGTGACAAAGCGGATACCCGCATTCACGAAGAAGGAAATGCGTCCACATAGGGCAGGGAAGTCCTCGGCAGGCACACGAGGGCGTAGCTCATCTAGCACCGCAATGGCGGTGGCGAGCGCGTAGGCCAGCTCCTGTTCCGGGGTCGCGCCGGCCTCTTGCAGGTGGTAGGAACACACGTTCATCGGGTTCCATTTTGGCACGTTGGTGTAGCAATACTCGGCCACATCCGCGATCATCTTCAGTGACGGCTTTGGCGGGCAGACATAGGTGCCGCGGCTGAGATATTCCTTGATCAAGTCATTCTGAACAGTGCCTTGCAGCTTTGAGACATCCGCGCCCTGTTCCTCAGCCACGGCGATGTAGAGCGCCAGCAGCCATGGGGCCGTCGCGTTGATCGTCATCGAGGTGTTCATCTGCTCTAGCGGGATCTGATCGAACAGGACCCGCATGTCGCCCAGATGGCAGATCGGCACACCCACTTTGCCAACCTCACCCCGCGCTAGCGTGTGGTCGCTGTCATAGCCTGTTTGAGTCGGCAGATCGAACGCCACCGACAGGCCAGTCTGACCTTTGGCGAGGTTGCCGCGATACAGCGCGTTCGAGGCTTTGGCGGTGGAATGACCAGCATAGGTTCGGATCAGCCAGGGGCGGTCTTTCTGCATCTGCGTCATGGGCGGGCCTCGTGTTTCGGTGAGTAACAAAATTACGTATACGGGTTCTAAATCGCAATTTTCAGGCATTGTCAATTCGCTGCGTTGCGGCATATGCGAATTGTCTAGATTGTGAGCCGTCTCGTTTGGTGGCAGTGTGGCCCGATGTTGAGAACCGTGGAACTTCCGCTGTGGCTATTCCTGTTGATCGTGGTCTTTGCCATGGTCACTTTTGCCTCGCATTTTCTGTTCCCCTCCGTCCGCTGGTTCTTTCGTCGCAGGCTTGAGAGGGCGGTCTCTCGGTTGAACCAGCGCCTGCAACGGCCGATCCAGCCGTTCAAGCTGGCGCGGCGGCACGACATGATCCAGCGGCTCATTTATGATCCTCAGGTCGGGCAAGCGGTGCAACAGCACGCCCATGAAGAAGGCATCCCCGAAGCCGTTGCGTTCGAAAAAGCCCGCCGATACGCGCGTGAGATTGTGCCGTCCTTTTCGGCCTTTGCCTATTTCAGCTTCGCCATTCGCCTGTCCCGATTGCTAAGCAACGCGTTCTACAACGTGAATCTCAGCTACAAGGATGAAAGCGCGATCAAGGATATCGACCCCGAGGCGACGGTCGTCTTTGTGATGAACCATCGCAGCAATATGGACTATGTTCTGGTCACTTATCTGGCGGCGCAGCAATCCGCCCTATCCTATGCCGTGGGCGAATGGGCGCGGGTTTGGCCGCTCAGCCGGTTGATCCGGGCGATGGGCGCGTATTTTATCCGGCGCAAATCGGGCAGTGAGCTATATCGACAGGTTCTGGCCAGCTATGTAAGACACGCGACCGAAGCAGGTGTGACGCAGGCCATGTTCCCCGAAGGCGGGCTTAGCCTGACCGGTGCTTTGGGGCGACCTAAACTAGGACTACTGAAATACATTATCGACGGCACCTCGCCCGACGGGCGCGATGTGGTGTTTGTGCCGGTGGCCCTGAACTATGACCGCGTGCTTGAGGACACGATCCTGACGCGCGCCGCCCTCGGAACCGATCGACGTTTTCGCGCGCGGATCGGGGTGATCACAAGCTGGGTGCTCAAGCAAATCTGGCGTCGGTTGATCGGTCGCTACAAGCGGTTCGGACTGGCCGCGGTTCGGTATGGTGAGCCGATTTCGCTGAAAGACTTCGGGGCACGGGCTGGGGATGACGTGATGACTGACCTCGCGCGCACGTTGATGAAACGGATTGGCGCGGCGATTCCCTTGGTGCCCGGACCGGCGGCATGCTGGCTGCTGCGCGAGAATGGCCCAATGCCCGAACAGGAGGTGCGGAGTCGTATCCTTGCCCTCATGGAAGCCGATCGTCTGGCGCTGGCGGAATCAGAGGACGCCATCACCAGCGCTGTGGATCAAATGGTCGAACGGCGCATTTTGACCCTTGAAGACGGGGTTTTGAACCTGTCCGGGCAGCGCGAGGATCTTTTGGAATATTACGCAAACTCGGTACCCGAACAGGTGAAACCCACCAATGCTGCGAACGCGAAAGATGTTTCTGCATCCGCTGGGTCATAAAATTACAAAAATAGACCAAAGATGGTTGCAATGTTGCGCAACCCCTCCTATCCCTCTGTAGGAGAGGCGGCGATTCTGCGCCGCGGCAAAGATATAGAAAAGGAGGCCAGCATGGCTTTGGACACCGAAAGCGGTATCGCGTCGTACGAGGCACCCGAAAAGGACCTCTACGAAATGGGGGAAATCCCTCCGATGGGGTTTGTGCCCAAGCAGATGTATGCCTGGGCGATCCGCAAAGAGCGTCACGGAGAACCAAATACTGCAATGCAGCAGGAAGTGGTCGATGTGCCCGAACTGGACAGCAACGAGGTTCTGGTCCTCGTGATGGCGGCGGGCGTCAACTACAACGGCGTCTGGGCTGCTCTGGGCCAGCCGATCAGCCCGTTTGATGGCCACAAGGCCCCGTATCATATCGCTGGCTCGGATGCTTCGGGCATCGTTTGGGCCGTGGGTGACAAGGTCAAGCGCTGGAAGGTCGGCGATGAGGTGGTAATCCACTGCAACCAGGACGATGGCGACGACGAGGAATGCAACGGCGGCGACCCGATGTACTCACCCAGTCAGCGCATCTGGGGATATGAAACTCCGGACGGGTCATTCAGCCAATTCACCCGCGTGCAGGCGCAACAGCTGATGCCGCGTCCCAAGCACCTGACTTGGGAGCAGGCGGCGTGCTATACCCTGACGCTCGCTACGGCCTACCGGATGCTGTTTGGGCACGAGCCTCATGACCTGAAGCCTGGCCAGAACGTTCTGGTCTGGGGTGCCTCGGGTGGTTTGGGCTCTTACGCGATCCAATTGATCAACACGGCCGGTGCAAATGCGATCGGCGTGATCTCGGACGAAAGCAAACGGGATTTCGTGATGGGGTTGGGCGCCAAAGGCGTTCTGAACCGCAAGGACTTCAACTGCTGGGGTCAGCTGCCCACGGTCAACACGCCCGAATACGCCGAGTGGTTCAAAGAGGCTCGCAAGTTCGGCAAGGCGATCTGGGATATCACCGGTAAAGGCAACAACGTTGATATGGTGTTCGAGCACCCCGGTGAAAGCACCTTCCCAGTGTCGACCTTCGTGGTGAAAAAGGGCGGCATGGTCGTGATTTGTGCTGGGACCACCGGGTTTAATTGTACCTTCGACGTGCGCTACATGTGGATGCACCAGAAGCGCCTGCAGGGTTCGCACTTTGCACATCTGAAGCAAGCGGCAGCCGCCAACAAGCTGATGGTCGAGCGTCGTCTGGACCCCTGTATGTCGGAAGTGTTCGCCTGGAACGATCTGCCTGAGGCGCATATGAAAATGCTGCGCAATGAGCACAAGCCAGGCAATATGTCGGTTCTGGTTCAAGCCCCGCGCACTGGCATGCGCACTTTGGAAGAGGTTCTGGACGCGCGTCCATAAGCCCATCCTGAAATAGACAAAAAAACACCCGCGAATCGGAACTCCGATACGCGGGTGTTTTGCCGTCTTGGAGGGTCCTTTTTTGTTTCAACAGGTTGGAATTTTGCCCCTCACTATTTTTGGGGAGTAGAAACCGGTGAATAGGTCAAAAAGATCGCGCATGTTATGGTTGTGTTAACACTTCGTTAACTGTTTCAGAGAGACCCTAATGGCGCAAAATGAGTGGATACTGGACGTATTGTCGGACCTCAACGCGTTCGCTGTTGCGAATGGGTTGACTGCCTTGGCCGAACAGCTGGACGACACCAAGCTGATTGCCGCAGCCGAGATCGCGTCCATGACAGATAAGGCACGGGCGCCCGCGGATGGGAACAGAACTCGATTTGGGTCAGATCCTGAAGGATTTGGAAAACACCAGCACGCTTGATGAGCTTGGCTCGGTCGCCGTTCGCCTGCGCGACTGTCTGAAAGTCGAACATCTGACATATCATTGGGTGGATGCCGCCGGGGATCAGTACGGCTATACAACCTATTCCGATGCCTGGGATGAACGGTATCGCGAAAAAAACTATCACCGCATCGACCCTGTGATAATGGGGTGTTTCCAACGATTTCACCCGGTTGATTGGAAATCGCTGGACTGGTCTGGCAGGGTGTCCAAAGCGTTTCTTAAGGATGCATTGGAACATGGGGTGGGTAATCAGGGTTATTCGATCCCGATCCGAGGGCCGAGTGGACAGTTTGCGCTGTTCACCGTCAATCACAGTTGTGACGACGACACTTGGCAGGATTTCATCTCGACCTTCGGCCGAGAATTGATCCTCGTGGCGCATTACATCAATCGCAAAGCTCTGGAATTTGAAAAGGACAGGCAGCCTGAAGCGACCCGAGGTCTGTCCCCGCGTGAAATTGATGCGATGACGTTGCTTGCGCAGGGCTTCAGCCGCGCTCAGGTTGCGCATTCGCTGTCGATCTCGGAACACACGCTTAGGGTCTATATTGAAAGCGCGCGCTCGAAACTGGGTGCGCAAAATACGACGCACGCCATCGCGACCGCGCTCAGCCGTGGGTTAATAGTCGTTTAAGCAACGTACGGCCTTAGAACAGTAAATTAACCACGACTTCGTACCCCTTTCGTTCCTGCACAGGACGACAAGGGGAATTAGTCATGTTGCGTTACTTGTATGCTGATGAGCTGCATGAATTTCCAGCTTTGGCCGACGGCATGTTTCGCGATCGCGCGGATCAGTTCAAAACCCGGCTGGGATGGGACGTTTACGTCAATGAAAAAGGGGAAGAGCGGGATCAATACGATGATCTCAACCCGCTTTACGTGATTTGGGAGGAACCGGATGGCAGCCATGGCGGCTCAATGCGGGTTCTGCCTACCACTGGCCCGGTCATGGTGAACGAGGTGTTCGGTCATCTCAACGAGGGCGAGCCGATCTGCAGCCCTCTGATCTGGGAGGTCACGCGCTTTTGCCTATCGCGTACAGCCAGCCCCCATACGGCCGGGGCTATCATGCTGAGCGGCGGTGAAATGATGGAGGGGTTCGGTCTGACTCATATCGCCGGCGTTTTTGATGCGCGGATGATCCGGATCTACCGCCTGATTGGGTCGTCGCCAATTGTGTTAGGGTCCGAAGGGAAAGGGCGCGATCAGATCTCGGTTGGTTTGTGGCCGTATTCCGCGGATGATTGCAACCGCGTGGCGGATCGGGCGGGCATCCCGCGCGAGCTTTCGCGCCTGTGGTTCAGAACCGCGTTCGGCCCAGCCAAACAGCACCGGTTTGCGCTGTCGGCCTAGGGTCTTGAAAACCCAAATCCATATCTGGTGAAGGGTGGCGCGGCCCTGTAGGGTCGCGCCATGTCTTTGCCCAATGTGACCTTCTCAGAAGATCAGGCCGCCGCCTATGACAGCATCGCCGAGATGCTGCGCTCTGCCGGGGTGGACCTTGAAGATGATGCGCTGCTGAAACTGCCTGGAAATGGTGAATCGGGTGTTATGGCCGTGATCGGCAAGGCCGGTTCGGGCAAGACCCTTTTGCTGGCGGAACTGTATAAGGCGCTGGCCGAGACTGGCGTTCACGTCGTCTCGGGCGACTATGAAAGCCGCAAATCCCGCGACAAGCGCAGTCTTGCGATTCTGGCCCCCACCAACAAGGCTGCGAGCGTTTTGCGCCTGCGCGGGGTGCCCGCGACGACCATCCATCGCATTCTCTATACCCCCGTCTACGACCCTGAATATGAACGCATCGCCGAATGGCTTGAGGGTAATGACGAACGGCCCGAGATCGAAGGCCTGACGGATGAGGCGCTGGACCGGGCCGCTGCTTTCTATCAGAACAACAAGTCGATCCCCGGTGCTCTGGCCGCCGCCGGTTTGCGCGGGTCGGATTTCATAACCGGCTGGAAACGCCGGGAAGAGCCGCTGGATATCGGTTTTGTCGACGAAGCCTCGATGCTGGATGACCGCCAGTTTGATGATCTGAAAGAAATCTTCCCGACGTTGCTGCTGTTTGGCGATCCAGCACAGCTGGCACCGGTCAACCAATCCGGCAGCATGGTATTCGAAACCCTGCCCGAGCCGCGCAAGCTGACCCTGCATCGCATACACCGTCAGGATGCCGACAATCCCATCCTCGATCTGGCCCATGCGCTTGCTGACCCTGCCATGGGGTTTGAGGATTTCGAGCGTCTGGTCGAAGACACCGCGCGTCGCGATGACCGTGTGGTCTGGGGGCAGCGGGTCGAGGTCGACCTGATGGCCCGCAGTCCGGTTCTGGTCTGGCGCAACGCAACGCGCATCCGTCTGATCCAGGCCTTCCGGCAGGTCCATGGCGCCCCCGAGACGGAATTGCTGGAAGGAGAGCCGCTGATCTGCGACGGGATCGAGCTGCCTCTGAAACACCGCAAGAAACGGCTGGACCTTGAGGCGCGCGGACTGATCAAGGGTGCTCAGGTGGTTTATCTGGGGCCGGGGCGAAAACCCGGTTTCTCTCGCCTGCATGTCATGGGGGCCGAGGACCCTCAAGTCAGTGCCGCGTCGATTGTGCAGATCGAAAAGCCGGATGAAGAAGAACCGTTCATCCCCTATGCAGCGCGTATGGGCGCGACCTTTCTGCATGGGGCGGCGGTGACTATCCACAAGGCGCAGGGTTCGCAATGGGATACGGTGCAAGTCTTTGCGCCGGACATCTACGCCGCGGCCCGCATGGGCCGGACCGAGGCCGGACAGCCCTTGTGGAAACGACTGGCCTATGTTGCCATCACCCGCGCGCAGGAACGGTTGATCTGGGTGGTGCGCAATCGGTTGTCCAAACCCACCCATCCTCTGCGCGTCGATGATCTGCGCGCCATACCGGCGGCGACCCTGACACTGGAGGCTGAAGAGACATGAAATCCATCCTCATAACTGGCGCAAGTTCCGGGATCGGAAAGGCTACAGCCGAGCTGTTTCTGGCCGAGGGCTGGACCGTCGGCCTGCTAGCTCGCAGCGAAGACAAACTGGTGGAAATGGCCGAAGGGCATCGCAACTCCATCCCTCTGGTTGCGGATGTGACCGATCCGGTGGCGGTTGCGCGCGCCTTTCGGTCGTTCTCGAACAGGGCCGAGCGGCTGGATGTTCTGTTCAACAATGCAGGCATCTTTGCACCCGGCGGCACGATTGATGAAATCGCGTTGGAGGACTGGTACCAAAGCGTCAACGTCAACCTCAACGGCATGTTTCTGAGCGCGCGTGAGGCGTTTCGGATCATGCGTCACCAAACACCGCAAGGTGGGCGTATCATCAACAACGGCTCAATCGCGGCGTATGTGCCGCGCCCGAATTCGGTGCACTATTCTGCAACGAAACACGCCATCACCGGGCTGACGCGCAGCCTGTCGCTGGATGGGCGCGATTTTGGCATTGCCTGTGGTCAGATCGATATAGGGAACGCCCGTACCCAGATGGTGCAGGGGCTGGTTGATGCTGCGATTGCCGATGGTACGACGCCCGATCCGACTATGGATGTGGAAGACGCTGCCAAATCGGTGCTGCACATGGCCAATCTGCCGCCCGAGGCCAATGTGCAGTTCATGACCGTGATGGCCACGACCATGCCCTATATAGGCCGGGGCTGAGCGCTACTTTTCGCGGAGCAGACGGAAAGCTGTCGAGGCCCCCCAACCAGCGGCAATTGCGATGACAAGTGACATCAGCCCGTACCAAACGGGCTGCTCGCGGGACATGTTGTAGAGAAACCGCTCCAGCCCCACTTTGCGCACGTCGATTGTGGTTTCGTATTGCGACACCACATTGCCGCCCCGCGTCAGGAAAATGCGCGCGGCATAGTCGCCTTCGGTCAGGTCGGCGGGCATGTCGATGGAAGTACGGAACAGGGTTTGTTCATCCACGGCAACCGTGTTTTCGCGGATCGAATACAGGCTCTCGCTTTCGCGAATGCGTATCACGGCATCGGCAAAGTCCTGAGCGGCCTCGATATGCATGGCCGCCCCAACCGAGCGGATGGCCCGTTCGATGGAAACCCGATAGCGCAGATCCTCGGTATTGGTGAGGATTTCTTTGAATGGCCCGCTGGTGGCAACAGCATAGAAGCTGGGGGCCAGATCGACCTCGACGCTGTCGGTGTTCACCCAGATTCCTAGTTTACGTTCTTTACGCCGCACGGTCAGAGGCTCGGACGGGCCGGCAACGGTGACGATCACCTCTAGCGGAGGGCCTTCGGGGATCGGAGCTTCGCGCTTGATGGCCCCGAAGATCAGAATTTCGGACCCGTCGAACGTGGCAGTAATGGCAACGCGGTCCTGGCTGAGGCCCAGGACCACCTGCTCTTCCGCGGCAGCTGCGGGCAGGCAGAACAGGCACAGGGCAGCGATCAATGAGCGGACCATAATCAGTGTCCCCCGCTGGCGCCAAGCGAATACAGCTCGGACGGTTCCAGAAGCAGATCAAGCGCCAGCTTGCCGCAGACGACCAGCACCAGCGCGGCCAGCAAAACCCGCAATTGCTCGGCTGGCATCCGGGCGCCGATCACAGTTCCGATCTGAGCTCCGATAACGCCACCGACCAGAAGCAGCACGGCCAGAACCACGTCCACGGTGTAGTTCGTGGTGGCGTGCAGCATTGTCGTGAAGGCGGTTACGAAAATGATCTGGAACAGGGACGTCCCGACCACAACCTTGGTGGGCATGCCCAGCAGATAGATCATGGCAGGCACCATGATGAAGCCGCCGCCGACGCCCATGATCGCGGACAGAACCCCCACGCAGAGGCCGACCAGAACCGGAGGGATGACCGAGATATAAAGACCCGAGGTGCGAAAGCGCATCTTGAAGGGCATTGCATGGACCCAGCCGCGCTGACGACGCTTGGCAGGTGCCGCCCCGCCTTTCTTGGCCTTGCGCAAGGCGCGCAGGCTTTCGATGAACATCAGGCTGCCGATCACGCCAAGGAAGACGACGTAGCACAGGGTCACCAGCAGATCGACCTGACCCAAGCTCTTGAGGTAGTTGAACACGACAACGCCAAGCGCGGCCCCGATGAGGCCGCCGATCAAAAGCACCGTGCCCATCCTGAAATCGACCGTCCTTCGCCTGAAATGCGCCAGAACGCCCGAGAAGGACGAGGCCACGATCTGGTTGGCTTCGGTCGCAACGGCAACCGCCGGAGGGATGCCGATAAAGAACAGAAGCGGCGTCATAAGGAACCCACCGCCGACTCCGAACATGCCCGACAGAATGCCGACCATGCCTCCGAGCCCTAGCAATAGAAAGGCGTTTACGGAGACTTCGGCAATCGGAAGGTAAATTTGCATGGCATGCTCTAGTCGTATTGAGTTCGGCTGTGCAAAGCGGTGAACCCGCCGGCATCGGAAATGCGTGCAGCCTGAATATCGGGCGCTGCGGTCACAGGCCTACCACCCGTCTTTGGCAAATACGAGGGGAGGTTTGCACTCTTTTCTATCAGAGGAAACACGCACATACCCTCTTAGAACGGTTGCGGCATGCAAAATCAACTCTGCATGCCGCTCTGCAGCGAACAGGACCCAGAATTGGCCCTGAACTGGACTTATCAGCGCTCTTTCACGTAGGGCTCGCCGCCGGCGCGGGGCGGAACCGCCTTGCCGACGAAGCCCGCAAGAATCACCACGGTCAGGATATAGGGCAGGGCGTCCATGACCTGCACAGGGATCACAATGCCGCCCAGGTCGATATTCTGGAACCGCAGCGCGATAGCCTGTAGCAGGCCAAACAGCAAACAGGCCAACATCGCGTGCCAAGGCCGCCATTTTGCAAAGATCAACGCCGCCAGCGCGATGAACCCGCGACCGGCGGTCATTTCCTTGACGAACCCGGCCTGCAGCGCAGTTGCAAGATAGGCTCCGGCGATACCGCAGAGTACGCCGCAGATGGCGACAGCTGCAAAGCGCAGGCCGACGACCGAGACACCGGCTGTATCCACGGCGGCTGGGTTTTCGCCCACCGCGCGCAACCGCAACCCGAACCGGGTGCGATAAAGGATCCACCACGTCGCAGGCACCATCAGGAAGGCGATGTAGACAAGGATCGAATGGCCCGACAGCAGTTCAGAATAGATCGGGCCGATGAAGGGCACGTCGCTCAGCGCTTCGGCGAAGGGAAAGTTGATCGGCTCAAACCGGCCTTCCCCGAACAGCGACGGGGTGCGCCCGCCTTGTTGGAACCAGCTTTGCGCGATCAGAACCGTCAGGCCAGAGGCTAGGAAGTTGATCGCCACGCCAGAGATCAGCTGATTGCCCCGGAACGTGATAGAAGCCACGCCGTGTAGCGCCGACAAAACCAGAGACGACGCGATCCCCGCGAGCAAACCCAACCAGACCGAGCCGGTCACGGCCGCCACAGCCGCCGAGAAGAAGGCCGAGATCAGCATCTTGCCCTCAAGCCCGATGTCGAAAATCCCTGCGCGTTCGGAATAGAGGCCTGCCAGACAGGCCAGCAGCAAAGGCGTCGCCAGGCGGACGGTGGAATCGAGAACCTGGATCAGTGTTACGAACGAGTCCATCACTGAGGCTCCTTCCGCAGGGCAAGGAACAGCTTTTCAAGCGGCATCCGCACCATATTGTCCAACGCTCCGGTAAACAGAATCACCAGCGCCTGAATGACGACGATCAGCTCACGCGGGATGGATGTCCACAAGGCCAGTTCGGCACCTCCTTGATAGAGGAAGCCGAACAGAAGCGCCGCGAGGAACACGCCGAACGGGTGCGAACGACCCATCAGGGCCACGGCGATCCCGATGAAACCCGCGCCTTCGGTTGAGTTCAGAACCAGACGCTCGGCCTCACCCATCACGTTGTTGATCGCCATCAGACCTGCCAGCCCGCCCGAGATCAGCATGGCGATGATGGTGATGCGAACCGGCGAGATCCCGGCATAGACGGCACCGGTTTCCGAATGACCATAGGCCCGAATTTCATATCCCAACCGGGTGCGCCAGATCAGCGCCCAGACCACGAAACAGGCGATGATCGCCACGAAGAACGAAATATTGGCCGGTGCACCGCGGAACATCACGTTTTCAGCGGTCGAGAACATGGATTGGAAGGTCGGCAGGTGTACTGCCTCGGGGAAGCGCGCGGTCGCCGGGTCCTGCGAACCTTGCGGGCGCATGACATTGACCAGCATGTAGTTCAGGAAGGCGGCTGCGATAAAGTTGAACATGATCGTGGTGATCACGATGTGGCTGCCGCGTTTGGCCTGCAGGTAAGCCGGTATCGCGGCCCATGCCGCGCCGAATATAGCGGCCCCCAGACCTGCGGCGATCAGAGCGATGCTCCAATGCGGCCAAGGGATGTAGAGGCACACCATGGCAACGCCAAGGCCGCCCAGCATCGCCTGACCTTCGCCCCCGATGTTGAACAGCCGTGCGTGAAAAGCCACGGCCACCGCGAGCCCGGTGAACATAAAGTTGGTCGCGTAGTAGAGCGTATAGCCCCAGCCATAGGTCGACCCCAGCGCGCCTGTTACCATCAAGTTCACGGCCTCAACCGGGTTCTCTCCGATGGCGAGGATCACCAGCGCCGACAGGATCGTGGCCAACACCAGGCTGATGATGGGGATCAGCACGACGTCGGCCCATTTGGGCATTTTTTCCATCTTACGCGGCCTCTCCCGCAACACCGGCCATCAGCAGGCCCAGTTCTTTTTCATCTGTCTCATGGGGCAGACGCTCACCCATGATATGTCCGTCAAACATCACGGCGATCCGGTCAGAGAGCGAGAAAATCTCCTCCAGCTCGACCGAGACCAGAAGGATCGCTTTGCCTTGGTCGCGCAGGGCTACGATCTGTTTGTGAATGAATTCGATTGCGCCAATGTCTACGCCGCGGGTCGGTTGGCCGACCAGCAACAGGTCTGGGTTCCGCTCAATCTCGCGCGCGACGACGATTTTCTGCTGGTTGCCTCCGGAAAAGCTTTTGGCGGTCAGCCAGCCATTCGGCGGGCGCACATCGAATTTCTCGATTTTGGCTTCGGTGTCCGCGCGCAGGGCGGCGTTGTCCATGAACAGGCCGCGCTTGTAGGCCGGGTCACGGTGATAGCCGAAGGCAACGTTTTCCCAGGCATGGAAGTCCATGATCAGACCTTCGCGCTGACGGTCTTCTGGGACGTGGGCGATGTGCTGCGCGCGACGCGCCTGACCATCAGACCCGGCCCCGCTGAGGGGAAGCGGCGTACCGTTCAGCTTGATCGACCCCTGACCGGGGCGCATCCCGCCCAGAACTTCCAACAGTTCCGACTGGCCGTTGCCCGCGACGCCTGCGATGCCGACGATCTCACCGGCGCGGACGGTCAGGTCGATGCCTTTGACACGCTCAACACCTGCGGCATCGAACACGCGCAGGTCTTGGACCTCAAGAATGGGTTTCCCGGGCTGCGCGGGCACCTTGTCGACCTGTAGCAGGACCTTGCGGCCCACCATCAGCTCGGCCAGATGCTCAGGGCTGGTCTCGGACGTTTTGACCGTGGCCGTCATCTCTCCGCGCCGCATGACCGAAACGGTATCGGTGTTCTCCATAATCTCGCGCAGCTTATGCGTGATCACGATGATCGTCTTCCCTTCGGCCCGAAGGCGATCGAGGATGCGGAACAGCTGGTCGGCCTCGGCCGGTGTCAGAACCCCGGTGGGCTCATCAAGGATCAGAATCTCGGCCTTGCGATACAGCGCCTTGAGGATCTCGACCCGTTGCTGCATGCCCACGCCGATTTCATCGATGCGCTTGTCAGGGTCGACAAACAGCTCGTACTCTTCTTCCAGCGCTTTCAGCTCTTTCCGGGCTTTGGCCAGAGACGGGGCCAGCAGCCCGCCATCCTCGGCGCCCAGAACAATGTTTTCCAGAACGGTGAAGTTTTCGACCAGCTTGAAGTGCTGGAACACCATCCCGATACCCGAGGCGATGGCCGCCTGACTGTCTGGAATGTCGGTCTTGGTGCCGTTGATCCAAATCTCACCTTTATCGGCTTTGTAGAAGCCGTAGAGAATGCTCATCAGCGTGGATTTGCCCGCACCGTTTTCACCGATGATCCCATGGATCGTGCCGGGGGCGACGCTGATGGAAATGTCTTTATTGGCCTGAACCGGCCCAAAGGCTTTGGAAATCCCTTTGAGCTCAATGGCGGGGACTGTCATGTCTTGTCCTTGGGTTGCCGAAGGGCCGCGCGGTTCGCGGCAGAGTGGGACCGAGGCGGAGGTCACCCCCCGCCCCGTGCGATATCAGAACTGCAGCGCCGGGCAGCTGTCGTTCTCGTAGTAGCTGACAACGGAGATGTCGCCGTTGATGATCGCTTTGCGTGCTTCGTCCACGGCGTCGTTCATACGAACCGAGACCAGCTCTTTGTTGTTCTCGTCCATGGCAACGCCAACGCCATCCTCGGCCAGGCCCATGGCGAACACGCCGGTTTCCAGATCTTCACCCGCTTTCATCGCGTCATAGACGGCAACGTCCACGCGCTTGAGCATCGAGGTCAGAACTTTGCCCGGGTGCAGGTGGTTCTGGTTGCTGTCCACGCCGATCGACAGGATGCCTTCGTCCGCTGCGGTCTGCAGAACACCAACACCGGTACCGCCTGCAGCGGCGTAGATTACATCAGCGCCTTGGCTGATCTGCGCTTTGGTCAGCTCGGACCCTTTAACCGGGTCGTTCCATGCGGCCGGAGTTGTGCCGGTCATGTTGGCAACAACGTTGATGTCGGGATTCACAGCCTTGGCGCCTTGCGCATAGCCGCAACCAAAGTGGCGGATCAGCGGGATATCCATTCCGCCGATGAAGCCGACAGTGCCCGATTCCGACGCCATCGCGGCCATCATACCAACGAGGTACGAGCCTTCGTGCTCGGCAAAGCCGATCTGACGGATGTTCGGAGCGTCCAGCCAGGTGACGTCAACCGCGACGAACTTGGTGTCAGGATAGTCGCCGGCAACCGCGGACAGCGGATCGGCCATGGCAAAGCCCATGGTGATGACCGGGTTCGCGCCAGCCTCGGCGAAACGGCGCAGGGCCTGTTCACGCTGCGCTTCAGACTGAAGCTCGATCTCGCGATAGGTGCCGCCGGTTTCGTTGGCCCAACGCTGTGCGCCGTTATGTGCGGCTTCGTTGAACGACTTGTCGAACTTGCCACCCAGGTCAAAGATCAGGGCCGGTTCGGCCAGTGCGGCACCCGCGGTCAGAGCGACGGCGGCGGCAGCGCCCATCAAAGATTTCATCAGGGTCATTTGGTACTCCCGTTGTTTTTGTCGGTTCGAGGTTAAACTAGCCTCGTTTACCCACCTATAGCGAGCATAACCGTTGTGATGACGGGAATTAAGGCCGTATGCAACAGGCAGGGTCAACTGATTTTTGACCACTTGGTCTAAAAAGTGGGATGTGGGGCTACGGTAGGGGGCGTTCCATCACGATTGCGTCGCAATTTGAGGCGGAATCGCGTGTATAGTAGCCTTTTCGCCTCCCGCAGGGGCTGTATCCGAAGCCTTCATAGAGTGCGATAGCTGCCCCATTGTCGGCCGCCACGTCAAGAATCGCGCGTGCCGCGCCGAGGTCAGCGGCAATGGCGTGCCAGTTTTTCATGCAGGCTGCAGCCAAGCCCTGACGCTGATGCAGTGGGTGAGTCGCGATGGTCAGCAACTCGGCTTCGCCCGTGACTACCTGAAACAGAGCAAAGGAGTTGGTGTCTCCGACAACATGGGTGAAGCGGTTTTGCAGCAGGTCTTCGAACTCGGCAGCCGTCCACGGGCGCGCCTGTGTGAAGGCCGCAGCGTGGGTCAGGGCCATGTCTTCCGGGGTCATTCGTCCAGCAGCACAGGTGGGAGGTCGCGAGAAGGCGCCGCATCCGCGGGGCGAATATAAAGCGGTGCGGGTGGGTC
Source organism: Ruegeria sp. CL3 (assembly GCF_056536505.1). NCBI lineage: Bacteria > Pseudomonadati > Pseudomonadota > Alphaproteobacteria > Rhodobacterales > Roseobacteraceae > Ruegeria > Ruegeria sp. CL3. Next base: position 117,850 of record NZ_JBQFPT010000006.1, on the reverse strand, counting down.
TGTTTCCGTGCCGTATCGGCGCGCCGCGACATGGGCGATGGCCTGAACATGCGCGTTTGGGTCCGTGGCAGTGAAGAGGGGGCCAAGCCCCTCGGCCTCGGCTCGAGGCATCAGGCGTGGGCCTTCGGAGGTTTGCACATAGACCTGATCGCGTGGGGCTGAGATCGCCGGCAGGTGACCGTCGGGCATGATCTCGGCCAAAGCGTCAAAACCTGACACGCCGACGGCCGGGATGTTCAAACCCAATGCAAGCCCACGCGCCGCTGAGACTGAGATTCGAATGCCGGTGAAGTTTCCCGGTCCTACGCCAACACCAGTGGCGTCCAGGTCTTTCCAGCCAAGACCTGCCTCAGACAGAACCTCCTCCAGCAAGGGCATCAGGCGTTCGGCTTGCCCGCGTGACATGGCCTCGGCCCGCGTGACGACAATTTCAGAGCCACGCAACAAAGCGGCCGCGCAATGCGCGGCCGATGTGTCAAATGCCAGAAGCGTCGGTTCAGACGGCAACGGGGCGAACCTCGGTCACTTCGGGGATGTAGTGGCGCAGCAGGTTCTCGATCCCCATTTTCAGGGTCAGGGTCGAGGACGGGCAGCCCGCGCAAGCCCCTTGCATATGCAGGTAGACCACGCCGCGGTCAAAGCCGTGGAAGGTGATGTCGCCACCGTCCTGAGCCACAGCAGGGCGCACGCGACTGTCCAGCAGATCTTTGATCTGGTCGACGATTTCCGAATCCTCGCCGGTATGTTCGGCATGGCCGGATGCGAGTGCCGCCTCGGCTCCCATGACGGGCTGGCCGGATTGGTAATGCTCCATCACCGCGCCGAGGATGCTTGGCTTGATGTGGTCCCAATCGACGTCATCCGCTTTGGTGACGGTGACAAAGTCATTGCCAAAGAACACGCCGGTCACGCCGCTGACCGCAAAGATGCGCTGGGCAAGCGGCGATTTTTCGGCGGCTTCTGCGGATGGGAAGTCGGCTGTGCCTGCCTCAAGCACCGTCTGGCCGGGCAGGAACTTCAAGGTTGCCGGGTTCGGGGTGGATTCGGTCTGAATGAACATGAGGCAGCTCCGTTTTCGTTGCTTCTGATATGCGGGCAGCCGCCGTGGAAGTCAAGATTTGGAACCGTTCTAAATTGCGAGAGCGTGGTTTATCGCGTCAACCAACCGGTCATCACCCCAGAAAACCTCATCCCCGACAACAAAACTGGGTGCTCCGAACAATTCGAGTTCTTTGGCGCGGCTGGATTGCGCGAAGAGCGCCGCTTTTACCTTTGGGTCTTGCGCGCTCTCCATATAATCGGCGGGCAGACCTGCGGCTGCAAGGCAATCGGTCAATGTTGATGCGGCCGAGATATCGCGGCCCTCGCCGAACTCGGCCGTGTAAACGGCACGGGTAAACGCGGCCCGCTGGTCCTGGGACCCGATGGCGACGGCCAAGCGCGCAGCGGTCAGGGAATTCTGCGGAAACGGATCAGGGCGCTGAAACGGCAGCGCGCGCGCGGCGCATAAACGTTCCATATCCCGCCACATGTAGCGCCCCTTAGCGGGGTAGATCGTGAATGGAGATGTGTTCCAGCCCTGTTCGGCAAAGATGGGTCCCAAAAGGAAAGGCTGCCAATCAGTGGACACCCCCTTTTCAGCCGCTAGCTGCTCGATCCGCATCGCGCTGAGATAAGAATAAGTTGAGGCGAATTCGAACCAGAACTGAACGGGTGCTGCCATGGTGCCTCAGGTAATCTCTTCCAGTTTTTCCTTGCTCAGATCACCTGGCACGATGGTGATCGGGATCGGCATGCTGCCCGAGTTCTTGGTCAGCTGAGTCACCAGCGGACCCGGCCCTTTCTTGTCGGTGCCGGCGCCCAGAACCAGGACCCCAATCTCCGGGTCGGACTGTACGTGTTCGATGATCTGTGCCACCGGATCGCCTTCGCGAATGGCCAATTCAGGCTCAACGCTTTGCTTGTCACGCATCCATTTGGCGAAGACTTCGAAATGGGCGTGGATGCGTTCGCGGGCCTCTTCGCGCATGGTTTCGGCCACACCGATCCAGTGATTGAATTCATCCGGCGGGATCACCGACAGGATTGTCACGCCGCCGCCGGTATGCGCGGCCCGCATCGCGGCAAAACGCATGGCGTTCAGGCATTCGCGGCTGTCATCCAGAATGACGAGAAACTTGCGCATTTGGGTCCTCTTGATTTTCTGGGATCATGCCCGACCGATAGCGTGCTGGCAACTCGGGTAAATCCCTAGCGCTCGCTTGCTGCCCAATCCCAGTAGAGCGCGCGGGCGCGACGGGCGATAGGGCCAACCTGATATTGCGTATCGTCCAGAGCAGTCACAGGAGTCACCTTGTTCATGTTGCCGGACATGAACACCTCATCGGCGGCATGGAAATCATCAAAGCTGAGGACTGATTCATGTACGGTGAAACCATCGGCGCGCAGGTTCTTGATGTGTCGCGCGCGGGTAATCCCGGCCAGAAAGGTGCCGTTTGGCATGGGGGTAAAGACCTCTCCATCCTTGGCCATGAAGATATTGGCGGTAGCGGTCTCGGCCACATTTCCCATCGCGTCGGCGACCAGCGCGTTCGAGAACCCTTTGGAGCGCGCCTCAGTCAGCATCCGGGCGTTGTTCGGGTATAGGCACCCGGCCTTGGCATTCACCACGGCGGATTCCAGTACAGGACGGCGGAACCGGGTGGTGGTCAACGTGACTGAGGCCGTCTCGGGCGCCATTGGGATCTCTTCGAGACAAATGGCGAAACCGGTACTGTCTTTCTGGGGCACGATGGCCGTGACGTCTCCGTGGATGCCCCAATACATCGGGCGAATATAGACAGCCTGATCCGGGCCATAGGATTGCAGCCCCTCGCGCACCAGATCGACCATCTGTTCAGGCGTCACGGTCGGGTTCAGCATCAAAGCCTCGGCGGAACGGTTCACGCGGGCGCAATGGGCCAGCAGGTCAGGGGCCAAGCCGTCAAAGTAGCGCGCGCCATCAAAAACCGAGGACCCCAGCCACGATCCATGATCCGCCGCCCGCATGATCGGAGCGTCCCCTTCATGCCATTGGCCTTCGAAATAGGTGCGGATATTTTTGCCGACTGCCATAGCGCCCTCCCTCAGCTTTCGGCAAACCTAGGAGGGCGTCAGGCGAAGGTCCAGTGCAATCAGCGCGATGCAGCGCCGACCATGCCCACAATCTCGTAGGTTTGTTTCAGGATCGGGGCAGCAATCGCGCGCGCCTTTTCCGCACCACGGGCAAGGATCTGGTCAATCTCGGATTGTTCACCCATCAGGCGGGCCATCTCGGACGAGATCGGAGACAGCTTTTCGACCGCCAATTCCGCGAGCATCGGTTTGAACTCACCGAACTGCTTGCCGCCAACATCGGCCAGCACCTGCGCGGCCGAGCTGTCGCTGAGCGCGGCGTAGATATTGACCAGATTGCGCGCCTCAGGGCGATCTTCCAAACCGTCGACTTCTGAGGGCAAGGCATCCGGGTCGGTTTTGGCCTTGCGGATTTTCTTGGCGATCGTGTCGGCATCGTCGGTCATGTTTATGCGGCTCATGTCTGACGGATCAGACTTGGACATCTTCTTGGAGCCGTCACGAAGGCTCATGACCCGTGTGGCCGCCCCTTCGATCACGGGTTCGGTGACCGGGAAGAAGTCGACGCCGAAATCGTTGTTGAATTTGATCGCGATGTCGCGCGTCAGCTCAAGATGCTGTTTCTGGTCCTCACCCACAGGAACATGGGTCGCGTGATAGATCAGAATGTCCGCGGCCATCAGCGCCGGATAGGCAAACAGGCCCAGCGAGGCGTTTTGCGTATTCTTGCCCGCCTTGTCCTTCCATTGGGTCATGCGCTGCATCCAGCCCATCCGGGCAACGCAGTTGAAGATCCACGCCAATTGCGCGTGTTCGGGCACCTGGCTTTGGTTGAACAGTATGGATTGCTCCGGGTCGATGCCCGCCGCGATATAGCCCGCGCACAGTTCACGTGTGTTGTGTGACAAGGCAGCGGGGTCCTGCCAGACGGTGATCGCATGCAGGTCGACCATGCAATAAATGGTTTCGAACTCTGGCCCCTGCATATCCACAAAGCGCTTCATCGCGCCCAGATAGTTGCCCAAGGTCAGCCCGCCCGAAGGCTGGATGCCGGAAAACACGCGCGGCGTGAATTGGGTCTGGGTCATAGAAGGGAACTCCCGTCTGGAAAAATCAGCCCTCGTCGCTTACCCATGAGGCCAAGGGACGTCAACAGCCGCGAAAGGCCAGCCCAATGAGCAGTGAGCATTATACACCCGCTGTGAACCCTCTGCCGCCCGTCGTGGTGGCCTTGGTTCTGTTCATCATGGGGATCGAGCTGGCATTTACGCTGGGCGCCCGAGGTCTGGTCGGAGGGCCGGGCGCGGTCGGATGGCGGCTGGATGCGCTGCAGAGCTACGCGTTTTCGGCCGATATCTTCGATTGGATGGTGCAAAACGGGCGCTGGCCGTTCGAGCATGTCATCCGCTTTGTGACCTATCCGTTCGTTTCGGGCAGTTTTACGCAGGCGGTTTTTGTCTGCGTGTTCGTGCTGGCCATGGGCAAGATGGTGGGTGAGGTCTTTGGTGGCTTTCCGATGCTGCTGATCTTCGTTCTGTCGGGTGTTGGTGGCGCGCTCGCCTATGCGCTTTTTCTGGACCCGTCTTATCCGCTGGTCGGAGGGTTCCCACCGGTCTACGGGTTGATCGGGGCATTTACCTGGTTGCTGTGGCGCAAACTTTCTTTGGTTGGGGCCAATCAGGCGCGGGCATTTCAGTTGATTGCGGTGCTGATGGGCATTCAGCTGCTGTTTGGCCTGATCTTTGGCGGCACAGGTGATTGGGTGGCCGATCTGGGCGGTTTTGCCACCGGGTTCGGCCTGTCCTTCTTTTTGGCGCCGGGTGGTTGGGAGCGGATCAAGGGCCGCATCCGGCGTGAGTGATCAAGACCGGCGCAGGGCCGTTTTGAACTCGGACAGTCTAAATGCCCCCAACAGGTGGCCGAATGCGAAGTAGCTGACCGCTGCAACCATGATCAGCGCAAGCAGAGCCAAATAGCGCCACCCGGGCACATCAAGCGTCCAGCCGAACAGTTGAATAGCGGCAAACAACACCACGCCCATCCCGACCGATGCCAAGATGATCCGCCCCGCGCGCCGCCGGAAACGGTCGTCGAACCGCGTCTCATCGCCCATATTCCGCGCGCCAAAGGCCAGTAGGCCAACCATGGCCCAGCCAGCGGCGGAGGCCGCAATGGCAGGGGCAATCCATCCGAAAATCGGGTAAAGGCCAAAGGCAAGCGCCGCGTTGATGATCATTGCCACCAAAGCATAGTGGAACGGAGACCGCGTATTCTCGCGCGCGAAATACAGCGGTTGCAGCAGCTTCTGCAGCATGAATGCGGGTAGGCCGATGCCATAGATCGCAACGGCCAGGGCTGTGGCGGCTGTGTCCTCAGCGGTGAACTGGCCCCGCTGAAACAGGACTGACACCAGCGGGTTTGGGATGATCAGGAAGGCTACGGTCGAGGGCAGGGTGAGCAGCAACATGAACTCTCCGGCCCGCGAAAACGCATTGCGCGCGCCTGCTTTGTCATCCGCGCGCAAGCGGCGAGACAGGTCGGGCAGCAGCACGATTCCGATGGCAATCCCGACAACACCCAGAGGCAGCTGATACAGACGATCTGCCGCAAACAGCCAGCTGACAGCTTTCTCGGTTTTTGAGGCTACAAGTTGCCCTACGACCAGATTGACCTGCGTCACCCCCATGGCCAAGGCGGCCGGTACGGCGATGCGGACCATATTCCGCATCTCGGGCGTCAGGCGCGGCAGGCCGAAGCGTATGCGGATACCGGCGCGTTCAGTGGCAAACCAGACCAACGCCGACTGCGCCACACCTGCCAAAGGGATCACGGCGATGAGCCAGCGAATGACCTCGCCCCCGGATATCGCGCCAGCGATCAGAGCGGTACAGGCGAAGATGTTCAGAAGAACAGGCGCTGCAGCGGCGGCTGCAAATCGCCCCGTTGCGTTCAGAACGCCCGAAAACAACGCCGCCATTGACATGAAGAGAATGTAGGGGAAGACGACATAGCCATAGTCGACCGCCAGATCGAAGCGTTCATCGCCGTAAAACCCCTCGGCCGTCAGCCAGACGAGGCCGGGCATGAATACCATCGCCAACCCGACCAGGGCCAATACTGCGGCGACCAACAGGTTGAAAGCGTCTTGCGCGAACCCTTGCGCGTTCTCTCCGCCCTCTAGCCGTTTGGAAAACATCGGCACGAAAGCTGCGTTGAAAGCGCCTTCGGCAAAGAAGCGGCGGAACATGTTGGGCAGGCGGAAAGCCGCGACAAAGGCGTCCATCACTGGCCCGGGACCGATGAAAGCGGTCAGCAGGATTTCACGCAGAAAGCCTAGAATGCGGCTGGCCAACGTCCAGAAGCCGACCGTGAAGAAGCCGGAAAACAGCCGGATCTGCTTCATGACGCCGCGCGCTCGGCGCCCTCGGTGATGGCTTTGCGCAGTTTGGTTTCAAGCCCGCGTTGTTTGCTTTCCGAGTGGTATTTCAGCCCGAACATGTCCTTGACGTAGAATGTATCCACCACCTGCTCGCCATAGGTCGCGATCACGGCGTTGGCGATATAGACATTGGCCGCTGCCAGCGTGCGTGTCAGGTCATAAAGCAAGCCGGGGCGGTCGCGGGTATCAACCTCGATGATCGTGTAGATCTCGGACCCGTCATTGTCGAAGGTGATATGGGTCGGCACGTTGAAGGCGCGTTCGCGTTTCTTGATCTTGTCGCGCGATTTCAACGCCTCGCGGGCCACGACCTCGCCCTTAAGCGTTTTGTGGATCATCTGGGTCAATCGCGGCAGACGGCTGGCTTCGAACGGGTGGCCTTCGGCATCCTGTATCCAGAACGCATCCGTGACGTAGCCATCCTTGGTGGTGTAGCTACGGGCATCCACAACGTTGGCACCGACCAAGGCCAAGGCCCCCGCGATCCGCGCAAAGATACCGGGGTGATCGCCCATGGCAAAGCAGGCGCGGGTGGCGTCGCGATCCTCGTCCGGATGCAGGCGGATCTCCATCGCGCCGGGATCGCCGCTGTGTTCCAGCGCCCGTAGCATCTCGGCAAATTCCACGTGTGTCGAGACGTTCAAGCCCTGCCAGTACGGGGCATAGTGCCGCCCGGTTTCTGTCTTCAGATCGGCCTTGGACCATTCGGCTAGTTCGGCGCGCAGCAGTTTCTTGGCCTCGGCCCCGCGATTGGCGCGGTTCAGATCCTCCATGCCCGTTTCCAAGGCACGTTTGGTTTCCGCATGCAGCGCGCGCAGCAACGTGGCCTTCCAGTTGTTCCACGTATTGGGCCCGACACCGCGAATGTCACAGACGGTCAGCACGGTCAGCAGATCCAGCCGTTTGACCGTTTGCACAGCCTTGGCAAAATCCCGCACGGTCCGAGGGTCCGAGATATCGCGTTTCTGCGCCATATCCGACATGAGCAGGTGATACCGCACCAGCCATTCGACCGTCTCGGCATCGGATTTGTTCAGCCCCAACCTGGGGGCTACTTTCCGCGCGATTTGCGCCCCGAGGATTGAGTGATCTTCGGGCCGTCCCTTGGCGATGTCGTGCAACAGCAGCGCAACATAAAGGACCTTGCGATTCACGCCCCCTTCAAGGATCGAGGACGCCAGCGGCAGGGATTCAACCAGCTCTCTGCGTTCGATCTGGGCGAGGTTGACGATGCACTGGATGATATGCTCGTCCACTGTGTAGCTGTGATACATATTGAACTGCATCATCGCTACGATCGGCTCGAATTCGGGTATGAAGGCTGATAGCACCCCAAGTTCGTTCATCCGGCGCAGGGCGCGTTCCGGATTGCCATGTTTCAGCATCAGATCGAGGAAGATGCGCTGGGCTTCTTTGTCGTTGCGCATATCTTCGTCGATCAGGTGCAGATTGGCCGTGACCAGCCGCATGGCATCCGGATGGATCAGCATACCTGTGCGCAGGCCTTCCTCGAACAGGCGCAACATGTTCAGCTTGTCGGTCAGGAATGTATCCGGATCGGCAATATCCAGACGACCATGAACCATGCTGTACCCGGGTTTGACCCGAGGGCGGCGGCGGAAAATCCGCTCCAGCAGCGGAGCACCTTTCATGTGCAGGGCTTCCAGCTTGGTCAGGAAGATCCGTGTCAATTCCCCTACGCTGGTGGCATGGCGGAAATACCGCTGCATGAACACTTCGACGGCTCGCCGCCCGGCCCGATCTTCATAGCCCATGCGCGCCGCGACCTCGACCTGCATGTCGAAGGTCAGTTGCTCGGTCGGGCGCCCCGTGACCAGATGCAGGTGCGAGCGCACGGCCCAGAGGAAGTTTTCGGCTTCGGCAAAGGTCTTGAATTCATCGGGCGTGAACAGGCCCAGCGGGACCAGCTCGGCCACGTCTTGCACGCCGTAGATGTATTTCGCGATCCAGTAGAGCGATTGCAGATCGCGCAGCCCGCCTTTGCCCTCTTTCACATTGGGCTCAACAACGTAACGCTGGCCCTGCTTGAGGTGGCGTTCGTCGCGTTCCTGAAGTTTGGCCTCGATGAAATCGCGCTCGGTTCCCTTGAACAGATCGGCCTTGAGGCGTTGGTCCAGCTCCTTTGCCAGGTTCGTATCACCAGCCAGATAGCGCTGTTCCAGCATCGCGGTGCGGATGGTGAAATCTTCGGTCCCCAGACGCAGGCAATCCTTGATCGTGCGTGAGGAATGGCCGACCTTCAGGCGCAAATCCCACAGGATATAGAGCATGGATTCAATCACACTCTCGGCCCAGGCGGTGATCTTGTAGGGCGTCAGGAACAGCAGGTCGACATCCGACGCGGGTGCCATCTCGCCGCGCCCATAACCGCCGACCGCCAGAACGGCGATGCGTTCCCCCTGCGTCGGGGTGGCAAGAGGGTGCAGATGCTTGCTGGCGACGCGCATCGCAGTGCCGACCAGACAATCCGTGAGGTAAGTATAGGACCGGGTCAGAGGGCGCGCGTCGAATGGGCGGGCGGCAAACGCCTCGGCAATGGCGGCGCGCCCGGCCTTTTGCGCCTCACGCAGAATGCGCACCGTTTCAGCACGCAGCGTGGAGTTGTCAGTGCCTGCCTCGAACGCTGCAGCAAGCTGAGCGTCAACGCGGGCGCCGTCGAAAATATCCTCTGGCGGGCAGATAAGTGAGTTTTCAGGCACTGCGGTCAGGTGAGGCTGGTCAGAAACCGGCCCCTGAGAAGCTTTGAGGGGCAGGGTCAATCACAACCACCTGTTTGTTCTGGATCGTGGCAACCGCCAGACCGCGTTCATTGGTACCGTCCGAGCGCAGGCGGAAGATGCCGCCAACGCCCTGAAAACCGGCGCTCTGGGTCAGCGCAGCCCCGGTCAGAGCGTTCGATTTGCCCTGGCTAACGAGCGCCCCGATGGCGGCGATCCCGTCATAGGCCAGCCCGCTGATCGGGTGAGGCGCTTCGCCATAGGTCGCATTGTAGCGCTGACGATAGGCTTGCGCTTTTGCGGGATCAGGCAGGGCAAACCAACCGCCTTGAACACCGGGCAGTTCAAGAGTTTGGGCGGGAATGTCCCACCGTGTCAGACCGATATACTGAGAGGTCGACGGCGACACCCCCGCTTCAGGCAGAAGCTGCGAGAACAAGGGCAGCGCGCCTGCGGTGGTTGCAGTCAGGAAGACCGAGTCCGCCCCAGTAGAATCCATGGCGGATTTGATGTTGGGCACCGCATTGATCACGCCCTGCTGCGACCGGTCGTATCCGACGCTACCGGCGTTGTTCATACTGCTGCTGGCCAGCGCATTGGCTATGGCCGAGCGGCCAGCCTCTCCGGCGGCATCATTGCTGTGTACGATGATTGCTCCGGTCTTGCCCTGTCTTCCGCCATAATTGGCCAGTCGATTGGCCGTGTTCTGGAATGTCGGCCCCAGCACAAAGACATTCCCGCCCGCGATGCTGGTGTTGTTCGAGAAGGACAGGACGTTCACGTTGTTGTTCAGCACCGCAAGGCCGGCCGCGTTGGCCGCCTGTGCATAGACCGGTCCGATGATGATCTTGGCACCGTCCGCCACAGCCTGTTGCGCCACGCCTGAGGCCGTACCCGCATTGCCTGCCGTATCATAGACACGCAGGTCGATTGTAACGTTCGGCAGGTCCGACATCGCCAGACGTGCTGCATTTTCAAGGCTTTGCGCCAGCGCCGCGTCACCAGACTGGCCTGATCCGCGCGGAACCAGAAGCGCAACGGGCACCGGTTCCGAGGTGTTGATCGAGGGGCCTCCGCCGACGCCCGTGGTTTCACATGCGGCCAGAAAAACGGCGGTGGTCAGGGCGATCGTGGTTTTGGCCAACTTGCTAACGGACTTGCAAACGGTAAACATCTAAAAGAAAACTCCCTGATCCGGCGGCTTGCGACGCTGCTGTTCTATCGAGCCGCGATAATAAACGTCACGCTGTGAGGGTCCAGCTTTGAATTTCCAAAACATAAGTTTGGCTGCTGGCCTGTACTTTGTTGCCACTCCGATCGGTACGGCGCGCGATATTACGCTCAGAGCGTTGGATGTGCTGGCCTCGGCCGACATGATCGCGGCAGAAGACACCCGCAGCCTGCGCCGGTTGATGGAAATCCACGGTATCCCTTTGGGCGGACGTCGTATTCAGGCCTATCACGACCACAGCGGAGCAGGCGCACGCGGCAAGATCATGGATGCTTTGGCTGCGGGGCAATCCGTTGCCTATGCGTCCGAGGCCGGTATGCCGCTAATCGCCGACCCGGGCTACGATTTAGGGCGGCAGGCGGCCGAGGCCGGGCACACCGTCACTTGCGCACCGGGCCCGTCCGCCGCGCTGACGGCGCTGACGCTGGCGGGCCTGCCAACGGATGCGTTCTTTTTCGCGGGTTTTTTGCCGAATGCGTCTGGCGCTCGTCGCAGCCGAATCGAGGCGTTGCGGGATATTCCCGGAACACTGGTGTTCTACGAATCACCCAAGCGCGTCGCTGGATGCTTGTCCGATCTGTCCGACATCCTGGGCGCCGACCGGCAGGCGGCTTTGTGCCGCGAGTTGACCAAGAAGTTCGAGGAAGTCCGACGTGGCTCTTTGCAAGAACTGGCTGAGGCCTACCAAGACCAAACCCCCAAGGGTGAGGTCGTTCTGCTGGTGGATCGCAGCCATTCGCCAAGCGTTAACGAATCTGACGTAGAAGAGGCTTTGAAACAGGCCTTGCAAACCCATTCGGTTCGGGACGCGGCGGATTTGGTGTCAAAGATGTATGATCTTCCTCGACGCCCCATTTACCAGCAGGCCCTCAAACTGGGAAAGGGATGACATGACGCAGCGTGCGGTGCGGGGGTCGGTATCTTATCATGCGGGGCAATCTGCGGAATTGCGGGTTGCAGCCGATTACGAACGCCGCGGATTCTCGATCGCTCACAGACGCTGGCGCGGTGCCGGGGGTGAGATTGACCTGATTGCGCGGGGTGACGAAGGGCTCGTTTTCATTGAGGTCAAGAAAAGCACCAGTTTCGACAGGGCTGCGGCTCGGATCACCCCACGGCAGACCCAGCGTATCTGCGCATCAGCGGCGCAGTTTCTTGAAAATGAACCCGGCGGGCAATTGACGAATGTTCGGTTCGACGCGGCGCTGGTCGATGGCACGGGCGCTGTTCAAATCATCGAAAACGCCTTCGGACCGGTCTAAGCCCCATTGAACCCCTCGGCCTGCTGCGCCATGTATCTGGCGTGAAGTTGAGGGACATGCCATGAAAATCGCCTTTCAAATGGACCCGATCGGGGCCGTGGATATCAACGCCGACAGCTCTTTCCGCCTCGCGGAAGAGGCACAGGCCCGCGGGCATGAGCTGTTCTTCTACGGGCCGGATCAATTGGCCTATCAGGAGGGGCGGATCACCGCGCGAGGACAAGACATGCAGGTTCAGCGCGTTGCCGGAGACCCCGCGGTCCTCGGTCCCGAGCGTGAAGTTGATCTGGCTGAGTTTGACGTGGTGTGGCTACGTCAGGACCCGCCGTTCGACATGCATTACATCACCTCGACGCATCTGCTGGATCGGTTGAAGGGGCAAACTTTGGTGGTCAATGACCCGTTTTGGGTACGCAATTACCCCGAGAAACTACTGGTTCTGGATTTCCCCGAATTGACTCCTCCGACCACGATTGCGCGGGACATGCAGACCATCAAGGCCTTCAAGGACAAACATCAGGACATCATCCTTAAACCTCTTTATGGAAATGGAGGGGCTGGGGTGTTCCGGTTGGATGCCAATGACCGCAACCTGACCTCGCTGTATGAGCTGTTCACCGGATTCTCGCGCGAGCCGTTGATTGTTCAGAAATTCCTGCCGGATGTGAAGAACGGCGACAAACGTGTGATTCTCGTGGACGGAGAGCCGGTGGGTGCCATCAACCGCGTCCCGGCCGAAGGTGAGACGCGTTCCAATATGCATGTCGGCGGGCGACCCGAAAAGATCGGTTTGACCGAGCGGGATCTCGAAATCTGCGCGGCCATCGGCCCTCTACTAAAGGAAAAAGGCCAGATTTTTGTCGGGATTGACGTGATCGGAGACTACCTGACCGAGATCAACGTCACCTCCCCCACCGGCATTCAAGAGCTTGAGCGTTTCAACGGTGAGAACATCGCCGAAAAGATCTGGCAGGCAATCGAGGCCAAAGTCTAAACGCTACAGGCGTTGGGCGGCGCTTAGCTGTTCGATACGGTCCGTTCATTGGAATGCACGGTCGCACTGAAGGTCGAGTTCCTCGCTTGAACATGGCGCAAGCGGTAAGCTGCCGGACTTGTCTAGGACGACGGCAATGATCAGTTCCGCCGTAGTTTGTATCCCAATCGGCCTCGCAACATACTGAGGGCGAACATCTAACCCATGGCCCGTGCGCTGATCCGAAAACTTAGCGCTTCGGCCACGTGTGGTCGCCGGATATCAGCGGAACTATCCAGGTCGGCTATGGTGCGTGCGACCCGTAGGATGCGATGAAAGGCGCGCGCTGACAGGCCGAACCGGTCGGCGGCCTTGAGCAGCAGCTCTTTGCCCTCAGCATCTGGGGCGGCGACGTCTTCCAGTAATTTACCCTCGATATCAGAATTTTGGCGTACGCCCTCGTGACCTTCAAGCCGAGCGCTCTGAACGGCACGTGCCTGCTCCACACGCGTGGCCACAGTGGCCGAACTGTCGCCAGACGGCGGCAGATCAAGGTCGGTGAACGCTACCGGAGGCACTTCGATGCGGATATCGAACCTGTCCATCAGCGGACCCGAGATGCGGTTCAGGTAGTCCTCCCCACAGCCCGGTGCGCGCGAGCAGGCGCGGGACGGGTCGGTCAGGTATCCGCATTTGCACGGGTTGGCTGCCGCAACCAGCATGAAACGGCTGGGGTATTTCACATGGGCGTTGGCGCGGGCGACCATGACCTCTCCGGTCTCAATCGGTTGGCGCAGGGTTTCCAAAACGGTGCGGGGGAATTCGGGGAACTCATCCATGAACAGCACCCCGTTGTGGGCCAGAGATATCTCTCCAGGTTTTGCACCGCGTCCACCGCCGACAATCGCCGCCATCGAGGCGGTGTGATGCGGTTCGCGAAAGGGCCGCGTCCGGTTGATGCCGCCTTCGTCCAATAATCCGCAGAGGGATTGGATCATCGACGTTTCCAGCGCCTCGATCGGGGTCAAAGGCGGCAGAATGCCGGGCAGGCGCGCGGCGAGCATGGATTTGCCCGATCCCGGCGTGCCGATCATGATCAGGTGGTGCCTTCCCGCCGCAGCGATCTCAAGCGCGCGTTTGGCGCGTTCCTGTCCTTTGACGTCGCGCAGATCGCGGGTGTTGGAGGACAGGCTGACTTCGCCCGGTGTAGCCGCTGCCAATGGGGCCTGACCAGAGAAATGGCGCACCACGTCGCCCAGCGAACCGGCTCCGATGACCTGAGTGGCGTCCACCCATGCAGCCTCGGCGCTTGAGGCGCGGGGGCAGAGCAGGGCGCGATCCTCGGCCGCCGCCGTCATCGCGGCAGGCAAAGCGCCCACGACCGGAACCAGCGATCCGTCCAAGGATAATTCGCCCAAAGCAACAGTGCCCTCGGCCGCGTCTGCCGGGATGATTTCTAAAGCGGACAGGAGAGCGACGGCGATGGGAAGGTCGAAATGGCTACCCTCTTTGGGCAGGTCAGCGGGGGACAGGTTGATGGTGATCCGCTTTGACGGCAAGGCGATGGCCATGGAACCAAGCGCGCTGCGCACTCGATCTCGCGCCTCGGACACTGCCTTATCCGGCAGACCGACGATAGAAAAGGCGGGCAAGCCCGGAGAGACGGCGCATTGCACCTCGACCGGGCGGGCATCAACCCCTTGAAACGCAACCGTATGAGCGCGGGCGACCATGGCAATCCTATTCTTGGTTAACAGGACGTTGCTGCCATGGCGGCGGTTTAGGAATGGTTAACGGCTGCGCGCATTGCGGTGAATTTGGGCCAGGCGTCCGGATCTGCGACTGTTTTGTCGCGGCAGAACGTGTTGCAGAACCCCCAGCGCTGGCCGTCGAGGTCGAGGAAATCGGTAACCGGGTCGCCGGAATACGGGCAGTGCGCGTTGACCGAGGGGCCTTCTTCGGCGGGTCGGGCCTCGGACGGTTCTCCAACGGTCCAGTGGGCCGAGGGGGAATATTCCGGGTAGGGATACGGATTGTATTGAACCGTCAGCCCCATCGCGCGCCATTGTCGGACCGATGTATCCGACAGCAAGCTTAGGCAATAGTTGTGACTTTCGGCTGAGACCGGCAGATCATACCCAATAATCCGAGCCGCGACGGGGGTGTAGAAGACATCAGCCAGCGAGTAGGCACCGAATAACGGCCCTTCTGACGCGCCCGAGATCGCCCGAGCATGCGCCCAAAGAGTCTCAATCCGTGAGAGGTCTTTCAATGTGTCGGCCGACGGCTGAAAACCCTTCCAAACATGCGCCAACTGCATCGGGCATTCACCGCGCAGTGCGGTAAAACCCGCGACCATTTCGGCGCACAGCCAACGGGCCGTTGCGCGCGCGGCTGGGTCTGACGGCCAAAGGCCAGCTTCGGGGTGCCGTTCAGCCAATGTCTCGGCCATCGCGAGGCTTTCGCCCACAACCGTACCATCGGGCAGACGCAAAGCAGGGACCAGACGGGCCGGGGCAAGGGATACCATATCCGCGGCCATGGTGCCGGAATAGAGGCCAACTAAGTGGCTGCGATAGGGCAGGCCGAACTTCTCGAGCATCAACCAGCCGCGCATGGACCAGCTGGAAAACAGGCGGTCACCGATAAAGAGATCATAGGTCATGATCAAAGGATGACGTAGCCGGAAGCGCTCGTAAATCAGTGATTTGTGACCTGCCGGATCACGGAAGATGATTGATGGCGCCGACGGACCATTCGCCCGCGTTATAGGCGATCTGGGTAACCGACAGGTTGTCGATCCGGTGTGAGAAAGCCTGTTGCGCCTCAATATTCAAAGCGCGCTGTACTTGCGTCAGGATCACTCCGAAATGGGCAACAATGACGAGATCCGCGCCCTCATGTGCGGCCATCAGCGCATCGACGGTTTTGTCGACCCGTGCGCGGACGTCGTTCCAGCTTTCTCCGTTCGGAGGGCGCACTTCGCCGGGATTGTCCCAATAGGCAAAGGCAAGCTCGGGGTCTTCGGCTTCGATCTCGGCGAAACCGCGCAGCTCCCATGTGCCGAAGTTGATCTCGCGCAGGTCAGGATGGTGGGGCAGACGCGGGCGCTGGCCTTGGATCGCCGTTGCCGTATCCGCGGCGCGCGACAGGTCTGATGAAACGACAACCGCGTCCGCTGGGATGTGATCGTGCAACCGCTGCAACGCGGCCTGATCGCTTAGATCAGCGGGCAGATCGGACCAGCCGACCATCGTTTTAGCATGGGTAGGACCGTGGCGGACCAGGTGCAGACGCGTCATGGCAAGTGTCCCTTCAAGACCATGGGCAGCCCCGCCGTGACTTGAATCACCAGGTCGGCCTGTGCTGCTAGCGCGATGTTCAGCCGGCCCTGTGCCTCACGGAACCGGCGGGCGAGAGCGTTTTCGGGCACGATGCCATGACCAACCTCATTCGAGACGATCACAAGCTGCGCCGGGCAGCTGCGCAGGGCGCTCATCAGGTGGGCTTGGGCCTGATCCAGATCGTTCTCGGCCAGCAGATGATTGGTCAGCCACATCGTGGCGCAATCAATCAGGCAGGCGTGATCTGGGCTGAGTTCGGCCAAAACCGGGGCAAGGTCGAACGGTGCCTCAATGGTTTCCCAGCCGGACCCGCGTTGTTCGACGTGGCGATCGACCTTTTGCTGCATCTCGCCATCAAACACTTGTGATGTCGCAAGATAGATCCGGTTTTTCCCAGAGGATACAAGTAGTTGTTCGGCATAGGCCGACTTACCTGATGCAGCCCCACCCAGCACAAAGGTTAAATTGGCGGTCACAATTCTTACCTTTCAAGTGATCCACTTGGTGATGATCTGCGTATCGACCCTAAGTCGGCAAGGCAAGCCCGGCTGATGCCTGCAAAAAGGGAGAGTTTCATGGCACTGGACAACGCATCCGATTTCTCGATGTCCCGCAAAGCGATGAAGGCCGAACTGCTGGACGCGGAAACCGAATTGCAACTGGCCTATGCGTGGCGTGACAACCGCGACGAACAAGCGCTGCACCGACTTATCACCGCGTACATGCGATTAGCTATCTCGATGGCGGCCAAGTTCAAGCGCTACGGTGCACCGATGAATGATCTGATCCAAGAGGCCGGTCTTGGATTAATGAAAGCCGCAGACAAGTTTGACCCTGATCGCGGTGTGCGGTTCTCGACCTATGCGGTGTGGTGGATCAAAGCCAGCATCCAGGATTACGTGATGCGTAACTGGTCGATGGTGCGGACCGGTTCGACCTCATCCCAGAAATCTCTGTTCTTCAACATGCGCCGCGTTCAGGCACGGTTGGAACGTGAAGCCGCCACCGAGGGGCAGGAGTTGGATCGGCATCAGCTGCACCAGATGATTGCCACGGAAATCGGTGTGCCCTTGCGCGATGTCGAGATGATGGAAGGGCGTCTGTCCGGCTCGGATTTTTCGCTCAACGCGGTGCAGTCAGCGGATGAAGATGGGCGTGAGTGGATTGATGCGCTGGAAGATGATCGTGAGCAGGCCGCCGAGGCGGTCGAACATCGCCACGACACCGAGCAGCTGCGCGAATGGTTGCTGATGGCGATGCAATCCCTCAATGACCGGGAAAGATTTATCGTGCGTGAACGCAAGCTGCGCGAACCGGCCCGGACCCTTGAAAGCTTGGGGAATGAGCTGGGTTTGTCGAAGGAACGTGTACGCCAGCTTGAGGCCGCAGCCTTCATCAAGATGCGCAAGA
The DNA here is from genome assembly GCF_056536505.1 of Ruegeria sp. CL3. Lineage (NCBI taxonomy): Bacteria > Pseudomonadati > Pseudomonadota > Alphaproteobacteria > Rhodobacterales > Roseobacteraceae > Ruegeria > Ruegeria sp. CL3. The sequence goes on along the minus strand of NZ_JBQFPT010000006.1, from coordinate 100,339 downwards.
ACCTTGAAGCCCAATCGCGTGAGGTGCAACACTTCATCGCATGACAAGATTTGCGATTCTGCTGTGTGTGCTGGCGTTTACAGCCAGCGCTTTGCGCCCGGTCCAAGCCGGTGAGTTGATCCCCGAGGATGTCCTCGCAGCTATGCAGGACGCAGATGTGGTGATCCTTGGTGAAATCCACGATAATCCGCGTCACCACCTTGTGCAGACCGAGGCGTTGGGCGCGATTTCTCCGTCGGCGGTGGTGTGGGAAATGGTCACCGAAGAAGGCGCGCAGCGTCTGGCGCAGACCGCCGCCTCCAACCCCGAAGAATTGTCTCGGATCCTGCGCTGGGCGGAGTCGGGTTGGCCCCCACTGAGTATGTATTACCCAGTCTTTCAGGCCTCGGACGCGCCGGTCTATGGCGCCATGGTTCCACGCACAGCTGCGCGCGCTGCGATGGAAAAAGGCGCGGCCACGGCCCTTGGCGCCGACGCCGCACGCTATGGCCTGACCGTTCCACTTTCGCCCGAAGATCAGGCCGCGCGCGAGGCGGATCAACTGGCAGCCCATTGCGATGCTCTGCCAGCCGAAATGTTGCCGCAAATGGTCTCGATCCAACGTCTGCGAGACGCTGTGCTGACCCGTGCGATCCTGCGTGCGGACGAGGAAACCGGTGGTCCGATTGCTGTAATCACCGGCAATGGCCACGCTAGGACTGACCGGGGTATCCCGACCTTTCTGTCGCGCCTGAAGCCGGGGCTGAAGGTCTTTGTGCTAGGCCAGTCCGAAGGCGGCGCAATCGACGGGACCTTTGATGCGGTGATCGACAGCCCGGAAATTGAGCGTGAAGACCCTTGCAAAGCGTTTGAGACGCAGAATTAACCGCTGGAACTACCCGGTGGCCTTGCCTAATGTCGGGACCGACAGGGACGGGAAGGGCTGAACATGCTGGCATCCAAACGCATTCTGCTGATCATCGGCGGTGGCATTGCGGCCTATAAGTCGCTCGATCTGATCCGAAGGCTGCAAGAGCGCGGTGCGCAAGTCACTCCCGTTTTGACCCGCGCCGCCGAGGAGTTCGTGACGCCGCTGTCGGTTTCCGCACTTGCAGGTCAGAAAGCTTATCGCTATCTCTTCGACCTGACCGATGAGGCCGAAATGGGGCATATCCAACTGTCGCGCTCGGCTGACCTGATCGTGGTTGCCCCAGCTACCGCAGATATGATGGGCAAGATGGCGGCTGGTCTGGCCAACGATCTGGCCTCGACCCTTCTGATGGCCACGGACACGCCGGTTCTGTGTGCGCCTGCTATGAATGTGCGCATGTGGGACCACCCGGCGACCCAGCGCAATCTGAAACAATTGCAGCAGGATGGCATCCGCTTTGTAGGACCCAACGAGGGCGACATGGCCTGTGGCGAATATGGTCCGGGCCGGATGTCCGAACCGCTAGGGATCGTTGCCGCCGTTGAGGCGCAACTGGCTGATGGGCCGTTGACGGGTAAACGCATCCTTGTGACCTCCGGCCCGACGCATGAACCCATTGATCCGGTGCGCTACATCGCCAATCGCTCATCCGGGGCGCAAGGGACTGCCGTTGCCTGCGCCTTGGCGGCGCTTGGGGCCGAGGTCGTATTTGTCACGGGTCCCGCCGACGTTCCGCCGCCCCAAGGCGTGCAGGTCGTGCAGGTTGAAACAGCACAGCAGATGTCGGACGCAGTGGATGCGGCACTCCCTGTGAATGCAGGTGTGTTTGCCGCAGCAGTCGCCGACTGGAAAGTGGCCAGCGCCTCGGATCGGAAACTGAAGAAAAGCCGCGATGGTCTGCCATCGCTGGAGTTCGCCGAGAATCCCGACATCCTGAAACGCGTCTCGCAGATGGGTGCGGGTCGCCCTGATCTGGTTGTGGGCTTTGCAGCGGAAACCGACGATGTGATCGACAACGCGACTGCAAAGCGCGCCCGCAAGGGATGCGACTGGATCGTGGCAAATGACGTCAGTCCGGCAACCGGCATCATGGGGGGCTCGGAAAATGCAGTCGTCCTGATTTCGGATCAAGGGGTCGAGAGCTGGCCGCGCATGGGCAAAGACATGGTCGCCGCGCGTCTGGCACAAAAGATCGCCGACGCGCTGGCCGGATAAGACAGAAGGAATACAGATGGTAGCTATCCGCGTGATCCGGGAAGAAGGGGCTGATACCTCGGTTCCCCTGCCTTCATATGAGACCTCAGGCGCAGCCGGCGCTGATGTGCGCGCCAACCTGCCCGAAGGCGCGTCGATTTTCCTGGAGCCCGGACAGCGCGCCCTTGTCCCAACCGGCCTGCGAATCGAGATCCCGGCGGGGTATGAGGTGCAGGTCCGCCCACGCTCCGGGCTGGCATTGAAGCACGGTATCACCCTGCCCAATACGCCGGGGACCATCGACAGTGACTATCGCGGCCCGCTGGGTGTGATCGTTATGAACGCAGGGCAGGACCGGTTCGAGGTCACCCACGGAGAACGCATCGCGCAGCTGATCGTCGCGCCTGTCGTGCAGGCCACGTTCGAGCTGACCGAAACCCTTGGCGAGACCGAGCGTGGCGCTGGCGGGTTCGGCTCTACCGGGCGCGGCTGATGCTGCTGGTTCTGGTCCTTGCTGCGGGTCTTTGGGGCGTCGGCTATATCGCGGGCGTGTCCCGGACGGCGCGTGTGACCTCGGTCAGTGTGCTTATGGCCGGGGTGATCCTGTCGCATTTGGTTTTGCCAAGCGGTCATCCCCTGCGCGAAGCAACCGGAGGATCGGCGGCGCTGTGGCTGATGCTGGCCGGAGCGGCTGCTCTGGTCATGGTCTATGGCAAGGGGCTGAAAGCGCTGCGAAACCGGGCGCAGCCCGAAGCGGATCAGGCCGAGGTCAAACCCTCGGACCGGTTCACTGAGACAGAGCTAGACCGCTACGCCCGCCACATCGTTCTGCGCGAACTGGGTGGACCGGGGCAGAAACGGTTGAAAAAGGCGCGCGTGCTGGTGATTGGGGCCGGGGGTCTCGGCGCTCCTGCCTTGCAGTATCTGGCGGCAGCGGGTGTTGGCACGATAGGGGTGATCGACGACGACGTGGTCGAAAACGCCAATCTCCAGCGTCAGGTCATCCACCGCGATGCCGATATCGGAATGCCCAAAGTGTTTTCGGCCAAGCAAGCGATGGAGGCACAGAACCCCAACGTCATTGTCCTGCCCTACAATCGTCGTCTGAGCGATGATATCGCGAACGACCTTTTGGGCGACTTCGACCTGATCCTAGATGGCACCGACAATTTCGAAACCCGCTATCTGGCCAATCGCACGGCCGTTGCGTTGGGCAAACCGCTGATCTCGGGCGCGTTGTCTCAATGGGAAGGACAGCTGAGCGTCTTCGATCCGGCCAATGATGCCCCCTGCTACCAGTGTATTTTCCCCGAAGCCCCCGCAGCCGGTCTGGCCCCATCCTGTTCCGAGGCAGGCGTGATCGGCCCCTTACCGGGCGTGGTTGGGTCCATGATGGCGGTTGAGGCGATCAAGGTGATCACCGGGGCCGGCCAAGCGCTGCGCGGCGAAATGCTGATCTACGACGCGCTTTATGGTGAAAGCCGAAAGATCACCCTCTCCAAGCGCTCTGACTGCCCGATTTGCGGCGCGGGTGGTGAATAAACGCCGTGTTGCTCTGGATCATCTGACCGGCCCTTCCTAGGTTGTGGCCAAAGGAGATCTGAATGACCAACCCGATCCTGTCCGACTGGACCACCCCGTTCGAAATCGCCCCTTTTGCCAAGATTTCGGATGATGATTTCGCCCCCGCTTTGGATGAGGCGCTGCAGGCGCATAACGCGCAGATTGACGAAATCGCCGCAAACACTGAGGCCCCGAGTTTCGCCAACACGATCGAAGCGCTTGAGGCGGCGGGTGAGCAACTGGACAAAGTGCTGTCGGTTTTCTTTACAGTTGCGGGTGCGGACAGCAATCCGAAACGAGAAGAGCTACAGCGGGAATTCTCGCCACAGCTGGCGGCGCATTTTTCGGGGATATCCTCGAACAAGGCGCTGTTCAAACGCGTGGCCAACCTGTGGGCGCGGCGCGATGATCTGGGCTTGAGCGAAGAACAGGCCCGCGTGTTGATGCTGTCTCATCGCGGTTTTGTCCGCGCCGGCGCGGCGTTGGAGGGCGAGCAGGACGCCCGGATGCAAGAGATCAAGGCGCGGCTGGCGTCACTGGGAACCTCATTCACTCAGAACCTGCTGGCGGATGAGCGCGACTGGTTCATGGACCTGTCTGAGGATGATCTGCAAGGCCTGCCGGATTTCGTTGTTGATGCTGCGCGCGCGGCGGGTCAGGAAAAAGGCGCCGCTGGTCCCGTAGTCACCCTGTCGCGGTCGATCATTGTGCCGTTCCTGCAGTTCTCCCCTCGTCGTGACCTGCGGGAAAAAGCCTATCGCGCCTGGACCGCGCGCGGAGCGAATGGTGGTGAGACTGACAACCGCGACATCGCAGCCGAAATCCTTAGCCTGCGCGAGGAACGCGCCAAGCTGTTGGGCTATGACAGCTTTGCTGACTACAAGCTGGAAACAGAAATGGCCCGCTCGCCCGACCGTGTTCGCGACCTGCTGATGCAAGTGTGGGAGCCTGCGAAGGCGCGCGCCGACGCAGATGCCGAGGTGCTGACCGCGATGATGCAGGAGGATGGTGTCAACGGCCCTCTGGCGGCATGGGACTGGCGCTACTACGCCGAGAAACGCCGCAAGGCCGAGCATGATCTGGATGAGGCCGCACTGAAGCCCTACCTGCAACTGGACCGGATGATCGAGGCCTCGTTCGCCTGCGCCAACCGTCTGTTCGGATTGGAGTTCAAACCGCTAAACGTGCCGCTTTACCACCCCGATTGCCGGGCGTGGGAGGTGACGCGCGACGGCAAGCATATCGCGGTCTTCATCGGTGACTATTTCGCACGTGGGTCCAAACGGTCGGGCGCATGGTGCAGCGCAATGCGGGGGCAGGCGAAGTTCCCCAAGAAACAGGCTCCGGTCGTGATCAATGTGTGCAACTTTGCGAAAGGCGATCCGGCGCTGCTGTCTTATGACGATGCGCGCACTTTGTTCCACGAGTTCGGACATGCCCTGCATCAGATGCTGTCGAATGTGACCTATGAAAGCATCTCGGGCACTTCCGTGGCGCGCGACTTTGTCGAACTGCCAAGCCAGCTCTACGAACATTGGCTGGAGGTCCCCGAGGTTCTGGCCGAGTTCGCCACCCACGCGGACACCGGTGAGGCAATGCCGCAGGAAATGCTGGAGAAAGTTCTGAAAGCCGCGAATTTCGATCAGGGGTTCCAGACGGTGGAATATGTCGCCTCGGCCTTGGTGGATCTGGCCTTCCATGAAAGCGCGGCCCCGGTGGACCCGATGGTGAAACAGGCCGAGGTTTTGGAGGACATCGGCATGCCCGCAGCCATCGGCATGCGCCACGCGACTCCGCATTTCGCGCATGTTTTCGCGGGTGATGGCTATAGCTCGGGCTACTACAGCTACATGTGGTCCGAAGTGATGGATGCCGACGCGTTCGAGGCCTTTGAGGAGGCCGGAGGGGCCTTTGATCCAGAACGCGCCAAAGCTCTGGAAGACAACATCCTATCCACCGGCGGCTCGCGCGAGGCTGAGGAGCTGTATCTGGCCTTCCGGGGTCGGATGCCGGGCGTTGAGGCCCTGCTGAAAGGGCGCGGTCTGATCGCAGCGTAAACTCTTCGCCCCCGATCCTAGATCGCTTCGGGTAAAACCTGCGACACGAATACCCTGCCACGCTTTCAGCGTTCTCGGGACATTCGTGTCACTTGATGATTCAGGTGAAACCCGAAAGGCTTTAGGTCAGGGGATCAATACCCCAGCTGGCGATCCACTAGATGAACAAATGGCTCGCCAGCTTCCCCGCGCCGGATATTTTCGACAATCACCTGCGCCGCTGTGACCGGTCGGGTTTCCGAGGCGATATGTGGCGTCACCGTCACGTTCGGATGCGCCCAATAGGAGTGATCGGCGGGCAGAGGCTCAACCCGGAACACATCCAGCGTGGCATGTCCGATCTGGCCTGTGTTCAACGCCTCCAATAGCGCGTCATCGTCAATCAGAGGCCCACGTCCCGGATTGATGATCCGCGCGCCTTTGGGCATCAAAGCAAGGGTTTCGGCGTTCAGGGTGTTCTCGGTCGCCGGTGTATCAGGCAGCAACAAGACGGCGATCTCGGCCTTTGACAGAGCCTCTCGCAACCCGTCTTCGCCGCTCAGGCAGGTTACTCCGGGGACGTCTTTAGGGGTGCGGCTCCATCCGGTGACGTTGAAATTCAATGCAGCCAGTGCTTGGGCTGCCTCCTGTCCCAATGCGCCAAGGCCCAGAATGCAGACCTGACGTTCGTTCGCCAATGGCGGCGCGTCAGGCGACCACACACCATCTTGCACTTTGATGTGCTGGTCCATCCCCAGATGATAGCGCAGCACATGCCCCACGACCCATTCGGTCATGCCTTGGGTCAGCCCGTGATCCACCATCCGCGCCAGAGGCACGGACAGCGTCTTGTTCCCCGCGATCTTCTCGACCCCGGCCCAGAGACTGAGAACCGCTTTCAGCTGGGTATAGGGCGTGAAATCCAGCAGCCCACCGCTTGGGGCGTAGACGATGTAGTCCACCTCATCCTCGGGGAATTCGGTTGCCAGATTGAACGCGACGCCTGCCTCTCGCAGGCCTTCGGTCAGAAGCGGCTGGTACACCGACCAAAGCTCAGGACGTGCGGAGAACAGGATATTGACGGGCATGGAGGGGCTTTCCGATCAGCGGGGGCGGTGGATATGGGCGCTTTGCACAACGCCGAAGGCAGCCATCAAAACCAGCATGGCCGACCCGCCATAGCTGACCATGGGCAAAGGCACCCCGACAACTGGGGCCAGCCCCATCACCATCGACATGTTGACCGCAAAGAACAGGAAGAAGTTCAGCGCGATCCCCATGGTGACCAGTGACGAGAACCTGTCTTTGGTCGACAGTGCGGTAACCATGCAAAAGATCAGAATCAGCGCGTAGAGCAGCAATAGGGTGATGCCGCCGACAAAGCCGAACTCTTCGGCCAATGTGGTGAAGATGAAATCGGTGTGTTTTTCAGGCAGAAAGTTCAGCCTTGATTGCGTGCCCTGCATGAACCCGCGCCCATTCCATCCACCTGATCCCAGGGCGATCTTGGACTGGGTGATGTGATAGCCCGCGCCCAGCGGGTCGGTAGACGGGTCAAGAAACGTATCGATCCGGCGGAACTGGTAGTCTTTCAACAACTGCCACTCGGTACCTCGGCTGTTGAAGACGGCCGCAATCAGGCCGACCACGGCTGCGATTACGGCTGCGAAATAGGCCCAGTGGACACCGGCCAGAAACATCAGCCCTCCGCCAGCGGCCAGCAGCAGGATCGAGGTCCCAAGGTCCGGCTGGCGCAGTACCATGAAGGTGGGGATCAGGATCAGCACGACTGGGATCAGAACCCAAAGTGGGCGTGAGGTTTTGTGCGAGGGCAGCCAGTCGTAGTAGGCGGCCAGCAGCATCACCAGCGCGACTTTCATGACCTCGGATGGTTGCAAACGCATGAATCCAAGGTCGATCCAACGCTGTGCGCCCATGCCGATGGTGCCGAACAGCTCCACAAACACCAACAGCGCGATCGAGGCCAGGTAAGCCAGTACCGACATGTTGCGCCAGAACCAGATCGGCACCAGCGCGACGATGAACATCACCGTCAAGCCCAGCCCGAAACGTTCGATCTGAGGCTCGGCCCACGGCATCCAAGAGCCACCCGCCACCGAGTATAGCATCAGGAACCCGGCACTGGCTGTACTGATCAGCAACAGCGTCAGCGGCCAGTTCATATACAGGAATTTACGGAACCCCGATGGCGTGGATTTGACCGCATATTCAAGATAGCTCATGCGCGGTCCTTCTCGCTGGGGCGCGCTTTGGGGCGGCGATCGCCCTCGAGCCGTTTTTGCTGTTCCTTGATGCGCTCTCGATCTCCGGCCGGGTAGGCCTCGAGCGGGGGCGTGCCGTTGTAAAGCGCCTGCAGCATGATGTCCCGCGCGACCGGGGCCGCCGCTTTGGAGCCGCCTCCGCCATGTTCGACGACCACCGCGATGGCATATTTGGGGTTGTCGTAGGGCGCGAAGCTGACGAACAGCGCATGGTCGCGCCGTTCCCATGGCAGGTCCTCGTTGCGGATCACACCTGCGGCACGTTCCGCTTTGGTGATGTTGCGTACCTGGCTGGTACCGGTTTTACCCGCCATGCGGAGGTCATCGGCGATGATCCGGCTGCGATAGGCCGTGCCGCGCCGGTCGTTCGAGACCGACCACATCGCCTCGCGGATGTAGTTCAGGTTGGCCGGGCTGATCTCAAGCGGTTCGCCCGCGCCCGTTGGCTGTTCGACCCCATCAATCGAGCGGACCAGTCGCGGTTTCACAACTCGACCGGTGGCGATCCGCGCGGTCATCACGGCAAGTTGCATGGGCGAAGCCAGCATGAATCCTTGCCCGATTGAGGCGTTGGCCGTATCGCCGCTCAACCATTCCTCACCATGGGTTCTCAGCTTCCACTCCTGATTAGGAGCCAATCCTGCCCGAACGGCGGACATGGGGATGTCGTGCTTGATGCCGAGCCCAAGGGTTCGCGACATTTCTGAGATTTTGTCGATGCCAACCTTCAGCGCAACGTCGTAGTAATAGACGTCGCAACTGCGCTTGAGCGAAGTATTGAGGTCGACCGTGCCGTGACCTCCGCGCTTCCAGCAGTGGAAGCGACGACTACCGACCTTTAGATGGCCGGGGCAATAAACAGTGCTGCCGGGGCCAACGACACCGGCCTCAAGCGCGGCCAAGGCGGTCACCATTTTGAAGGTCGATCCGGGCGGGTATGTGCCCTGAACCGTCTTGTTGGCCAAGGGGCGATATTTGTCTTGCGTGAGGATCTGGTAATCCGCGACCGAGATACCACGCACGAAAAGGTTGGGATCGAAACTGGGGGCTGAGGCCATCGCCCGCAGATCGCCGGTTTCGCAATCAATGACAACGGCGGCGGCGCTTTCTCCGGCAAGCCGTGCTTGAGCGTATTGCTGCAGGTCAGCGTCGACCGAGAGTTGCAGATCAGCACCCGGTTGGCCTTCCTGCCGGTCCAATTCGCGCATCACTCGGCCGGTGGCGTTGACCTCGACCCGCTTTGAGCCTGCTTTGCCGCGCAGGTCGATCTCTTGCTTGGCCTCAAGGCCAACCTTGCCGATCTGGAACCGGGGGATGCGCAGCACCGGCTCGGGGTCTTCGATCTGGCTGAGGTCATAGTCGCTGACCGGGCCGACATAGCCGACAATATGGGCGAAATCCTCGTAGCGCGGGTATTGCCGGGTTTGGCCGACCTCAGGCGTGACACCTGGTAGGGCCGGGGCGTTCACTGCTACTTTCGAGATATCTTCCCACGTCACCTGATCGACCAATGTGACCGGCAGGAACGGGGCCGAGCGGCGCATTTCCGTGCGTGCGCGCTCAATCTCATCCTCGTTCAGCGGGATCAGGTCCGAGAGTTTGGCGATCACCTTGTCGATGTCACCGGCATCCTCGCGCACAATTACGATGCGGTAGGAGGGTGAGTTCTGCCCTATGACCTGCCCGTTGCGGTCATAGATGCGCCCCCGCGTCGGCGGGATCAGGCGGATGTTGATGCGGTTTTCTTCGGCCAAAAGGCGATATTCATCCGCTTGATCTACTTGCATGTACCGCATGCGTGCGGCCAACCCGCCAATGAAAACCGCCTGTAAACCGCCCAGCAGCAAGGCCCGCCGGGGCAGACGTTTATAGGCGACACCTTCGCTTTTGATCTTGCGTTGTTTCATGCACGCGCCCCTGCCGCACTGGCATCCGCCGCCGAGACGCGGCGTACGCCGAATACACTTTGAGACAGTAGTACAATGACTGGATAGGCGAGAATTGTCAGCACAAGCTGGATCATAACCGGTAACAAAGCCGCCTGATCAACAGACAGGATTGCAAGGATGACCCGGTTGCCCAGAAAGACGCCAGCAACGACGGCGCTGACTGACATCCATTCAGCCACAAAGCCCGCATCTCGCATCCCAGGTGCCGCAGACCGCAAGTAAGCCGCGCCCAGCACCACCAGTGCGGCCAATAGGCCCGGAGGGCGTTGCAGCAGCAGATCGGCCAGCAACATGACCAGCGCAACCAATAGGGTCGGCACATAGTCCGGCCGACGGAGCACCCAAGCAAAGGTCAGGACGATCAGAAAGTCCGGAAAAGGCCAGCGATCCGGCTGCGTGTCCAGCGGTAGCAGATGCAGGAACAGAACAAACACCGCGAGCGCCCCGTAAAGACCGCGCATTGCCCATTTGTGAGAGGCCGGTTTATCCATCACCAGCTTCCTCAGGTGACAATGACGCGGCGGGGCGTGAGGGGCCAACGATCTGCCCCGGATCGCGGATTGTAGGGGCCGAGTTGTAGCGAAGAACGCGCAGGAACTCCAACCGTTCGAAATCGGCGGAGAGACGCACGCGCAGGCGCCCTCCGGGGTCGGCGGCGATCTGGCCGATCAGCAGACCTGCCGGAAACACGCCGCCATCACCCGAGGTCACGACTCGGTCGCCGGGGCGCACAAGCTCACGGTTTTCCAAAAACTCGACCGATGGGGCCGGGGTATTGTCGCCCGTGATCAAAGCGGTCTGGCCCGAGGGCTGGATGGTTGCGGGAATGACGCTTGAGGCGTCGGTCATCAGAATAACGCGCGCTGTATCCGGCCCAACGCCCGAGATACGGCCAACCAGACCGATCCCGTCCATCGTGGCCCAGCCATCAACGATCCCGTCCCGCTCCCCCACATTCAATAGCACCGACTGCCGGAAGGGCGAGCCGCTATCGGCCATCACAACGCCGGTGACATAGGTCAGGCGAGGATCAAGCCGCACATTGTTCAAATCCAGAAGCCGCGCGTTTTCCTGTTCCAGCTGCAACGCGGCCTCTTTCCAGGCGCGCATCAGCCGCAGTTCCGAGCGCAGCTCGCGGTTCTGCTCGCTCAGGCTTTGATAGCTTTGGAAATCACGGAACAGGTTGACGGTCGCGGTGACCGGAACCATGGCCCAATCCATCGAGGGCACAACAGCATCCACAACCTGCGCGCGGAACCGTTCAACCCGAGGGCTGTCGATCCGCCAGACGATGAAGATGCCCAGCAGGCACAGCACAACGATCCCCAGCAGCAGACGCCGCAGTGGGGCTGTGTAGTCATCGCGCTGTGATCGGTCTTTTGCCACAGGTTACCTTCCCGTGCTGCTCGGGCCGAGTTTACCCTATTTTCTAAAGGGTGCGCGCCTTAGCTTTCGTAGTCAATCGCGTGGCGCAGCTGTTTTTCGTATTCTAGCGCCTTGCCGGTGCCCAAAGCCACACAATTCAGGCTTTCATCGGCAATCGACACGGCCAGACCGGTCTGTTCGCGCAGAGCAAGATCCAGATCCCCCAGAAGCGCTCCGCCACCGGTGAGCATCACGCCGCGATCCACGATATCTGCGGCCAGATCGGGGGGCGTGGTCTCCAGCGCGGTCATCACAGCCTCACAAATCTGCTGGACGGGTTCCGACAGCGCCTCGGCGACCTGAGCCTGGCTGATCTCGATTTCTTTTGGCACGCCGTTCAGCAGGTCGCGACCGCGGATATGCATCGACTGGCCACGGCCGTCGTCGGGCATGCGGGCGGTGCCGATGGTGGTCTTGATGCGCTCAGCGGTGGATTCGCCGACCAGAAGGTTCTGCTGACGACGCAGGTATGAGATGATCGCCTCGTCCATACGGTCTCCACCCACGCGGACCGAGCGGGCGTAGACGATGTCGCCCAGCGACAGAACCGCGACCTCGGTGGTACCGCCGCCGATATCGACAACCATGTTGCCGGTCGGATCGGTGATTGGCATGCCTGCGCCAATCGCCGCTGCAATCGGTTCGGCAATCAGACCCGCGCGGCGCGCTCCTGCGGACAGAACCGACTGACGGATCGCGCGTTTTTCAACCGGGGTCGCGCCATGCGGAACGCAGACGATGATCTTCGGCTTCGAGAAGGTCGAACGCTTATGCACTTTGCGGATGAAATGCTTGATCATTTCCTCGGCGGTGTCGAAGTCGGCAATCACGCCTTCGCGCATTGGGCGAATGGCCTCAATGGATCCCGGCGTCCGACCCAGCATCAGCTTGGCGTCTTCGCCAACTGCCAGAACCTTTTTCACGCCGTCCTTGACGTGATAGGCCACAACCGAGGGTTCAGACAGGATCACACCGCGCCCCTTGACGTAGACCAGCGTGTTTGCCGTTCCAAGGTCGATAGCCATGTCCGCTGTGAACAGGCCGCCCAGATTGCCAAAGATCCCCATGTTTCCCCTGATCCTGTATGTCGGTTTTTCTACTGCCCGCGACTCGACGGTTCCGGGACGGATGACTTATAGGGTGCCAACTCGCCCGGTAAAAGGGCTGATTCCGCGGCAATCAGCACCTTTTCGCCTCATTTGCAGGGACTTTAGAAGGCAACATGCTCTCATATCAACATATTTACCACGCTGGGAATCTGGCTGATGTGCAAAAGCACGCTTTATTGGCATGGACGCTGTCCTATCTGACCCAAAAGGACAAACCGCTGACCTATGTCGAAACCCATTCGGGACGTGGGGTTTACAGGTTGGATTCAGACGAGGCGCTTAAGACGGGTGAAGCAGCTGCCGGGATTGAGCGTGTTCAGCGCGGCGCCTGGTTTGGTGATGATCATCCGCTGGCGCAGGCGATCGAGTTGACCCGCGCGCGTTTTGGAGAGGCCAGCTACCCCGGATCGCCCCTGATTGCGGCCAGCTTGCTGCGGTCGCAGGACAGTCTTCACCTAGCCGAATTACATCCGCAGGAATACACGGCATTGTCTCTGGCAGTGCCAGGGGGCAATACGCGCGTTTACAAGCAGGACGGGTATGAGCTGGCACAGTCCCTACTGCCTCCGACGCCCAGACGGGGCATGCTGTTGATTGACCCAAGCTACGAGGTGAAGGCTGAATATGACCGCCTGCCGGGGATCATCGTCAAGCTGCATCGCAAATGGAATGTGGGCGTGATCGCTTTGTGGTATCCGATCCTGAAGGACGGTCGTCAAAAACCGATGGTGGAAGCGCTGACGTCTCAGGATTTCCCGAAGGTGTTGAAACACCAGGTGACATTTCCCGCAGCACGCAAAGGGCATGGGATGGTCGGATCGGGAATGTTCGTGATCAACGCGCCTTTTGGTTTGGATCAGGAAACCCGCAGACTGTCCGCGTTGTTCAAACAACTCTGAGGTCTTGGAGAGGAGCAAGCAAAGCTCCCGCTCCGGTTGCCTGCATCAAAGATGCCGTCAAACGCGTTGGGCCCGGCAGCGCGCCGCAGACGCGCTGCCGGGCCCAAAACCCAAGGTGGGTCGGCGAAGCAGGGCCGCCGCGGGTGCGGGAGCCCTTTGCCGTTTCTAGGTTAGGTCTTTGTAGCTGATCTCACGCATGTCTGCGCCGGGGCCTGTTTTCTCGCGACGAACAATCAGGCGGTTCAGCGCGTGGATGTAGGCCTTGGCTGACGCAACGACCGTGTCTGTGTTGGCCGATTGGCCGGTTGCGATCATGCCGTCTTCGCTCAGGCGGACCGAGACTGTGGCTTGCGCGTCGGTGCCTTCGGTGACGGCATGGACCTGATACAGTTGCAACCGGGCTGTGTTGGGGTAGATCGCGCGGATCGCTTTGAACGTTGCATCCACAGGCCCGTCGCCATGTTCGGTGGCGATGATGTCCTTGCCGTCCATCTCAAGCTCAACAGTTGCCTCGGCCTGACCACCGGTGCCGCAGGTCACTTTCATCGAAACAAGCTGCAGGTAGTCGTCATGCTCGTCCATGGTCATCAAGGCGATCAAGTCGTCGTCGAACACCTCTTTCTTGCGGTCAGCCAGATCCTTGAACCGTACGAAGATGTCCTTGAGCTGGTTGTCACCGACGTCAAATCCCAACGTCTCGAGCTTGTCGCGCAGCGCGGCGCGGCCCGAGTGCTTGCCCAAGGGCAGAGAGGTGCCGGAGAGGCCGATGTCCTCGGGGCGCATGATCTCGAAGTTTTCGCGGTTCTTCAGCATCCCATCCTGATGAATGCCGCTTTCATGCGCGAAGGCGTTCTTGCCGACGATGGCCTTGTTGAATTGCACGTTGAAGCCCGACACGGTCGCCACGCGGCGCGAGATATGCATGATCTTGGTGGTGTCGATGCCCGTGTGCCACGGCATGATGTCGTTGCGCGTGCGCAACGCCATCACGACCTCTTCCAAAGCCGTGTTGCCCGCGCGTTCGCCCAGACCGTTGATGGTGCATTCGATCTGACGCGCACCGCCTGCAACAGCGGCCAGAGAGTTCGCGGTCGCCATGCCGAGGTCGTTGTGACAGTGGGTGGCAAAGATCACCTCATCCGCGCCCGGTACGGTCTCGATCAGGCGTTTGATCAGGTCGGCGGACTCGACAGGGGCGGTGTAGCCCACCGTATCAGGGATGTTGATCGTGGTTGCGCCTGCTTTGATCGCAATCTCTATCACACGACAGAGGTAGTCCCACTCGGTCCGCGTCGCATCCATTGGCGACCATTGCACGTTTTCACACAGGTTGCGCGCATGGCTGACGGTTTCGTGGATCTTCTCGGCCATCTCATCCATCGTCAGGTTCGGAATGGCGCGGTGCAGGGGGGATGTGCCGATGAAGGTGTGAATACGGTTCTTCTCGGCGTGTTTCACCGCCTCCCAGCAGCGGTCAATGTCGGCGAAGTTCGCACGGGCCAGACCGCAGATACGGCTGTTTTTCGACCGTTGCGCGATCTCGGAAACGGCCTTGAAGTCGCCCTCGGATGCGATGGGGAAACCGGCTTCGATAATGTCGACGCCCATTTCGTCCAACAGCTCGGCAATCTCGAGCTTTTCGTCGTGGGTCATGGTTGCGCCGGGGCTCTGCTCGCCGTCGCGCAAAGTGGTATCGAAGATCAAGACGCGGTCTTGGTCGGTCACGTTAGTCATGGGGTTCTCTTTCTTCTTCTGTCCTAAAGCCTCTTGGCGCGCTAGCGTCCTCCTCTGAGCGGGCGCGCCGGTTGGCACGCTCAGAGGCGGATTAGGATCAGTAGGCCACGCAGCGACGGACCGCGAAGGGCGGTGTCGGCAACAAGGATATCTGCGCGGTTGATCATGAGGATGAGGTTATACCCAGCTTGCGCGGAATGAAAAGAACCAAAATTAGGACGTGGTCCTTTCTGTGCGAATTCTTAGGGACCCATCATTGATCCAGCCATTGCCGCCGCTAGGTCGTTAGAGATGAAAACAGCTTTGGTTATAGGTGCCTCTGGCGGAATTGGCTCGGCGCTTTGCACGCGTCTTGAGGAGCACGGGATGCAGGTGACTAGCCTGTCCCGGTCGGTTGACGGGTTTGACCTGACCCAACCGGAACAGGCGCTGAAGGTTTTGGATGACTTGCCTGACCCGTTCGATCTGGTTCTGGTGGTTTCTGGCGCGTTGGAGATCAACGGGGCAGAGCCGGAAAAGACGATCCGCACTGTATCTGCGCAGGCCATGATGGATCAGTTTGCGTTGAATTCGGTTGGCCCGGCCCTGGTCCTCAGCCGTGCGCACAGATTGCTACCACGCGACAGGCGATCTGTTTTTGGTGTTCTGTCGGCGCGTGTGGGGTCGATCGGAGACAACCGGATCGGGGGTTGGATCAGCTACCGGGCCGCAAAAGCTGCGGTGAATCAGATCGTCCATACCTCGGCGATCGAACTTTCGCGCACGCACAAACAGGCGATCTGCGTGTCTTTGCATCCCGGCACTGTCAAAACGGCCTTCACGCAGAAATACCTTGGTCGGCATCCGGCGGTGGAGCCTGAAGAGGCCGCGATGAACCTGCTGAACGTGGTCAGCGGTCTGACGAGTGATGACACGGGTGGGTTCTTCGACTGGGCCGGAAAACCCGTTCCGTGGTAGCGGGTTAGCCGTCGGAGGGTTCAGCCTGCGCTGGTTCCTCAGCGTTTTCGGCCTGAGCGGGTTGATCCTCTTGCGCGGGCGCTTCTTCTGCTGCGCTTTGCGCGGGCAGGGCGTCATTGTCCCACACGCCAGTCTCCTCTTGGCCGTTGGCATAGCGCATGGTGCCTTCGCCGTGGCGTTTGTTGTCGAGGAAACCGCCTTCGTAAACGTCGCCTGTGCTGTAGGTCGCGACACCCACTCCGCTGATTTTGCCGTCAACCCAATCGCCCGTGTAGGTGAAGGTGCTGGGCGTTGTGATCGTGCCTTTGCCGTGGCGCTTGCCGTTCAGGAAATCTCCGTCATAGATCGTGCCGTCCGCGTAGCTGGCCTTGCCTTTGCCCTGCCGCGCGCCATCGACCCATTCGCCCTCATAACGGTAGCCATTGGCAAAGGTGACGACGCCGGTGCCGTGGCTGACCGCATTCCGGAACTCGCCGGTATAGACGACGCCGTTTGGGTATGTGGCCTTGCCTCGGCCCTCGAAGACACCCGCAACCCACTCACCATCATAGACGGTGCCGTCGGGATAGGTGTTCTGGCCCTTGCCATGCGGCAGGTCCGCACTGAGTTCGCCGATATAAGTTGAGCCGTCGGGATAGGTAATCTCGCCAAAACCTTCGATCTGACCACGGGACCAGTCGCCTGTGTAGCTGTAGCCATCCGTTCCGGTGAAAGTGCCTTTGCCGTGGCGCTGATCGTCTTCGTAGTCGCCCTCATAGACGTTGCCGTTGGCATAGGTTTCTTTGCCTTTGCCCTGACGGCGCCCTTCCAGCAATGCGCCCTCGTAGACATCTCCGTTGGCCAGCGTCAGCCGCCCGGTGCCTGTCATCACGTTGTCCTGCCACTGACCGTCATATTCAACGCCGTCCGACTGAACCAGACGACCTTGACCATGGCGCTGGCCCTGTTCGATCTCACCTTCATAGACCGAGCCATCGGCCGAGGTGATCTTGCCCATGCCTTGCTTTTCACCGTCGACCCAGTCACCTTCGTAGGAATAGCCGTTGGGGTCGGACAGAGTTCCCTTGCCGTGATGGCGCGCGTCTTTGAACTCGCCTTCATATCGCAGGCCATTGGCATATTGGGCCACGCCGGTTCCGTTGATGGCCCCGTTGGACCACGTCCCCTCATAGGTGCCGCCATCGGGATAGGTGATCTTGCCCTGGCCGTCCGGCTGGCCATCGGCGAAGGAACCTTCATAGATCGCGCCATTCGCAAAACGCGCCGTGCCTTGCCCCTGAATCTTGCCCTCGATCCATTCGCCCGAATACTCGAAGCCGTTGGGTAGCCGATACGACCCGGTCCCGTGCCGCAAGCCGTTCAGGAAGGTGCCTTCATAGACACCTCCGACCTCGTCATCCTTGACGATGACGGTTCCGTCCTGTGCAAAGGCTGCCGCTGCGATCAGGGTCATGGCCCCTGCAGCAATCGAATTGCGGATAACATCCATTGTTGTTCCTGCCTGCCCGGTCATCATTGCTTGCTTTCTTCGGCGCAAAACTAAGGGACCGTCACGGGCAGAGCAACGGCTTTTGCCGCATGGCCCTTTCACTCGCGCGGTGATCTGCTAAATGCAAATGGACTGACGAAGGCAAGAGGGCAGCATGGCCGACCGTTTCCGCATCACTCTGGCGCAGCTTAACCCCACCGTGGGGGATATTTCCGGCAATGCCGCCAAAGCGCGCGCAGCGTGGCAGGAGGCCCGCGAGGCCGGGGCGGATATTGTCGCCTTCCCCGAGATGTTCATCACCGGCTACAACACGCAGGACCTTGTGATGAAACCCGTGTTTCACCGCGCTGCCGTGGCCGCGATCGAGGCTCTAGCTGTGGATTGTGCGGAGGGTCCTGCCATTGCCATCGGCGGGCCGTGGGTTGAGGACGGGCGCCTCTACAACGCTTATCTGATTCTGAATGGCGGCCGAATCACCAGCAAGTCCCTGAAACACCATCTGCCGAACGAAACTGTGTTCGATGAGGTGCGTCTGTATGATTCCGGCCCGCTGGGTGGGCCGTACTCGGTGGGCAATTTCCGCATCGGTAGTCCAATCTGTGAAGATGGCTGGCACCCGGACGTGGCTGAGACGCTGGAGGAAACCGGGGCCGAGTTTCTACTGATCCCCAACGGCTCGCCCTATTTTCGTGATAAATACGATGTGCGCCTGAACCACATGGTGGCCCGCGTGGTCGAGACCGGCCTGCCGCTGATCTATCTGAACATGGTTGGCGGGCAGGATGATCAGGTCTTTGACGGGGCAACCTTCGGCCTGAATCCGGGTGGTGAGCTTGCATTCCGCATGCCCGTATTCGACGAAGCGATACGCCACGTGGACCTTGAGCGTGGCGATGACGGCTGGCGCATCGTTCCGGCCGAGATCGTCCCCCAACCGGATGTGTGGGAGCAAGACTACCGCGCCATGGTCCAATCCTTGCGTGACTACATGGGTAAGACCGGTTTCAAAAAAGCGGTTCTCGGGCTGTCAGGCGGGGTCGATTCAGCCCTGGTTGCGGCCATTGCCGTCGACGCGCTTGGCGCTGAAAATGTTCGCTGCGTGATGCTGCCATCGGAATACACCAGCCAGGCCTCGCTGGACGATGCCGAGGCGGTCGCCAAGGCACTGGGTGTTCACTATGACTATGTGCCGATCTCGGACAGCCGCGCGGCGGTGACCGAGACTCTGGCGCCTCTGTTCACCGGTCGCGATGCCGATCTGACCGAAGAGAACATCCAGTCCCGCCTGCGCGGCGTGTTGCTGATGGCGATCTCGAACAAATTTGGTGAGATGCTTTTGACCACCGGTAACAAATCCGAGGTTGCGGTTGGTTATGCTACCATCTACGGCGACATGAACGGGGGCTATAACCCGATCAAGGACCTCTACAAAACCCGCGTGTTCGAGACCTGCCGCTGGCGCAACGCCAATCATCGCGACTGGATGATGGGGCCTGAAGGCGAGGTCATCCGACCGTCGGTCATCGACAAACCCCCAAGCGCCGAGCTGCGCGAAGATCAGAAAGACAGCGACAGCCTGCCGGACTATCCGGTTCTGGATGGCATTCTGGATATCCTGGTCGATCAGGATGGCTCAATCGCCGATTGTGTTGCGGCCGGTTTCGATGAGGCCGATGCTAAACGGGTCGAGCATCTGATTTACATCAGCGAGTATAAACGGTTCCAATCCGCCCCCGGCACGCGCCTGACCAGCCGGGCCTTCTGGTTGGATCGTCGCTATCCGATCGTGAATCGTTGGCGTGATCAGGGGTAAATAAGGCTCATTGTTTCCCGTTTGTGGTTTAGTGTTGCCCTGATCTCTTGCATTGTTTCCGATAGAGCGCGTGCCCCGTTCATTTTCCGGGGTGATCCGCAGGCTGTCCTTGTTTTTGCGACATTTTTCCGCCACATTTATGCTTGGATATTGCCTCATGTGAGGCGGGTGTGACGTATTGCTGCGAGGGGCGCAGGGTCATGGCAAACTGTTTTTAGCCTGACGACGCCACATCCGGGTGGGATGTCTGAGTGAACAGTGTGGTGTTACGATGAATGAGCAATATGATAAATCGCTTCACGCGCCGCGTGCGCTGAATACGATGGAATCTCCTCCCCAAGAGTTGGACGAGGAGAAACTGGATGCGGCCATTGCGGACATGCTGAGGGAAGATGCAGGTCAGCAGAATGTCGCGCCGATGAAGCGGCCTGAGTTCCCTGATCTCGTCCCTCAGGAAGAGGTCCGGACCGGGTCAAAGCCCAAGGTCAGCGGGTTCTCGGCCAATCTGCGTCAGAAATGGGCTGAGCTGTCAGGCGCTGCGTAAATCACCAGGCTAAAGTCGTAAAAGGTGCGGCGTGTTTCGCGGCACCTTTGGCGTGCGCGCCACAGGTCTGCACAATCCTGTTGTGATCCTCAAAAAACCGGTTGCCAGTGGCGCAGTGGTCGGTCTCCATGGCGGTCCATGCGATTGTCCATGAGCTTTTGATGCCCGGTCCCAAGCCTACTGTCTTCGATTCCGATCTTTCATTGCCGAAACAAGTCGATGTCGTCGTGATTGGCGGCGGTATTATCGGTGTATCGACGGCCTTGGAACTGGCCGAGCGGGGCGTTTCGGTCCTGCTCTGTGAAAAGGGTCAGATCGCGGGCGAGCAAAGCTCTCGCAATTGGGGTTGGGTGCGTCTTGGTATGCGCGACCCGAGGGAAATCCCTCTGATGCAAGAGTCGCTGCGCCTTTGGCGAGGGATGGATGGCCGGACCGGGCGTCAGACAGGTTACACGCAGTCGGGGATTCTGTTCGGAGCCTCAGGCCAACGAGAAGCAAACAATCTTGAAAGTTGGATGCGCCATGTCGATGGCTTGGACACTGGCGCGCGGATCGTTGCTGGTGCCGAATTGGCTGAGCTGATGCCCGGGGCGCAGTCGGATATCTCAAGCGGTCTTTATATGCCGCAAGACGGTCGGGCCGAGCCGCAATGGGCCGCCCCCGCCATCGCTGAGGCCGCGCGTGATCGCGGAGCGATCGTCATGACCAATTGCGCCGTCCGTAGCGTCGATATGCAAGCGGGCCGCGTCGCCGGAGTTTTCACGGAACGGGGCCGCGTGGCGTGTGACCGGGTTGTTTTGGCCGGAGGGGCGTGGTCGCGACTGTTTGCGGGAAATGCCGGGATCGACTTGCCTCAATTGAAGGTGTTGAACACAGTCATGCGCGTGTCGCCGGTGGTCGAGGGGCCCGAGGTCGCGCTGTGGTCGGATGGGTTTGCAATCCGAAAGCGGGAGGATGGCGGCTATACCATCGCCTCGGGTCATGAAAACACGGTGGATATCGTGCCCGACAGTTTCCGGCTGGCCCTCAAGTTCCTGCCAGCATTCGCTCAGGAATGGAGATCGCTGCGCTTTCGCCTGTCAGGCCGGTGGGCGACCGAGGCGCGCGAAGATCGGCGCTGGCTGCCCACCGATGTGACTCCGTTCGAACATTGCCGCGTTCTGGATCCGGAGCCATCGCAAAAGGTCATCCGTGGCGCATGGGCGAATGCGCGAAAGAGTTATCCGGCGCTGGAGCAGGCCGAGATCGTCCAAAGCTGGGCGGGGATGATTGACGTGACACCAGACGCAATCCCGGTGATGTCGTCGGTTGATGATCTGCCGGGCCTGTTCATTGCCACCGGATTTTCCGGCCACGGTTTCGGCATCGGCCCCGGTGCGGGCCTGTTGATGGCAGATCTGGTCATGCACAGAACGCCCTGTGTGGATCCGGCCGCGTTTCGCCTGTCTCGATTTACCGATGGCTCAAAGGTCCGGCCGGACCCAGGGTATTGAAGGCTTAGCCCATCATTTGATAGCTGACGGGTACAAAGCGGAATCCGTCGCCACGGGTCTCGACATAGCCAGCGCCCGGGAAGGGCATGTGATAGCCGATCATCGGCACCTTGTCGGTGGCCAGCAGGCCCAAAATTTTGCGGCGTGATTCTGTTGCGGCAGCTTTGTCCATGTCGAACCGTACTTCCCATTCAGGGTGCGCAAAGGACCAGACATAGTGATTGGCAAGGTCCGCTGTCAGGATTAGACGCTGGCCGTTGCTTTCCAGGTGATAGACCATGTGACCGGGTGTATGCCCAAAGGTCACCATCGCCGTCACGCCCGAGGCTACGTCTCCGCCATCCTCAATAAAACTCATCTTCTCGGCCAGTGGGGTGACTTTGGCAGCAACCAGATCGCCGACCCGGTTCCCGGCTTCCTGAGCGGACCAGAAATCATATTCGGGTGCCGCAGTGACATAGCGGGCATTGGGGAATGTCGGCGCGTCATTGGTGGTCATGCCGCCGATATGGTCCGGGTGCATATGGGTCAGCACGACCACGTTAATCTGATCAGGCGTGACACCTGCATCTGCCAAAGCGGCCTGAATGCCGCCCTGACCAAGTCCGGTGTCGAACAAGATCAGCTCCGAGCCTGTGTTCACCAGAGTCGGCGTGAAAAAGAACTGTGCCACGTCAGGCGAGATGAAGTTTTCGGCTGATACTTTGGCGAATTCCTCATCCGAGGCGCCGCCACCGAAGATTTCCTGCGCGCCGTCGCGTGGCAGGCTGCCATCCAACAGGGTTGTGACCGTGAAGTCGCCCAGCTGGAATGATCTTGCGATGGTCGAGTTCGCCTTTGTCTCGGCTCCGGCCGCCAAAAGAGGGGTCGCTGCGGATGCAAATGGAAGGGCTGCTGCGGCGCCCAGGGCCGCTCTGCGTGTTAAATTGATGGCCATTTCTTAGTCTCCCTGTGAGAACGCCAGCGAAAAAGGTAGTTCGCTTCGGGTCGCGTGCCACTTTATACACCGGTACTTAGTCTGCGTGGATGAACATTGCGTGTTAATATTTGTTCATCTTGCGATCTGGGGGGCGCAGGAACCGAGCCATCCGAAACGCCTGCTGGACAAAAACGCGCCTTTGTGACAAGAGCCGCGCCAACAGGAGACACCCATGACAACCACCCGTTTCGCCCCGTCGCCCACCGGTTACATCCATGTGGGCAACCTGCGCACCGCTCTGATGAACTACCTGATCGCCCGCAAGGCAGGCGGCACCTTCATCCTGCGCATCGACGATACCGATCCTGAGCGCTCGAAAGAGGAATATGTCGACGCGATCAAACAGGATCTGGAATGGCTGGGTCTGCACTGGGACCGGGTTGAGCGTCAGTCCGAACGTCTGGACCGCTATGCCGAGGCTGCCGACAAGCTGCGCGAGATGGGTCGTTTCTATGAGGCGTTTGAGACGCCGACCGAGCTGGACCTCAAGCGCAAGAAGCAGCTGAACATGGGCAAGCCGCCGGTCTATGACCGAGCCGCGTTGAACCTCAGCGAGGCCGAGAAAGACGCCCTGCGTGCTGAGCGTGGCAATGGCGTCTGGCGCTTCAAACTGGATCACCAGCGGATCGAGTGGAAGGACGGCATTCTGGGCGACATCTCGATTGATGCGGCCTCGGTCTCTGATCCGGTTCTGATCCGGGGCGATGGGCAGGTGCTTTATACGATTGCGTCTGTCGTGGACGATACCGAGATGGGCGTGACCGATGTGGTACGCGGCTCGGACCACGTCACCAACACCGCAACGCAGATTCAGATCATCGAGGCGCTGGGTGGCACTTGCCCGCGCTTTGCCCACCATTCGCTGCTGACCGGCCCCCAGGGTGAGGCGCTGTCGAAACGTCTGGGCACACTGGCGCTGCGCGATCTTCGAGAGCAGGGCGTCCAGCCGATGGCCTTGCTGAGCTTGATGGCGCGTTTGGGCTCGTCTGATCCGGTTGAGCTGCGGTCCGAGATGGCCGAGCTGATCGATGGGTTCGATATCAACCGTTTTGGCGCAGCTCCGACCAAGTTCGATGTACAGGACCTGTTCCCGCTGACCGCGAAGCACCTGCAATCGCTGCCGCTGGCCGATGTTGCAGACGCCGTTGCCGAGGTCGGCGTTCCGGCTGACCTGGCCGAGCCGTTCTGGGCCATGGCGCGCGAGAACATCACCACTCTGACCGATCTCAAGGGCTGGTGGGAGCTTTGCCGGGATGGGGCCGAGCCTCTGATCGCGGATGAGGATCAAGATTTCATCGCCGAGGCGATTGCGCTATTGCCGGAAAGTCCGTTTGATGGTGAAACGTGGGGCACTTGGACCAAGGCCGTCAAAGAGGCCACGGGCCGCAAGGGCAAGGGCCTGTTCATGCCACTGCGCAAGGCGCTGACCGGGATGGAGCGCGGGCCGGAAATGGCGGCGCTGTTGCCTCTGTTGCAAGTGATCCGCGCGCGGGGATAGGAAACGCGCCTGACGGCGCAGACCGGGGCTCCGCCCGTTCGAGGCTGAAACTGTCCGCCGGACAGTTTCCGGGACGCCCCTCACCCTCCGGCGGAGGTATTTTTGAACAGAAGAAGGGCTGGAGGAAGAACCCGGCCTTTTTTACAGGGTGTGGATGAGGTTTACTGACAGGCCCCTCAAGCGGGTGTCCACAAACTCGGTTTCGTGCAGTCTCAACTGCTGATGGCGCGGGTAGCGGGGTTCGGCGCGGTCGTTGAGGATGGGCGCGTCCCATCCGTCGGTGGTGGCAAAGAACCGATCGGCCCCGTCTACGCCAAAGGCGCGCAGATAGCCTTGAACCACGACATCGATATAGCTGAGAAGCAGCGGATGCCGGTTCGTCGGTTCAGTGTGCTGACCTTTGGGAACGGCGTAGACGGCGATCTCTACCTCGTGGGTCAGAGTATGGTCGATAGATCCTGTGGCGGGAATGCGGTCATAGGCCCACTCACGCTCATCCAGCGCGGCCCAGTCGTTTTTGGGCACATGGGCGATCATTCCTTCGATCTCGGAGTCAGGATCAGGGACTGCCGTCAGGAACGCGACCGAACGCAAGTCGGTGTGTTTCCATGCCCGTCGCCAACCTTTGAGCTTTGCTGGCCGGGGATCGGGAAAGTCATGTGTGGCCAGGTTCACGAGGCTGCCATAGCCAAAGAAATAGGGGTCTGCCATCAGCGCGGGATGTCCTTTGGGTCGATTGATGTATGTCAAACCGCTTTTTTGCCGGACATGCAATAAGATCACATCATTGATTTAGGGAGGCCCTTATGCGGATTACCAAACGGACGAATATTGCCGTGCGCCTGTTGATGTATTGCGCGGCACATCCCGACAGGCTGGTGACCAAGGCCGAGATCGCCGAGGTTTGCAACATTTCCGAAAACCATCTGGCCCAGGTGATCAACCAGTTGAGCCAGTTGAACTATCTGAGCACCCAACGGGGTCGCAATGGGGGCATGTCGCTGGCGCACTCGGCAGATGAGATCCGGGTGGGGGCTGTGTTTCGCGATGTGGAAGGCGCATTGCCGATTGCCGAGTGTTTTGCGGATGCCGACAACACCTGCCCTCTGACCGATGCGTGTCGATTGAAGCTGGCGCTGAAAGACGCGGCTGAGGTATTTTACGCCTCACTTGACGAAATCACATTGGATGCTTTGGTTTGCGACAACGATCCTTTGTTGAAAATCCTGCAACCCGTCGCCTGCGTGCGCTAAGGGGTCAATCGCTGGCGCGAAGGATGCGGGCCGGTCTTACCGATAGCGGACGTAGAGCGAATGCAAGCCCTGCACCCAGTGTCACGACCATTCCGGCCAATACGATGCCAACGGCTGAAGGCCAGATAACCGTATAGCCGGTGTCGAAGATATAGGTGGCGACGGCCCAGCCCCCCAGAATTCCGACCAGAAGGGCGACTCCCCCAGCGGCCGCTCCCAGCAAGACAGCGCGCAGAGCAAAGCTGAACAGGATACGCTGCCGGTTCGCCCCGAGTGTTTTCAGAACGGCAGCCTCGTAGCGTCGCGCGGGCTCTCCGGCGGCGGCTGCACCGATCAGGACCAGAAACCCGGTCAAAAGCGAGACGCCTGCCCCATAGGAGGTTGCCGCCGCCAACCCGGCCAACAGGCCCGACACCCGGTCAATCGCGTCCCGCACCCGGATCGCGGTGATGTTGGGGTATTGGTCGGCCAGATCGCGCAGGATCGCGGTTTCGGCCTGTTCCTCAGCATAGACAGTGGCGATGAAACTGTGTGGTGCCCCGGCCAGCGCCGAGGGGTTCATCGACATTATGAAGCCCATGCCTGCCGTCGAAAAGTCAACCTCGCGCAATGAGGTCAGGCGGGCCGTGATATCTCGGCCCAAGATGTTGACCGTCAGTTCATCCCCAAGGGTCAGGCCCATCTCCGCGGCCTCTTCAGCGGCGAAGCTGACCTGCGGTTCTCCGGAATAGTCTTCGGCCCACCAATCGCCTGCTGTGACGCGGGCGTTTTCGGGCGGGTGAGTCGAGTAGGTGATGCCCCGGTCGCCTTCCAGAACCCAATGGTCCCCGGCAACGTCGCGCGCGGGGCGTCCGTTGATCTGGGTGATGATGCCGCGCAGCATCGGCGCGCTTTCGATGCGGCTGACGGATGGGTCGGTCTCAAGACGCTCGGTGAAGCCCGGCATCTGGTCCTTTTGGATGTCGACAAAGAAATAGGATGGCGCGACGTCAGGCAAGTTGCCTGAGATCGCATTGCGTAAGGTCCCGTCAATCTGCCCGACGGCTGCCAGAACAGACAGGCCGAGACCGAGGGACAAGACAACCGATGCCGCGCCCTCGCGCGGGTCGGAAATAGCCGAAAGCGCCCATCGCAGGGCAGGGCGGCCACGCACGGCGGGTTTGCCAGCGCGGGCGATGCGACCGATGGCGATGGCCGACAGGGACAGCAGGATGAGCGCGCCCACCAAGCCGGCGCTGGTCCAGAGCGTCAGTCGGGCCGAGCCGCTGAACCACGCGGCGATTGCGATCAGCAGGAGCAGCCCGAAACTGGTGGTCACGACATAGATGGGTCGGGGGAGGGCGCGGGCCGTGGTCAGCGCATCGCGGAACAGGGTGGCGGCGCGCACCTCCTCGGTGCGGGCCAGTGGCCAGAGGGTAAACAGGAAAGCGGTCAAAATGCCGTAGATCGCAGCCTCGGCCAAGGCTTGCGGGTAGACGGCGAAAACCGCCGGGATCGGCAGCAGGCTTTCGATCATCGGAGCCAAGGCCAGCGGCAAGACCCCGCCCAATGTGACGCCGATTGCTATTCCGATGCCTGACAAGAGCCCGATCTGGATCATGTAGGTCTGAAAGATCGTCGCGCGGTCGGCCCCCAAGGTGCGCAAGGTAGCGATGGTTTCGGTCTTCTGCGACAGGTACGCGCGGACGGCTGCGGATACGCCTATGCCACCGACTGCCAGCCCCGAAAGACCGACCAGAACCAGAAACGCGCTGAGGCGGTTGACGAATTCAGTGATGCCAGGTGCCCCGTTGCGGGCATCGGTCCAGCGCATGCCGGTGCCATCGAAGGCCTCCTTGGCCTGCTGGGAGAGGTCTCCAAGATCAGTGCCTCTGGGCAGATCGAGACGGTATTTGGTCGAAAATAGCGTGCCAGGCGCCAATAGGCCCGAGGCCTGCAAGTCTTCGGTTCGGACCAGTGTCCTTGGCCCTAGTGCGAAACCGTCCGCCGCACCGTCCGGCTCATGACGCAGGGCCGCCATCAGGACAAACTCCTGCGTGCCCAAGGCGAAGCGATCTCCGATCGTCAGCCCCATCCGGTCGATCAATGCGGGGGCCATGGCGGCACCGGGCAGGCCCTCTGCGCCCGCAAAAGCGTCGTCCAGAGGCATCTCCGGGGCAAGAGTGACAGACCCCACTAAGGGATAAGTGCCATCCACCGCTTTGACTTGTGTCAGGGCCCGCTCGGTTCCGATGTCTTGCGCGGCGACAGCCATAGACCGGAAATCGACAACCTCGGATACCAGTTGCGCTGTCTCGTCCATCCAGCGCCGTTCTTCGTCGCTGGCAAAGCGATAGGTGAACTCAAGCTGCGCGTCTCCGCCCAGCAAGGCGGCCCCTTCCTGGGTCAACCCTGTCTGGATGGCCGAGCGGACCGTGCCGACCGCAGCGATGGCGGCAACCCCAAGGGCGAGACAGGCGAGGAAGATACGGAAGCCGCGGAGGCCTCCGCGCAGTTCACGACGTGCCAGCCGTCCGGCCAGTCGCAGGCTCATTCCGCTGCCTCTTGCTTGGTCTCATCCGAGATGCGGCCGTCGCGCAGGCGCACAACGCGGTCGCAGCGCGCCGCCAGTGATGGGCTGTGCGTAACCAACACCAAGGTCGCGCCGTGCTTGTCCCGCAGACCGAACAGTAGATCGACGATTGCGGCACCGTTGGTTTCATCCAGATTGCCCGTCGGCTCATCAGCCAGAAGGATCTGAGGGCGCGGGGCCGAGGCGCGGGCCAGGGCAACACGCTGCTGCTCACCCCCGGACAATTGCGCCGGATAATGGTCGCGCCGATGGGACAGGCTGACGGTGTCGAGTTCCTCCTCCGCGCGTGTGAATGCGTCCTTGTGGCCAGCCAGCTCCAATGGGGTGGCGACGTTTTCCAGTGCCGTCATGGTGGGGATCAGGTGGAAGTTCTGGAACACGATACCCATCGTGTCGCGTCGAAAGCGGGCCAGAGTATCTTCATCCATTGTCGTCAGATCCTGACCCAAAGCCGAGACGCAACCGCCGGTCGCTTGCTCCAACCCGCCCATCAGCATCAGCAGCGAAGATTTGCCCGACCCGGATGGCCCGATCAGCCCCAGACTCTCACCCTTCGTCACGGACAGAGAGATTTCATGCAGGATATCGACCCGCCCGGCATTGCCATCTAGAGACAAAGAGGCATTTTGGAGCGTAAGAACAGCTGAAGTCATCGGTCTTTCCATCGGAGGGCAGTCAATTGGGATATGGAGCGTTTGTAGCTCTGCGCAAGGTTCTGGTTTCAGGGCTGTTTGTCAGTTGGGGCTATACTGCAACAGCCGAGCCTGTGGTGATTGCCGCATTGGGGGATTCGCTAACCCAAGGCTATGGGCTGGTCGAACAGGATGGGTTTGTCCCACAGCTGGAACGCTGGCTGCAGGCGAACGGGGCCGAGGTTCGTTTGATCAACGCAGGTGTCTCGGGGGATACAACGGCGGGCGGCGCGGCGCGGGTCGAGTGGACTTTGACGCCGGATGTGGACGCGATGATCGTTGCGCTGGGTGGCAACGACTTGCTACGCGGTCTCGATCCCGATCTGTCGCGCGCCAACTTGACCGCAATCCTGAGCGCGGCTGAAACAAGCGATGTCGACGTTTTGCTGATCGGCATGCAGGCCCCCGGCAACTATGGTCCGGACTACAAACAGGCGTTCGACACGATCTACCCGGATTTGGCTGAACAGTTTGATGTCCTCTACGCCGAGAGTTTCTTTGACGGTCTCGCCTCGAGTGGTGATCCGAACGCAGTCAGCCAATACATGCAGCCTGATAGGATTCACCCGAATGCCCAAGGCGTCGCGCGGATTGTTGAGGCGCTTGGCCCATCCGTGCTGGAACTGGTCAAGATGTCGGGTGAACAGGGCTAGGGGCCGTCAAACCACTGTGACGACCGTTCCGATCGGCACACGGTTGTAGAGATCTACCACGTGTTCGTTCATCATCCGGATACATCCGTTCGACGCGGCCCGCCCGATCGTCTGGGGCTGCGTTGTGCCGTGGATACGGAAATAGGTGTCTACCCCGTTCTGGAATAGATAGAGTGCGCGCGCGCCCAACGGATTGTCGCCGCCGCCAGGCTGAACATAGTCGTTATCCTTGAAACGGGCATAGGCCACCGGATCCCGCTCAATCATCTCTTGCGTGGGACGCCAGGTGGGCCATTCCTTCTTGACGTCGATCGTCGCAGTACCGGTGAACTCCAACCCGGCTTTGCCGACCCCACAGCCATAGCGGACCGCCTTGCGCGGTTCGGTCACGTAATACAGGTAGAATGATCGTGGCACGACCAGCAGCTGCCCCGGCTGAAACTGCTTTTTGATCCGGACAAATTGCGGTGTGGGATCATACTCGGCAGCCTTCTTGGCAACGGCAATACCGGGGAGAAGGCTCAGGGCCGTTCCGGCCAGAAAAACACGACGTGTGAACATGTGCGCCTCTTGAATTGACCTGAAAAATCATCACTCGAATGCAAGAATGATATCTTAATTGGTCAATTATGGGGCAGATATTACGAAATTGTGATGTGAGGCCTTACGGCCACAAAAAAGGGCGAGGTTTACCCTCGCCCGTCTGAGTGGCTTACGCCAGCTCGATATTGTCCGCGCTTTCGCGACCGTCACGACCCGAGCGCAGCTCGTAGGTGACTTTCTGGTTGTCGGCCAGACCGGTCAGGCCCGAACGCTCGACAGCCGAGATGTGAACGAAGATGTCTTTGCCGCCATCTTCGGGTGCGATAAAGCCGTAGCCTTTGGTGGTGTTGAACCATTTTACGGTGCCTGCAGGCATATCCGTGTCTCCTGTTTAGTGCTGCCCACGTGGATGCGGCAGCCTGGCGTCGTCGGTCTGGATCGAATGACTGAGCGCCGTAGAAGGAGACAGTGGGTCGAAATAGAAAAACGTTAGCTCTTTGGATATGGCATTGGGGTGGGGATGTGGCAAGGGTTGAATCGGTTAACGCGTTGGCAGCCATAAGCGCGTTGGGATGCCTTTATGAGAAACTACCGCCGCGTTCGAATACTCGGAGCGAAGTATTTCTTCACTGTCTCTTTGGCCGACAGGTCGTCCGATTTTTTGGTGCGAAACGTTGCGCATTCGCGTGCGGCTTTTGGGGCGCCACGATATGAGCTGTCTTTCTGGTGCGATGCGTTTGTGGTCTTGCCCAATTGTTTGCACGCAATTTGGAGTTCGCCACCGGGGGATGCGGATTACTCGACGCGTTTGGGCGCGATCACAGCGCGATTAACCATGCGTGTAAACAAAACAAGTCGTAGGTCGGGATTCAGCCCGGCACCCGCGACGTCAAACCTGAGCGTCGTGACAACTGGCAGATTTACCGAGCTGAAGCCCGGTCTACGGCAGAACAAACGCGAAGCGACTTCTTGGCAACGCAAGTTTTGGAAGCACCGTATCTGTGATGAAACGGATTACCGCAATCACATGGCATATTGTTGGAGCAATCCGGTCAAGCATGAGTTCGTACAACATCCAACCGATTGGCCGTATTCGTCGATCCATCGCGATATCCGTGCGGGTCGGGTGGGTCCATAGTGGAGGCAACATCACCGTGGGCACGTACGGAGAACCTTAGGATGGGGTTAAACCTAGTCCTATGCTTGTTACTAGAAAAGACATTCGGAGATATATGCTCCAAGACGCGCGAACTTGCTGTTGGAACTTTCAATCGCAACGGTGCAAGAAAAAACGAGCGCATTCTTCGACGAATAGCGAACCGGGACAATCACATACCGATTCAAACCTTCTTCGTGGCTCATGTTTGAGATAAAGAATACACCGACGATCCCGTGCGCTCCTTTATCGTCACCAAAACTACTATTGGCGATAACGTCATCAAAAAAGCGTTCTTGTTCGAACCTAACAGTGGAGTGCCACGATCTGTCGTGAAAGTCGCCTACCTGCCGATATTCACCGTGGCTTCCCAAACTTGGAAGATGGCGATCATCGTGTCCAAGTTCGAACTCCACTACGCCCGGAAACTCTGCTGAGTAGTAAATTGCATCAGGATGATCGCACGTATCATGATCCACGATCAGGTCGAGAACTACCAAAGACCATGCATTGTCGTTCAAGAACTGAAGAAATTCTTGCCTTTCAGCTTCGCGATTGCCGAGGCCGTCGCTTACTTGTTCGGGTGAACAGGATGTAATGTGCGTGTTGATATAGGGTGCAGTTCTAGTAGCCCAAAAATACTCATACAAACCTACGAAAGTCGCTAGCGCCCCAATTGCCGTTAGCGACCAATTCGCGAAACGAAAAGTAGTGTTCATAGACCCCTGATGGGAGCTTAGAGCACTGATTTCAAGCGGAAATCACCGCGCAAACTTCTTATGCTTCAGGCGCTTGGGCTCCAGCGCGTCTGGTCCCAGACGGCGCTTTTTGTCCTCTTCGTAATCCTCGAAGTTACCCTCGAACCACTCCACATGGGCATCGCCCTCAAACGCCAGAATATGCGTGCAAATCCGGTCGAGGAAGAAACGGTCGTGTGAGATCACAACGGCGCAGCCGGCGAAATCGACCAAGGCGTCTTCCAGCGCGCGCAGGGTTTCGACGTCCAGATCGTTGGTCGGTTCGTCGAGCAGTAGGACGTTGCCGCCCTCTTTCAGCAGGCGGGCCATGTGGACGCGGTTGCGCTCACCACCTGACAGCAGCGAGACCTTTTTCTGCTGGTCACCGCCCTTGAAGTTAAACGACGAGCAATAGGCGCGGGAATTGACCTGTGCGTCGCCCAGTTGGATGATCTCGGCGCCGCCGGTGATTGCCTCCCAAACGGTGTCGTTGTCGGCAAGGTCGTCGCGGGACTGGTCGACATAGGACAGCTCGACCGTGTCGCCCAATGTGATGGTGCCGCTGTCGGGTTGTTCCTGACCGGTGAGCATCTTGAACAGCGTCGATTTACCGGCACCGTTGGGGCCGATGACGCCGACAATGCCGCCGGGGGGCAGGGCAAAGTCCAGCCCTTCGATCAGTTGCTTGTCGCCCATGTGTTTCGATAGGCCCTCGACCTCGATCACCTTGCCGCCAAGGCGCTGGCCGTTGGGGATGACGATCTGGGCGCGGGTCAGCTTTTCGCGTTCGGACTGCTCGGCCAGTTCGTTATAGGCGTTGATCCGCGCCTTGGATTTGGCCTGGCGGGCCTTTTGACCCTGACGCATCCATTCCAACTCGCGTTGCAGGGTCTTTTGCTTGGACTTGTCCTCGCGGGCTTCCTGCTCAAGCCGTTTGGCTTTTTGTTCCAGCCACGCGGAGTAGTTGCCCTCGTAGGGGATGCCGCGGCCGCGGTCGAGTTCCAGAATCCAGCCGGTGATGTCATCCAGGAAATACCGGTCGTGAGTGACGATCAGGATGGTGCCTTTGTAGTCGATCAGGTGCTGTTGCAGCCAAGCGATGGTCTCGGCGTCCAGGTGGTTAGTCGGCTCATCAAGCAACAGCATGTCGGGCGCTTCCAGCAGCAGCTTGCAGAGCGCCACGCGGCGTTTCTCACCACCCGAGAGGTTGGCGATGTTTGCGTCGTCCGGCGGGCAGCGCAGCGCCTCCATCGAGACGTCGATCTGGCTGTCGAGGTCCCACAGGTTTTCCGCGTCGATCGCGTCCTGCAGGGTGGTCATTTCCTCCATCAACTCGTCCGAGTAATTCTCGGCGATCTCCATGGCGATCTCGTTGAACCGGTCCACCTTGGCTTTTTTTGCCGCGACGCCCAGCATGACGTTTTCGCGGACCGACAGCGATTCATCCAGCTGCGGTTCCTGCGGCAGATAGCCCACCTTGGCGCCCTCGGCCGCCCATGCCTCACCGGTGAAGTCGGTATCGAGTCCGGCCATGATCTTCATCAGTGTCGATTTACCCGCGCCGTTGACGCCGACGACACCGATTTTCACGCCGGGCAGAAAGCTCAGGTGGATGTTTTCAAAGCACTTCTTGCCACCGGGATAGGTCTTTGAGACACCCTGCATGTGGTAGACATATTGATAGGCGGCCATGTCGCGTCCTCTGGGTCGGGGAAATTGGGTTGAAACGCTTGATATCCAAGCGGAGCGGGCGGGGCAAGCTGGTGGTTTCGTGATTTTTGCGTAGACCTTGCGTGGGCTAGAGTGGCCAAGGTTTGAGAGGCGCATGAGATGTCAGAACTTGCGGAATTGATTGCTGGTTGGGCAAAGCCCGGTCGGGTCGATTGGATCGGAGTGCGTCCAGCCCGACGGGCGGAGATCGTCACTTTAGGTGAGGCTATGATTTCCGCTGATGTTTTAGATGGAGATCGCAGTCGAGCGGGTAAGAGGGCTTTGACTTTGATCCAGCAGGAGCATCTGGAAGCGATTGGCTCGTACCTTGGACAAGGGCCGATCGCGCCAGAGATATTGCGGCGCAATCTGGTGGTTTCGGGGATTAACCTCTCCGCGCTCAAAGGACGCGAGGTGCAGGTAGGAGAGGCGGTTCTGCGCTTTACCGTGATCTGCGCACCTTGCAGCCGGATGGAGGAAGCGCTGGGAAAAGGCGGCTATTCCGCCGTGCGTGGGCATGGCGGGTGGTGTGCGGAAGTGGTGCGCCCTGGACGCGTTCGGGTGGGCGACACGGTGCAACCGATTGATTGACAAGCTGCTTCACTTCTGAACAACAGCAAAGGATGTTGCGCAGCCAGATACCATATGCTCGGCCCGGACAGGTCATTGGGCTGTTCGGGGGGTCCTTTGATCCTCCGCATCAAGGTCATGTGCATGTCAGCCTTGAGGCGATGAAGGCTTTCGGTTTGGATCGTGTGTGGTGGCTGGTTTCTCCGGGTAACCCTCTGAAACAGCAAGGGCCTGCGCCTTTGCCGCGTCGGTTAGAGGCCGCGCGGGCGGTGATGCAGCACCCTCGGGTGGACGTTACGGATATCGAGGCGCTGACGGGTACGCGGGCGACTGCGGATACTCTGGCGGTCCTCCGGCGGCTTTATCCTCAAGTTCGGTTCGTCTGGATCATGGGGGCCGACAATCTGGCGCAGTTTCACCAATGGAAGGACTGGCGGCTGATCATGGACAGCGTCCCCGTGGGCGTTGTGGCGCGACCGGGGGATCGAATTTCCGCGCGGATGTCGCCAGCGGCGCGGGTCTACGCACCCTACAGAATTGACGGGCAGGCGCGGCATCTATTGGGACGCGCGCAGGCGCCGGCATGGTGTTTCGTGAACGTGCCGATGGTCAATCTCAGTTCAACTGAACTTCGCAATCGCGGCATCTGGGCAAACGGAGTGTTGCCCGAATAGCCACATTGCCTGCATATTCTCATGCAATGGTTGTCCAAATTTCATCTCTGGGATTTTAATTGACCCATGGTTGATCTTATTTCACGCCGATTGTTTCTGGCAGGGTTGAGCGCATCTGCGATCCCTGCGGCTGCCATGGCGCAGGCGCCTTTGGTATCCTTGCGGCCTCAGGCCCGAGGGCCTCAGCTGACCGGGGCCGAGCGGTTTGTGCGCGCAGCCGGGCTGCGGGGCGATGTGATCTTTGCTGTGGCAGATGTTGAGACAGGCACTCAGCTTGAGGCGCTGGGGGGTGAGGCCGGGTTGCCTCCGGCGAGTGTGGGCAAGGCGCTGACCGCGCTCTATGCGTTGGACGTACTGGGTCCAGATCATCGCTTTGAGACCAAGCTTCTGGCGGATGGGCCAATTGAGAATGGCATTCTTAAAGGCGACTTGATCCTTGTCGGTGGCGGCGACCCTTTGTTGGATACTGATGCATTGGCAAGCATGGCAGCCAATCTGCGCGAGGCTGGGGTGACCGAAGTTCGCGGGGCGTTCAAAGTCTATGACGGAGCCTTGCCCTACGTGTACAGCATCGACCCAGGGCAGCCAGATCATCTGGGCTATAGCCCGGCGATCAGTGGAATTTCTTTGAACTTCAACCGTGTTCATTTCGAATGGAAGCGGGCCGGGACGAGTTACAACGTCACGATGGATGCGCGCAGCGCCAAGTACCGCCCGGATGTCGATATGGCCGTGATGCGGGTGGAACCGCGCAGCCTGCCGATCTACACCTATCAACCCAGCGCACGTCAGGACCGCTGGACCGTGGCCAAAGGCGCGCTAGGCAATGGCGGCGCACGTTGGTTACCCGTTCGAAAACCTGCGCTTTATGCGGGCGATGTGTTTCGCACGCTTGCCCGCTCAAACGGGATTGTTCTGGGTCGGGTGCAAGTCACGCAGGAAACCCCGAAAGGCACTGCGTTGGTTGTCCACCAGAGCGACCGGTTGGAGAGCATCCTGAGAGGGATGCTGAAATACTCGACCAATCTAACTGCAGAAATGGTTGGTATGGCGGCTACTAAAGCACGCGGGGTCAGGCCGAGCGATCTGGCGGACTCGGCGGCTGAGATGAACCGCTGGGCGGCTGAGAGCTATGGGGCCAGTCAAATCGCCATGGTGGATCATTCGGGCCTGGGTGATGCGTCTCGCATGCCTCCCGGCGATTTGGTGAAGGCGCTTGTTGCTGCGCGCAAAACCGGGGCGCTGCGGCCCTTGCTCAAGCCTTTCACGCTGACCGATAGTCAGGGTCGGGCGGTCAAGGATCACCCCATCAAGGTGAATGCAAAAACCGGAACGCTGAACTTCGTCTCGGGTCTTGGCGGCTTTCTAACCACGGCCGACGGGTCCGAACTGGCCTTTGCGATCTTTACCGCAGATGTGGACCACCGCGCCACGATCCCGCGCGAACAACGCGAGCGTCCCGAAGGTGCCCGTAGTTGGAACCGCCGGTCGCGCAAGCTTCAGCGGGCGCTGATTGAACGCTGGGGGTCTCTCTACGGCAGTTGAACCTAAATCGTGTGGCGCGCGCGGGCACCGCGTTCGATCGCGGCTGCGTGCAGACGGTCGATGTTCAGCTCATAGCGGATTTCTTCCAGCAAACGTAGCTCGGTCTCGGCCAGCGAACCGTCTGCGGCGGCTACGTCGCAGGCCAGCGCATAGGCGGTTTCATTCAGGCGTTCGGGCAGGTTTTCTCGGATCAGGCCAAACAGCGCATCCAGCCCGTCTTCCTGCTCGAACAGGTCGAACACGATCTGCGAGACCCGGCGCGTGCGGTCGATATCATAGCCCGCAAAAACAGGCAGCATATTCACCGCGCCTTCGATCTTGACCAGTTCGGCGGTGCGGATCGTCTCATCCGACGCCGAGATCGCAACCATGATCGCCACAAGGCAATCTTGCGGAGACATCGGGTGTGGTACTTGATCGGTCATTGGGTCGTCCTGAGTCATTTGCTGCCGTCGCACGATAGGAGGGCTGGCGGGCAGGTTCAACGGCTTTTGCTGGCGCGCGTCAGAGAATTGGCAATGGCCCTCGAGTTTTGGTTTGGCGCAACACGAAGTTGCTACGGGTGTCACGTACCAGGCCTGACTTCAAAAGGCGCTGCATGATGAAAAGCTCAAGATCTTCGGGCGATTTGGCATAGACCTTGAGGAGGAAGTCATGATCTCCGGTAATCGACGCGCATTCCACGATCTGAGGTTCTGTCTCAACCAGACGGAGGAAGGCGTTGATGCTGTCTTCCTGATGGCTCTGCAATGCGACGTGGATATAGGCAATGGCGTTCAGTCCGACAGACTTGGCGCGGACCTGCGCAGTGTAGCCCGATACAACGCCTGAGGCCTCAAGATCCCGCACCCGACGCCAGCATTGCGAGGCAGACAGGCCCGTGCGGTCTGCAAGCTCCTGCATCGATAGTCGGCCATCGGTTTGCAGCTGTTGCAGGATGGCCAGATCAGCAGGTTGAAATGTTTGTGTCAATTTCTCTCCAGACGCAAAATGAATACTTCAACTTTAGTCGATTTCTCCATCCAGAGAAACTGAATTCGCCATCTCCCTTGAATAGAATGTCTGCGAAGGGGAGGAGAAGATGCCGAAAACAACGAAATACCGCGCTAAAATCGCCGATGCGAAGGGTCATATCGCGTATACGGCTGAAGAGGATGCAGTTTGGGCCGATCTCTATGCGGCGCAGCAGGACAACGTGCAGAAATACATGGCGCGTGACTATCTCGACGGCCTGAAACGGTTGGAGTTGCCGAAGACCCGTGTGCCCTCCTGCACGGATATCTCGGAACGTTTGTTGGACCTAACTGGATGGCGGGTTCAGCCTGTGCCGGCTCTGATCGGGTTCAAGACCTTCTTCGGGATGCTGGCTGACAGGGTGTTTCCGGCGGCGTCCTTCATCCGCTCACGCGAGGATTTCGACTATATTGAAGAGCCGGACATCTTTCACGAGATCTTTGGGCATACGCCCTTGCTCAGCGATCCCAGATTTGCGGCGTTCAGTCAGGCCATCGGCAAGGCCGGGGTGCAGGCTGGGCCGAAGGACTATGCTTGGCTGATCCGGCTCTATTGGTTCTCGGTCGAGTTCGGGTTACGATGGCAAGATGGTGAAATCAAAGCGCTGGGTTCGGGTCTGGCGTCCTCGCCTACTGAACTTGTCTATGCGGTCGAAAGCGATATTCCGGACCGGGACCCGTTCGACGTGCTGACGATCCTGCGTACTCCATACCGGATCGACATGCACCAGATGGGCTACTTTGTTCTGCAAGACCCCGAGGCGCTGTTCGCCGCGGCCGACAGGGACCTGTTGGCAGATGTAAAGCAGGCGCAGTCGCTTGGATTGTTGCCCAACAAGTTCCCACCCAAAGCAACAGCAGCGGAGTGATCGAAAATGACTACAACAGGACAAACCTGCAATTTGTCAGACCGTACTTGTGTACCTTGTTCCGGCGGCATTCCAGCCTTGACGGCAGATGAAGCGAATGCTCATTTGGGCGAGCTGTCGTCGGAATGGACACTGAATGCCGGGTCGACCGAGCTAAGCCGCCACTTCGCGTTCAAGGGTTTTGCTAAGGCGACCTACCTGGCCAATCTTTGTGCATGGCTGGCGGATCAGCAGGGCCACCACCCTGATATCTCGTTCGGCTGGGGCTATGTGGATGTCAGGCTGACAACCCACGAAATCGGCGGGCTCAGCGAGAATGACTTTATCTGGGCGGCGAAACTGGACCAGTTGACCGGTTAAATCGGCCTTGTTCCTCGGAAAAACCCCTCGCTTTTATTGACTCATGCTGCAACGGCACAATAGGAGGGGCCGGTCGGTTGCAAAGTGCGATCGGCGCCGTTTTTCCCGATGGAGCAAATCTGATGTCTGAACTGCGTGAAACCGCAATGTCGTCCAAGGCCTGGCCTTTCGAAGAGGCGCGCCGGTTGCTCAAACGCTATCAGAAGAACGCTCCGGAGAAGGGGTTTGTGCTGTTCGAGACCGGCTATGGCCCCTCGGGCCTGCCACATATCGGTACCTTTGGGGAGGTCGCGCGGACCACGATGGTCAAGCGCGCATTCGAGGCCCTGTCGGATATCCCCACCAAGCTGATCTGTTTCTCGGACGATCTGGACGGCATGCGCAAAGTGCCAAGCAACGTGCCGAACCCGGAGATTCTGGAGCAGCACCTGCAGCGTCCGCTGACTTCGGTTCCCGATCCATTCGGTGAATACGAAAGCTTTGGGGCGCACAACAACGCTATGCTACGCCGATTCCTCGACACCTTTGGGTTCGAGTATGAGTTCTATTCGGCCAAGGAATTCTACGAGTCCGGACAGTTTGACGAGATCCTAAAGCGTGCTGTCGAACGCTACGATGAGATCATGGCGATCATGCTGAAAAGTCTCCGCGAAGAGCGGCAGCAAACATATTCGATCTTCCTGCCTCTGCATCCCGAAAGCGGGCGGGTGATGTATGTGCCGATGAAAAAGGTATGTGCCGAAACCTACACCGTGACCTTTGATGATGAGACGGGCAAGGAATGGACCGTTCCCGTGACCGGCGGCAACGTAAAGTTGCAGTGGAAGCCGGACTTTGGCGCGCGCTGGGCTGCGCTTGGTGTCGATTTCGAGATGTACGGCAAAGAACACGCCACCAACGAAAAGATCTATGACGCGATCTGCCGTGCTTTGGGTGGCCGAGCGCCCGAGCATTTCTCGTATGAGCTGTTTCTGGATGAAAACGGCCAGAAGATCTCGAAATCGTCGGGCAATGGCGTGTCGATCGACGAATGGCTGACCTATGCGCCGACGGAAAGCCTGTCGTATTTCATGTATCAAAAACCCAAGACGGCCAAGCGGATGCATTTCGACGTCATTCCCAAAGCCTATGATGAGTACCATCAACAGTTGCGGGCCTATCCGGGGCAGGATCTGAAGGCGCAGCTGAACAATCCGGTCTGGCATATCCATGGCGGTGACGTTCCGGAATCGACCCTGATCGTTCCGTTCGCCATGCTGTTGAACCTCGCGTCGGTTTCCGGGGCCGAGGACAAAGAGGCGCTTTGGGGCTTTATCCGCCGTTACGCGCCTGAGGCGACGGCAGAAAGCCACCCCGATCTGGATCAGGCGGCGGGTTTTGCCGTGCGTTACTTCAACGATTTCGTCAAACCAACGCGCAAGCACCGCGTCCCGACGGATCAAGAGCGCGAAGCGCTGGAGGCGCTGAAAGCCGCGCTTGAGGCCTATGACGGCCCTGCCGAGGATGAGGCGCTGCAATCGGTGGTCTATTCCATCGGACGTGAGCGGTTTGACCCGATGCGTGGCTGGTTCACCGCCCTCTACGAGGTGCTGTTGGGGGCCTCGCAAGGTCCGCGTTTTGGTGGTTTTGTTGCCCTCTACGGCGTGCCGGAAACGATCGCGCTGATCGACAAGGCCTTGGCCGGAGAGCTGGTCTGATTTGACCTGATCCCGCATGGGGCTACCGTTCCGTCAGGAGGTAGCCCCATGCGTCGTTTACTGCTTGCCCTGTCCCTGAGCGCCGGTTTGGCCTCGGGTGCGTTTGCCCAGAATGCCGAGATCGAGGCCAATATCGCGGCCCAGATTCAGGCCTTCAAGGCGGATGATTTCGCCACCGCCTTTACCTTTGCCAGCCCCAATATTCAGCGTCTATTCGGAAACTCGGACAATTTCGGAGCGATGGTACGCAATGGCTATCCCATGGTCTGGCGTCCCTCTGATGTGCGGTTTCTGGAACTGCGCGAGGTCGCAGGCGCGTTGTGGCAGAAGGTCATGATCACCGATGGCGATGGCGCGGTTCACATTCTCGACTATCAGATGATCCAGCAGGAGAATGGCTGGAAGATCAACGGTGTGCAGCTACTTGGGCGCGCCGACCCCGCAGCCTGATGCAACACCACCGTCACGGTCGCATGAGTGGCAGTTAATCCCTTTTGGATACTCAGACTGTCGCGTTCGGGATGGACCTGAACACGGCGTTTGAACGTGCAGCCATTGGGCTTCGCGACGAGGAAAGGGATTTCTATGAACAAGGCAATCACCGACGGCATTGTGTTCATGCCGCCTGCTTTCAAAAACGGTCTGGGCGTGTGGTCTGCGGGCGATGGTACGCCGGGCTCACCGACCTATGATGGCTCGGGCACCGGGGCGTTTGTGCCGTCGGATGCGGATTTTGGTGGCTGTCTTGAGATCCTGAAGATCAACAGCCCGCAACAGTTGCGCTACATGGGCCAGACCCCGATCCTGCCGGGGTGCTATTTGCAGATCAAGGCGCGGGTCAAGGCGATCAGTGGCCCTCTGCCCGAGGTGCGGATCGCCGCCTGGGCCGGTGCAGCAGGCGACACCCATCTGACAGGCGTGATCGAGCAAGGCCCAGCCACCCAGCTGACAAGTTATGGCGCGGTGACCGAGATCACCGCGATTGTGGGCACCGGGCGACGTCCAGGCGTGGATATGGCTTGGGGTGTCAGTGCGCTCTATGGTCATTTCGGCATTGATATTGAGGGTGCCAACGGGGCCGTCATCCGCGTCGATGATCTGGAGATTACAGATGTCACCGGCGTGTTCCTGCGTGAGATCATCAGCCGCGTCGATGTGCGCGACTATGGCGCGGTGGGCGACGGCATTGCCGACGACTCGGCCGCGTTCGAGGCGGCGGATCAGGCCGCCGGAGGCCGACGCATTTTTGTGCCCCAAGGCACCTATCGTCTGGCCGAGAACACCACGCTGTCCTCAGAGGTCGAGTTTGAAGGCACGGTCACGATGCCCGACGACAAGATGCTTTTGCTGCTGAAAAACTATGATCTGCCCGCCTATATTGGCGCGTTCGGGAATGAAGAGCTGGCCTTCAAAAAGGCGTTTCAGGCGCTGCTGAACAACTCGGACCATGAATCGCTGGATCTGGGCGGGCGCAAGATCGAAGTGACGGCCCCTATCGACATGTTTGCCGCCGTTCCCAACAAGCCGGGGTTTTCGACCCGTCGGGTCATCCGTAACGGTCAGTTCGATGTCAAAAGCAGCTCGGCCTGGGATACCGAGACCTTCACCTCGGTTGCGACCTATGATCCGGCGGATTCGACCCGTCTGACCAATGTGGCCAATGTGGCGAATATCCCAATCGGTTCGCTGGTTCAGGGCAGCGGCGTCGGGCGCGAGATCTACGTGCGCGGCAAGGATGAAAGCGCCGGAGAGCTGACGCTGAACGCGCCAATGTACGACGCGGCAGGCACCCAGACCTTCAC
This sequence comes from Ruegeria sp. CL3, assembly GCF_056536505.1. Classification (NCBI taxonomy): domain Bacteria; kingdom Pseudomonadati; phylum Pseudomonadota; class Alphaproteobacteria; order Rhodobacterales; family Roseobacteraceae; genus Ruegeria; species Ruegeria sp. CL3. Next base: position 58,619 of record NZ_JBQFPT010000006.1, on the reverse strand, counting down.
TTTCGTGTCCTTCAAATACCTGCTGGATTTCGGCAATTTCGGAGTGCTGCGCAAGTTCGGGATGGAGCAGATCGAGTTCCAGTGCAACGGCCGATGCAGCGCCATTCGCCTGGCACCGGCGGGCAGCACATTCTCATTGTCGGATTGTTTCATCAGCCGTCCGCTGGATCGCGGCATCACCTCGATTGGCACGGGCTGTAAAGGGATGCTGATCGACAATTGCCAGTTCCTGTCCTCGGAAGAGTCCTTCATTGTCCCGGATCGCAAGTCCATCGCGCTGAACACTACCTCGAATGACGTGAAGATCCGCCACAACCGGGCAGTGCGCTTCAAGCATTTTGCGGTTATCGGCGGTGACAACAACATGATCCTTGGCAACCACTTCTTCCAGGGCGACAGTATCCCGCAAGGCGTGCGGACCGCAGGGTTGATCATGATCGGCACCTATAACAGCTCGACCGTCGCCGAGAACTACGTGGACAATTGCTTTGTGCAGTGGACGAACGAGCGGGACACGACGCCCGCCTATGTCTCGGGCTATTCCTTCAGCGCCATGAGCATCACCGACAATATCTTCTATTCCAGCGAGGCTCCGCCCTGGTTCAGCTATATCGTGATCCGTCCGCACGGTCCGGGGCATTTTCTGAACGGGCTGGCGGTGACGGGCAACAAGTTCCGCTCAAACGGGACGGACCTAGAGCGCGCCGACCGGGTGGATACGTCCTTTGCGGATCTGGATGCGGATCAGCACATCAACGTCACGTTCAGCAACAACACCTATCACGGTATTGATGCCAAGGTGGAAAACCCGCTGCGGGTGCGACACAGCCAGAACTCGGCCTCGCAGGTCTGGACCATCGACTCGGACGGTCGGTTGCCGTTTGGCTCCAAGGCTCGCAGTTGCGATGCGGTGGCGGTTCTGGGGCCGCTCAGAACGGCGCTTGGGTCGGTGCGCCATTCCTTTCCCTATGCCGATGTGGAACAGGGCAGCAATGGCGATGCCGTCCAATTGCGCTGGGCCGAAAGCCTGAGCGGCGATGTATCGGTACAGATGCGTCTGGAAGAGTAACGATAGCAGCCAGTCGCCCCTGTATCGGGGCGGCTTCGCTTTGGGTGACAGGAAAGACAAGACGTTTGGGAATCCTGTGCTAGGCTGAAGGTAAGCCAAAGGAGGACTCAGATGCCGACCATAGCCAAAACCGCCAGCGTTCAAACTGTTATCACCACATTTGAGATGACACCCGGCACCTGTCAGGACCTGCTAGAGGCGCTGACGGATGCTTACTCCGAGTTCATCTCGAAACAGCCCGGTTTTGTATCGGCCGGCCTGCATGTCAACGACGCCCAGACCCGGATTGCCAATTATTCGCAATGGGAACGGCGCGAGGATTTTCTGGCTATGCTGCGCACACCGGAAATGCGCGACCGCAACCGCAAGATCAATGAGCTTTGCAAGAGTTTCGAGCCGGTCATGTATGACGTGGCTGAGACCTTCAATTGACGCAGGTCCCGTGTCCCGGTGTCAGATGTCTGTGGCATCAATGCGGTAAGCTTTGCCAAACCCGCCGTTCAACAGCCCATCTTCAATCTCAAAGCGGACAAAGCTGAAATCGGCGAAATCTGCATAGAGTTTAGCCTTCGGGCGCAGTGACAGATACCTCTGGCGGAGGTCGTCATGATCCGCCGTTCCCCTTGCAACCAAACGAGCCGTCGCGTGCAAGGTCAGCCGAGGATGCGTCAGCGGATCCCCCTTTGGGCCTGGATCCCCGATCAGAAGGGCGCAGGCCGGGTTGTTCTGTAGCGCCAGGCTATGATCCGATAGGCTTGAAATCAGCGAGATCGGCTGCCCCTTGGCATCTATCGCCAGAGCAATCCGCGATACTGATGGCAAAGCGGTGCCCGGGCTCAGAACGGCGAGCGCAGCATGGGTCGCCTCATCCATCAATTCGCGGATCAAGCCCCGGGCGGTGTCGTCCAGCGGTTGGTAGGGGTCTTTGGTTGGCATTTTGCCTCGCATTGGTAAGCGTGAGGGCAATCCTATCCGCTCTGATCTTTGTGTGCGAGCCGTGTTCTGCCTCGGCTTCGCCACAAATCCCCTGTATCGCGGTGGAATGATGTTTCGCAAATCCAAGTTGGACGAACCCTTGCCGACCAAACGTCAGCTCCGGGCCGAAGCTGCCCGGCGACGCGCGCTCTCTCCCGTGCGTATTCTGCTTATGGTTCTGTGCCTGCCGCTGACCGTCGCGTTGATTTCCTTCAACATGTTCGTGCGCCTTTCAGACTATGGTCGGGATGAAGCCATGGTGCACCTAATCGCGCTGGCCGGTTGCGATGCCTCTCGGGCCGTGGGGTTCGGCACGTTTTACGAAGGCTATGCGGGATATCATCCGCGCAACGATCCCGACGGTGATGGAGTGGCCTGTGGACCGGATGTGGCGCAGCGTCAAACGGTCCCATCACCAAGCACTACCACGCCCCGCGAAACAACCGTCAACCAAAGGTCCTTGGGCAACGCCAAGTTCATAAAGCCCTAAAACCCGTGGGTTGAGGGCTATTACTTCCGCTACCGCTTGGCCTGTGACGCTGCGGGAATCTGCCAGTTCATGCTATGGTGCGCGGCGTTGGTACCAGTTTGGTGCCTCCATCGGGCAATTTTGCCCAGCTTGGGAGGACAAAGATGTTTGCACGCGTAACTCAATTTAAAATGAAGCCCGGCACGCGCGAGGCGGCCACGGCGAAGATGAACGAATTGAAATCTGAAATCATGGGCATGCCCGGCATGCACTGTTTTACCAATGTCATGAACGAGGACGGCACCGGATACGTGATCTCGGTGGTCGAAAGCGAGGATATCTCGAACGCAAACGCTCCCAAAGTGGCCGAGCTTTGGGGGCATTTCGCCGCGTTCATGGAAGCGCCGCCAACCCCGGCAGGCTTTGACGTGATTGCCCATTGGGACAAAGGCTGAACGCACGTTTGACCGGACGCCGCTCCGCGCCACGTCAGGCAATGCTACGAGAGCAGCGACGCTGCACAGGTGCGAAACTTGCGCACCTCTGGCGCGGCGCCTTCCAGTGAGAATTCACTCAGGTGGTCTTGCGTGAAGGCATAGGCTGTTTGGTTGAACTCAAGGCCATCCAAGACGTTGCCAAAACCGGTGTCTGAGACGAACAAGGACATCGCATCGTCCGACAGCTTGTGTCGTGGCGTTCCAATCTCAATCGGGTTTGGGCCTTCAAACCGCATGGCAAACCAAGGCGTTTGTGTCCAGCCTTCGGCGCGGCGCGTGATCTCGAGCGTATAGAGCGGCTGCGCCGGATCGTAGGTAAGCCGGATCTCCTCTGCTTCTGTCTCGTGTGTCAACGTGCAGATGTCGCCAATCGTGGCGTTCCACGCATAGGCGGGGCTGCCGAGCAGCAGTGAGAGCAGGACAAAGCGCATAGCGAGGAACCTAGCCGCAGATTGCCCTTTGACAAGTGTGTAACGGGCTAGCCCTTCATTGCATTCAACAAGTCCAGCAGCCGCTTTCGGTCATCATCGTCAGCATAGTCGCCGGTGGCCAAGCGCTGGGCAATGCTCAGGCGCAAGCGTTCCTGCTGGGTGCGGACATCTTCGCTGGCGGTTTCGGCCAGCGTCTTCATGATCGCCGCCACGGCTTGTTTGCGATTGGTGCTGGGGCTGGCGATATAGTCTACAAGGCTTTGCTTCCCGGAATCGAGGATGTTTTCGGCCAGATCGCGCAGTTGCGCACCATTGGGCAGCAGCGGGGCGGGGGCGTCCTTGGGTGGCAGGATTTCGGGCACGCTGCGCGGGGTCTCGGCCAGAGCGTTCACACCGTCGACAAAGGCCTCGGTGATCATCCGGGTGATCCTGATCGCGCGCGGGTCCTTGAATAGAGCCGAGGCGATGGCCACGCCGTAATCCGTATAGACCCAAGGATTGACCCGCCGCCCGCCGCGGCCCTTGGGTGTTGAAATCACATTCTGTGATTGCAAATCGGCGACCTCGGCATCGGACAGCTGAAAGCGGTAGCCTTCAAACAGGTCCTTGTTGCGCGAGACGGCCTGATTGAAGGCGCTGACGGATTTTCCATAGAACTGCGCCAGATCCTCAGCCAGTACAACGCGAGTACCGCGCACCCGGTGAATGGCGCTATGGACCTCATGCGTGCTGGGCAGGGCGTTGGGGTTCGTCATGGCAACCGTTTGGAATCACAAATTGTGATTTCAAACGTGGAGGAGGGATCGCTGGGCTGCAAGGGTGGAGTGTGGGATGCAGAGACAAAAAAGCGACAGAAAAAAGGTGTTAGACCGGCGCCAGCCCATCTACTAAAGGAGTCAACTTTTCAAAATCGGCAACCCTCGAAGCTGCTCTAGCCGCTGCTTCAAGTCAGTATCGAAAAAGCGATTGTGTCGATGAACATGACGCAAAAAAGCTACGTCTTCAATTATATCGCAAACGTGTTTGACCATTTCGGGCAATCCAGCTGTCTCGATGCTCCAACTTTGCGGTGCAAAATGCGAGAAATCCTTTCGAAGCGCATGCAAAAGCCTCAAGGAACTTTCTTGTTCATCATCCGTTTCGAAAACAGCTGCATCAAGGTCATAATAATCAACACCGAATACTCTTTTTATCAATTGGGGCATTGGAGCAATTTGCCCTTCAATCAATGGCGAATAAGCTTCTGTGATGTCGGTTTGTTCAGAACTGTCATAAAGCGCCTTACGTACTTGTTTTTCGGTGTCTCTTTTGTAAGCGCCCAAGCCATCAGTCTGGGTTAAGGCACACACACAGGTTCCTTGAAGCGCACTATGAAGCGCAATAACTATCCATTTCCAATTCCAAGGTTTTGAAGAAACGCTTGGCAAAAGCTGCACGACCAAGTCGACGCTTTGCACAACGTCTTCGTACTCGTCAGTTGAAAAGAAATTGGACCGTTGCTCTGGTGGATTTAGCGTCACTTCTTACGCCTTTTCACATTTCCACCCCGTTGCCCTGGTCTGCCAGCCGTTGACCGTCCACGCGATTTCACAGCATCCTCGGATGCCTTCTCAACCGCCCATTGGCGCGCCATGGGATCGTCAGCGACAGCCAGATCGACCGCTTCGAGACGTTTGATCTCATCGCGGATGTTGGCGGCCTCTTCGAATTCCAGGTTCTCGGCTGCTTTGCGCATCTTCTCGCGCAAACCGTCCAGATGAGCCTCGAGGTTGGCGCCGTGCATCGGTTTGTCGATCGTGGCGGTGACGCGGTTCATGTCGACGTCGCCTTCGTAGAGACCGGCCAGAACGTCCTCGACATTCTTCTTCACCGTCTCGGGCGTGATGCCGTGTTCCTCGTTATAGGCGATCTGCTTGGCGCGGCGGCGGTTGGTCTCGTTCAACGCGCGCTCCATCGAGCCGGTGATCTTGTCGGCATACATGATGACCCGGCCATCGGCGTTTCGCGCGGCGCGGCCGATGGTCTGGACCAGAGAGGTCTCGGAGCGCAGGAACCCCTCTTTGTCCGCGTCCAGAATGGCGACCAGCCCACATTCGGGAATGTCGAGGCCTTCGCGAAGAAGGTTGATGCCAACCAGCACGTCGAACGCCCCAAGCCGCAGGTCGCGCAGGATTTCGATGCGTTCCAGCGTGTCGATATCCGAGTGCATGTAGCGGACTTTGATGCCCTGTTCGTGCAGGTATTCCGTCAGGTCCTCGGCCATGCGTTTGGTCAGGGTCGTGACCAGCGTGCGGAAGCCATTGGCGGAGACCTTGCGCACCTCGTCCAGCAGATCGTCCACCTGCATCGACACAGGGCGGATTTCGACCTCAGGGTCAAGAAGGCCCGTGGGGCGGATCACTTGTTCGGTGAAGACGCCGCCGGTCTGTTCGATCTCCCATTTCGCAGGGGTAGCCGAGACGAAGACGGATTGCGGGCGCATGGCGTCCCATTCCTCGAACTTGAGGGGTCGGTTGTCCATGCACGACGGCAGGCGGAACCCGTGTTCGGCCAGTGTGAATTTGCGCCGATAGTCGCCCCGGTACATGCCGCCGATCTGCGGGACCGAGACATGGGATTCGTCGGCAAAGACAATGGCGTTGTCGGGGATGAATTCAAACAGGGTTGGGGGCGGTTCACCCGGCGCGCGACCCGTGAGGTAGCGCGAGTAGTTCTCGATCCCGTTGCAGACACCAGTAGCCTCGAGCATTTCCAGATCGAAATTGGTACGCTGCTCCAGACGTTGCGCTTCCAGCAGTTTGCCTTCGCCCACCAATTGGTCGAGCCGGATGCGGAGTTCCTTTTTGATGCTGATGATCGCCTGCTGCATCGTCGGTTTCGGCGTCACGTAGTGCGAGTTTGCATAGACGCGCACCTGCTCCATTGTGGCGGCGCGTTCGCCGGTCAGCGGGTCGAATTCGGTGATCTGTTCCAGTTCTTCGCCAAAGAAGGACAGCTTCCAGGCGCGGTCCTCGAGGTGGGCGGGCCAGATCTCCAGCGAGTCACCCCGAACCCGGAAGGACCCGCGCTGAAAGGCCTGATCGTTGCGGCGGTATTGCTGGGCGACCAAGTCAGCCATCACTTGTCGCTGGTCGTATTCGTTGCCGACCTTCAGATCCTGCGTCATCGCCCCGTAGGTCTCGACCGAGCCGATACCGTAGATGCACGACACCGAGGCCACGATGATCACATCGTCCCGTTCCAGTAGCGCCCGCGTGGCCGAATGGCGCATCCTGTCGATCTGTTCGTTGATCTGCGATTCTTTCTCGATATAGGTGTCGCTGCGCGGCACGTAGGCCTCGGGCTGGTAGTAGTCGTAGTAGGACACGAAATACTCGACCGAGTTTTCGGGGAAGAAGCCCTTGAACTCGCCGTATAGCTGCGCGGCCAGTGTCTTGTTGGGCGCAAGGATGATGGCGGGGCGCTGCGTTTCCTCGATCACCTTGGCCATGGTGAAGGTCTTGCCCGTCCCGGTCGCGCCCAGCAGAACCTGATCGCGCTCGCCGTCCATAACGCCGCCCGCCAGCTCTTTGATGGCCGTAGGCTGGTCCCCGGCAGGCGCAAAATCGGTGTGCATCACGAACGCCTTGCCGCCCTCAAGCTTGAGGCGGGCGCGGACGTCTTCTGAGGTCAGCTGGGTCTTGTCGGAATGAGCATAGGCCATAGAGGGGGGATTCCTTTCGCGCCTGATTTTGATCTGTTTTTGTTCCGGTTCAAGGGGGCATTTCCATTGCACGCAATTGCGACAATTGTGGACTTGTCCGAATGGATGGTGTGACGCATAAACAAAGCCAGCAAAGTGAGTACGGAGAGGCGAGATGCGCGCACGGATTTACCAGCCTTCGCGGAATGCGATGACCTCGGGCATGGCCAAGACCCGCAAGTGGGTTTTGGAATATGCGCCTGCGTCTTCGCGTGAAGTTGATCCGCTGATGGGCTGGACCTCATCCGATGACACTCAGACCCAGGTGCGCCTGAAATTCGATACCAAGGAAGAGGCGCTGGATTACGCCAAGGACAATGGTATAGACGTACAGGTCAGCGAGCCGCACAAGCGCAAGCCCAACCTGCGTCCGCGTGGGTATGGCGAGAATTTCGCAACGGACCGTCGCAGCCCCTGGACGCACTAAATGATCGAAATTCGACTGGCCGACCCCATGTCGGATGCCTTGCGTCCCGTGATTGAGGCGCATTTTGCCCATAGCGAACAAGCCGGTCCGGCGGAAAGCAATCATACCATGGGGCCCGAGGCCTTGTCGGGTGACGGCATCCGCTTCTGGGGTCTTTTCGAAGAGGGTCGCGCCTTGGGCTGCGGCGCGTTGAAGACCCTGCCCGATGGTACGGCCGAAGTGAAATCGGTGCACGTTGTCGAAACCGCACGTGGGCGCGGTCTGGCGCGGGTGATGATGGCATACCTTGCCGATCTGGCAGCCAATGAGGGCACAAAGGCACTTGTGCTCGAAACGGGTGCGGCGCATCTGCCAGATTATGCAGCTGCCCGTAAGCTCTATGAGGCGCTGGGTTATTCCTATTGCGGCCCGATCTATGGGTATGAAGACGATCCAAACAGCGCCTTCATGCGCTTGGCCCTTGAACCCCGCCCTTAAAACCAGCAAGAAGGGCGCAGCGGTCCCTTAGCTCAACTGGATAGAGCAGCTGACTTCTAATCAGCAGGTTGAGGGTTCGAGTCCTTCAGGGATCGCCATTTCACCCAAGAAAAACACGCGGCTTGTCCGATCCGTTCTTCGCTTTGGCGGGGAAGGTTCAGAAGGGCTGGCTGAGGGGGTCGCGCCAGCCCTTCTTTAGAGGGTTACTGAGTGGTAGGTAAATCAGTAACCAATGATTAACAAATGCGTACAGCGCGCGAAATTGGGGGATTCCCGTAGTTACTGTGCCGCTACGCGGGATCCTGTGGTGTTCAAACGGGATAGATGGGACCTGAGAACAGCCGCTTCATGTGGTTTCAGAATGGGTGCAGCCGTCGGCCCATAAGCGTCGGATTTTACCCGCAGCTCGGGGAAAAGTGACAGTATTTCAGCGCGCTGCGGGCGATCCAGCGCTCCGATCGAAGTCGGGGTCACAAAAAAACTCTCGCTAAGGACGCCTTCAGATCTGATGATCTGATGCTGATCGAACATAATATGCCAATAGCTGACATGCCCGCCTTCGCGAATCGATACACCCTCCATGCCGCATAGGAACTTGGCTGCCACCAATGCGTGGGGCGCGCCAAACAGAAGCTCGGCTACGCTGGTGTCGATCATCATCCGGTGCTGCTGCGAGACGACAAGTTCGCTTGGGTTGCCCAGCGTGTTGGGGGCAAAGACCACAGGGGCAAAGCGCCCGGTTGCCGGAACGGATGTGCTCCCGATCCACAGAACTGGCTGCAGGCCGTTGTCCCGTGTCCAGACCTTTTGACCAACGTGGATCTGCTGCACGGGAACCGAACCGTCGGTTGTTTCGATCAATGTGCCCTCAGCAAAGCAAGCCACATAGTCCGAATACAGCGAAGACCCCGTATTTGATCCCGCAACCTTGACGTAGGACGCCCCATCTATCAGCCGCTCTGAGGCCGCAAAACCCCAGACATCTGAGGTCACGCCGTTTTGCGAAAAGACAAACAGCCGGATGACAGGTCCGGTTTCTAGACCGTTTTCGTCAAGTTGCCGAATGTCGATGAAGGATTCGGATTCCACAGGAGTACCATTGGCCACGATGCCACCGCCATCGGTGACTGTGTGACCAAAGGCCTGATCATCTTCGAACACATCTGGATTGCCCGAGGTGTCATCTACAGTGACCGTGGTTCCGCCGCCCGCCGTATATTGGAAAACAGTACCGTTCGGCGTGTCTGAGTTGTTGCGGATTGGCGTGCCTACAATCCCCGCGCTGGGGCTAGACGTTACCATCATGTTTTCGCTGTCGACCGAAAAGAAACTACGCAGAACCATCTAGTACCCGTCATGATTGCTGTTGCTTTGAGCGGCCTGAACAGACCATTTGCGGCGCACCCTAGGGTGGTTCTCGACCCCGACCAATTCACGTCATCTTGAGCGTCAGGCTTATTTAGGCTTCGCGTATTCAATTGTTGTTGAGGTGACGACTGCATCGCCCGCAGACCTTGATCGGAGGACCGATGATAAAACTATTGCAACCGGTTGCAAAAAAATCCATTGTTACGCCACAGAACAGGATTCGAGGGTTTGGATGTTGAAGGTTGGATTGCTGGGCACCGGACGGATCGGGCGGGTGCATGCGCGGGCGATATCAGCCCATCCGGGCAGTGTGCTATGCGCGGTCTCGGATGCCATGGCTCAGGCGGCAGAGGATCTGGCCAGTGACCACGGCGCTGAAGTTCGAACCTCGGACCAGATCATAGCGGACCCAGAAATTGACGCTGTGCTGATCGCGACGCCGACAGACACGCATTCAGACCTGATCGAAGCCGCAACAGCGGCAGGCAAAGCAGTTTTGTGTGAAAAACCCGTGGATCTGGACCTTCAGCGGGCCATTTCCTGCCAGCAGTCGGTCGCAGCTCATGGTCAGCCCGTGATGATCGGCTTCAACCGTCGGTTTGATCCCAGCTTTTCGGCATTGAAAACGGCTGTGGATACAGGCGAGATCGGCAAGGCTGAACTGCTGTCCATCACCTCGTTCGATCCGGCCCCGCCACCGGTGAGCTATGTCAAGGTTTCGGGTGGCCTGTTCCGGGACATGATGATCCACGATTTCGACATGGCGAATTTCCTGATGGGAGAGGTCCCTAAGACGATTTCCGCTGTTGGTTCGTCGATCGTCGACCCAGAAATCGGCGCGGCTGGAGACGTGGATACAGCCGTTGTCACAATGACTTACGCGGATGGTCGTATCGCGGCCATCAAGAATTCACGCCGGGCGGCCTATGGCTATGATCAGCGGATCGAGCTGCTGGGTTCCGAAGGTCTTCTGCAGGCGCAGAACATGTTGGAAAACACTGTTGTCAAATCGACCTCCGCCGGCGTCGTCGGGGCCAAACCCACCTATTTCTTTCTGGAACGCTACATGCCCGCATATCAGGCCGAATGGGCCGCTTTTGTGGAGGCAGCGGCCTCGGGCGCGCAGGTTCCTGTCTCGCTGGAAGATGGGGTTGCAGCCCTCGCAATGGCTGAGGCGGCAACGCTGTCGGCGCAGTCCGGTAGGCCGGTTCATCTGGCCGAATTTTTGAAACCGGTTGCAAAATGATTGAATTTCTTCAAACTGAAAAGAGCCCGGAAACAGACCCGGGCAAAACAGATTCGGCCCAACCGAAAAAATGGGGCTGATAGCCTAGGACGAAAACAGACGGTTTTATGGGAGGAAACCAAATGAACAAGTTTGTGAAACGAGTACTGATGGCCAGTGCTGTCGCGGTGGCGGCCGCAAGCGGTGCCGCGGCTGAAGGCGAAAAGTACATCCTGGTCAGCCATGCCCCTGACAGTGACAGCTGGTGGAACACGATCAAGAACGGTATCGCTCTGGCCGGTGAGCAGATGGGTGTCGAGGTGGAATATCGCAACCCGCCTACTGGTGACCTTGCGGATATGGCGCGCATCATCGATCAGGCTGCGGCCTCCGGTCCCAACGGTATCATCACCACGTTGGCTGACCCGGATATTCTCGAAGGCCCAATCAAAGCTGCTGTAGATTCCGGGATCGACGTGATCATTATGAACACTGGGACACCCGACAAGGCACGCGAAGTTGGCGCCCTGATGTATGTCGGGCAGCCCGAATACGACGCCGGCTACGCGGCTGGTCTTCGGGCGAAAGGTGACGGCATTGGCTCTTTCCTTTGTGTGAACCACTACATCGTCCAGCCATCCAGCCAAGAGCGTTGCCAGGGCTTCGCGGACGGCCTGGGTATTGAGCTTGGTGAGCAGATGATCGACGCGGGACAGGATCCGGCGGAGATTAAGAACCGCGTTCTGGCCTACCTGTCGGCTAACCCAGAGACGGACGCTGTTTTGACGCTTGGCCCGACCTCTGCCGATCCAACCATCTTGGCGCTTCAAGAGAACGGCATGGCCGGTGACATTTATTTCGGTACGTTCGATCTAGGTGGCGAGATTGTCAAAGCCATCAAGGACGGTACCATTCAGTGGGGAATCGACCAGCAGCCGTTCCTGCAGGCCTACCTGCCGGTTGTTGTTCTGACCAACTACCACCGTTACGGCGTTCTGCCAGGCAACAACATCAACTCTGGCCCCGGTTTCGTGACCGCGGACGGCCTGGAGAAAATCGAAGAATTCGCGGGCGAATACCGCTGATCTTCTTAACTGAGCGGGCGTGCTCGGACGCCCGCTCAATCCTACTTCCAAATTTTCTGGATCACCCGCGAGGGGAGGACCACAATGTCTGAGTCAGCTCAATCCACAGCAGTTGAAGACGAACGGATCAAAGAGATCTCGCCGCTGCGCCGTGCTCTGATCCGCCCAGAGCTGGGTGGAATTGTCGGCACCGTCGCCGTATTTACGTTTTTTCTGTTGTTTGCATTCGATAGTGGCATGTTCACCAGTCAGGGTGTGCTGAACTGGTCGATCGTTTCGGCGCAGTTCATGATCATTGCCGTGGGGGCGTGCCTGCTCATGATCGCAGGCGAATTTGACTTATCGGTCGGTTCGATGATCGGCTTTGCCGGGATGATGATCGCGATCTTCTCAGTCACACTCAGCTGGCCCGTGTGGATGGCTATCATTGTGACGTTTGCGCTCTGTGTGTCGATTGGGGCCTTGAACGGTTTTATCGTGGTGCGAACTGGCCTGCCCAGCTTTATCGTGACTTTGGCCTTTCTGTTTATCCTGCGCGGCTTCACCATTTATCTGCCGCAAACCATTGAGCGGAAGACGATCATTGGCGGCATCAAAGATGTCGCGGAAGGTGACTGGCTGGCATCGATCTTCGGTGGCAAAGTCGGACAAGGGTTCTTCAGTTGGCTTGGCGAAAACGGCTTGATCGAAACGTTCGAGCGTGGAACGCGCGCGGGTCAGCCTGTTGTTGACGGTATTCCTATGCTGATTGTCTGGGCCATTGGTATCATTATTTTTGGTCACGTGCTGCTTACCAAAACCAAGTTTGGTAACTGGATTTTTGCAGCGGGTGGCGACGCCGAGGCAGCGCGGAATTCAGGCGTGCCAGTGAACAAAGTCAAAATACTGATGTTCATGTTCACCGCCTTCTGCGCCACGGTCTTCGCCACCTGTCAGGTTATGGAGTTCGGCTCGGCTGGCGCGGACCGTGGTTTGCTCAAGGAGTTTGAAGCGATTATTGCGGTTGTAATTGGCGGCGCGCTGCTGACCGGCGGATATGGCTCGGTTCTGGGGGCTGCTTTAGGCGCTTTGATTTTTGGCGTGGTACAGCAGGGGCTGTTCTTTGCTGGCGTCGAAAGCTCACTGTTTAGGGTCTTCTTGGGGATCATCCTGTTGGGTGCCGTAATCCTGAACACCTATATCCGCCGCATCATCACAGGAGAACACTGAGATGACTGACGATACCAAGTTCCATCATGGGGACGCGCAGGATAGCAAGCCGATCATTCGTATGGTCGACATCCAGAAACACTTCGGCTCGGTCATTGCGCTGGCAGGTGTAAGCTTTGATCTGAAACCGGGGGAATGCCACTGTCTTCTCGGCGATAATGGTGCGGGCAAGTCGACCTTCATTAAGACGATGTCAGGCGTTCACAAACCAACTTCGGGCGAGATTTTCTTCGAAGACAAACCGATGCATTTTGAAGACCCACGCGATGCGATTTCAGCGGGGATCGCAACCGTACATCAGCATTTGGCCATGATCCCGCTGATGAGTGTCAGCCGCAATTTCTTCATGGGCAACGAACCAACGCGCAAAGTGGCTGGAATCAGCTTCTTCGATAAGAAGCTGGCTGACGAAATCACTATGGAAGAGATGCGCAAGATGGGCATCAATCTGCGTGGCCCGGATCAGGCTGTGGGCACCTTGTCTGGAGGGGAACGCCAGACGGTTGCGATTGCGCGCGCGGTTCATTTCGGTGCCAAGATCCTGATTTTGGACGAGCCGACCTCGGCCCTTGGGGTGAGGCAAACTTCGAACGTGCTGGCGACCATCGACAAGGTGCGCAGCCAAGGCGTCGGTGTGGTTTTCATCAGCCACAACGTGCGCCACGCGCTGGCCGTCGGCGACCGCTTTACCGTGCTGAACCGGGGCAAAACGCTGGGCACCGCAAAACGCGGCGAGATCACACCAGAAGAACTACAGGACCTGATGGCGGGAGGGCAAGAATTGGCCCAATTGGAAGGGTCACTGGGCGGAACGGTTTAACGCCGTTCCTCCAAAATTGGACCATGCGGTCCGACATCTAACGAAATTGCAGAATTGGCCAAATTGGCCTTGTGTTGAAAGGGATCACAATGGGCAACACCGTCCGACTGACCGCAGCGCAAGCTTTGGTGCGCTATCTGGGCGCGCAGATGAATGAGGCCGGAGAGCCTTTTATAGCAGGTGTCTGGGCCATTTTTGGCCATGGCAATGTGGCCGGGCTGGGTGAGGCGCTGCATGGTGTCAAAGACACGCTGCCAACCTATCGCGGTCACAATGAACAGACGATGGCGCATTGCGCGATTGCCTATGCCAAACAGATGCGGCGCACACGGGCGATGGCGGTGACCTCGTCCATCGGGCCGGGCGCGACCAATATGGTCACCGCCGCTGCGCTGGCCCATGTTAACCGCCTGCCGGTTCTTCTGCTGCCGGGCGACGTCTTCGCCTCACGCGGGCCGGACCCGGTGTTGCAACAGATCGAGAGTTTTGGCGATGGCACCATCAGCGCCAATGACTGTTTCCGCCCGGTCAGCCGCTACTATGACCGTATCTCGCGCCCTGAGCATCTGCTGACTGCTCTGCCGCGTGCTTTCCGCACGATGACCGACCCGGCGGATTGCGGGCCGGTTACTTTGGCCTTCTGTCAGGACGTTCAGGCCGAGGCCTATGATTACCCGGAAACCTTCTTTGAACCGCGCGTTTGGTTCCAACGCCGTATTCGCCCAGACGAAGGCGAACTGGCGCGCGCCGTCGCCGCGATTTCAGCGGCCAAACGTCCGGTCATTGTCGCAGGCGGTGGGGTGCATTATTCGGATGCAACGGATGCGCTGCAGAGCTTTGCTGAGACACACAATATCCCAATCACAGAAACGCAGGCCGGCAAATCCGCTTTGGCCTGGGATCATCCCCTGAACCTTGGTCCGATTGGTGTGACGGGCGGCGAGCCCGCCAATGACATCTGCGGCGAGGCCGATCTGGTGCTGGCCGTTGGCACGCGCCTGCAAGATTTCACCACCGGCTCTTGGGGTCTGTTTTCGAACCCCGCGCGCGAGATGATTTGCCTTAATACCGCCGCCTATGATGCCGAAAAACACGGCGCGATGCCGTTGCAATCCGATGCGCGCGTTGGCCTGCAGGAGCTGGGCGTGGCGTTGAAGGGCTACAATGCTGATCCTGTGGCGGACACTCTCAAAGCGGATTGGTTTGGCAAGGTTGACGCGCTGACCGATGCGCCGGGGGACGGGAACGCTCTGCCCACCGACATGCAGGTGGTGGGCGCGGTTCAGCGCGCCTCGCATGACGACACGGTGGTGATGTGCGCCGCGGGCACAATGCCGGGCGAGCTGCACAAGTTGTGGAAAGCGCCGCGGCCCGGGGCTTATCACATGGAATACGGGTTCAGCTGCATGGGCTATGAGATCGCAGGAGCGATGGGCATCAAAATGGCCCAGCCGGATCGCGACGTGATCTGCTTTACCGGCGACGGCACCTACATGATGGCGAACTCGGAAATGGCGACGGCGGCGATGATGGGCATGTCCTTCACCGTTGTGATCACCGACAACCGAGGCTTTGGCTGCATCAACCGCCTGCAGATGGGCACCGGTGGAGCTGAGTTTAACAACCTGCTCGATCACACTGTCCACGAAACCGCCTCGAACATCGATTTCGCGGCACATGCGGCGGCGATGGGGGCGACCTCGGTCAAGGTCAGCTCGATTGCCGAGCTTGAGGACGCGTTGGCCAAACGCGGCGACATCACAGGGCCTTACGTGGTGGTCATCGACACCGATCCTTACCCCTCCACCGAATATGGCGGCACATGGTGGGAAGTCGCGGTGCCCGAGGTCAGCACCCGCCCCGAAGTGAACGAAAAACGCGCGGCCTATGAGGTTGCCATCAAGGAAAGAAACACGAAATGAGCGTGAAAATCGGGATCTCTCCGATCGCGTGGCAGAATGACGATCTGCCGGACCTGACCGCTGCATACACAATGGAACAAGCGCTGCAGGAGTCGCGTCAGATTGGTTACACCGGCGTCGAACGGGGCCAGCGGATGCCCAGCGATACCGAGGGGCTGCGCGCCTACCTTGAGGGCAACGATATCGCGCTTTGTGGCGGCTGGTGTTCCGGTGCCTCGCTGATCAACGACTTCGCGGCGGAACGAGACGCCGTGCAGGAACAGGTCGCGCAATTCGTGGCGTTGAACAGCCCGTGTATCGTTTACGCCGAATGCTCCAACACCGTTCAGGGCCAGATCGGGACGCCGGTCAATGACCGCCCGAAACTGTCGAAGGATGAGGTGCTCTCCTACGCGGCCAAGCTGACCGAGTTGGCAAAATGGATGGGTGATCAGGGCATGCCGATGGCCTATCACCACCACATGGGCACGATCATCGAAAGCGAGGATGACGTGAACTGGCTGATGGAGGGCTCAGGCCGCGAGCTGAAACTGTGCTTTGACACCGGCCACCTGCTTTTTGGCGGCGGTGACGTGATGGCGACCCTGAACCGCTGGGGCGACCGCGTGCATCACGTGCATTTCAAGGATATCCGCCCCGCCATTGTGCAGGACGTGCGGGAAAACAACCGCAGTTTCCTGGACGCCGTGATCGCAGGCGCGTTCACGGTGCCAAGTGACGGCTACATTGATTTTCAGGCGGTCGCAAATGCGCTGAAAGCGATGGATTATGACGGCTGGATCGTCGTTGAGGCAGAACAGGACCCGGCCAAAGCGCCGCCCTATGAGTACTCCAAAAAAGGCTACGACCACATCGTTGATGTCTGCGGCAAGGCAGGATTGGAGATCACCGCTTAGCACACCGCCCCAAGGGGCAACACCGAAGCCATGAGAAAGGAGAAAGTCATGGTAAATCAAGAACTCGGATATGTCGGCTATTTTGACCGGGAATCCTGTGATCTGGATGAATTCAAGGTGTTGACCTCACAGGCCCTTTCGGCGGACGCGGTGTCGTTTGCTGCGTCTGTGGAAAACAATGTGCCCGTCTATGACATGCAGGCTTTGCGTCCGCTACTAGAGCAAGCAGACAAGCGGCAGGCCTTGCTGTCCGAATGGGCTTGGGTTCTTGCCAAATCTGCAGGCGTCATCGCCCTGAAACAGGCGTATCCGGATACAAGTGTGATCGACCGGGCCACAGATGTGTTCCGCCAGATCATCCAAGACGAACGTCAGGGCGGCGGGGGTGAGGGCGACCACTTTGCGGCCTCTGGGGCCAATGACCGGATCTGGAACGCGTTGCAGAAACAGTGCCTGCGCGATCCCGAGGGCTTTGCGCTCTATTTCGGAAACACCTCGATTGCCGCCGCGTGTGAGGCTTGGCTTGGCCCGAACTATCAGGTCACGGCGCAGATCAACCAGGTGCGCCCCGGCGGGCAGGCACAGCAAGCGCACCGTGACTATCACCTTGGCTTTCAAACGGCAGACAGCGCTGCGCGATACCCCGCGCATGCGCATTTTCTAACGGCAGCTCTGACATTGCAGGGCGCTGTCGCTCATTGCGATATGCCTGTGGAGTCTGGACCGACCAAGCTGCTTCCGTTCTCGCAGCTTTATGCGCCCGGATATCTTGCCTTCCACGACACGGATCACCGCGCGCATTTCGAAGAGAACTACGTGCAGCTGCCGTTGCAAAAGGGGGATGCCGTGTTCTTCAACCCTGCGCTGTTCCATGCGGCAGGCGAAAACTGCAGTGCGGACATTCATCGCATGGCAAACCTGCTTCAGGTGTCCTCGGCCTTTGGTCGGGCGATGGAGGCCGTGGATCGCCGCGCGATGTCCGAGGCGGTGTTTCCATCGCTCATCGCCTTGAAACAACGGGGTGATCTGACTGCTGCACAGCTAGAGGCTGCAATCGCCGCCACCGCCGAAGGCTATCCTTTCCCAACCAATCTCGACACAGACCCTCCGGTCGGGGGGAATGCGCCGGACAGTCAGGCGGATATCCTGCGCCGCGCTGTGGCAGAGGTGTGGTCTGAGGCGCAGCTATTGAATGCGCTTTCGGCGCTGACCACACGGCAATCCGCCTGAAATAAGAACCGGGCGGTCGCATAGACCGCCCAATACCGGAGACCAACATGGCAGATTTGCTCAAGAAACCATTCGGCACCCGTGGCAAGGTCCACGACATCACTCCGGCCAGCGCCGGGTGGCGTTATGTCGGGTTCGGCCTCTACCACCTGCGCGCGGGCGACAAGGCGACCGAGGTCACTGGAGATCGTGAGGTCATTCTGGTCATGGTCGAAGGCAAGGCGCAGATCTCCGGCGCCGGGCAGGATTGGGGCGTTCTGGGCGACCGGATGAATGTGTTCGAGAAATCACCGCCTCATTGCCTCTACCTGCCCAACGGCACCGAATGGGAGGCCGTGGCCGAAACCGATTGCGTCATCGCCGTTTGCTCAGCCCCCGGCAAAGGCGGGCATCAGGCCCGGCGGATTGGGCCGGATGGCATTACTCTGACCCAGCGTGGCAAGGGCGTGAACACACGCCATATCAACAATATCGCGATGGAAAATGAAGACTACGCCGATAGCCTGCTGGTGACAGAGGTGTTCACCCCAAACGGCCATTGGTCCTCATACCCCAGTCACCGCCATGATGAGGATGACTTCCCGCGTATCACCTATCTCGAGGAAACCTATTACCACCGCCTCAACCCGGCCAACGGGTTCGGAATTCAGCGCGTCTATACCGATGACGGCCAGCTGGATGAAACGATGGCGGTCTCAGATGGCGATGTTGTGACCGTTCCGCGCGGGCACCACCCTTGCGGAGCGCCCTACGGGTTTGAGATGTATTATCTGAACGTCATGGCCGGACCCTTGCGGAAATGGCGCTTTGTTGCGGCCCCCGAGGTCGAGTGGATCATGGAGCGTGACGGATGACCCCAGAATCTGCCACCTATCCCAGTCTGAACGGCAAGACCGTTTTCATCACCGGCGGGGCTGGAGGAATCGGAGCGGAAACGGTTCGGGCCTTTGCCGCGCAGGGGGCCAAGGTGGGGTTTCTAGACCTCAACCCGGATGCGGGCCATGAGCTGTTGGCAGAACTCGAAGGTGAGCATGCGTTTGCCCAATGCGATCTGCGCAATATCGATGCGCTGCGCGATGCGCTGGAGCAACTGACCGAGGAACTGGGCGCAGCGCATGTTCTGGTCAACAACGCAGCACAAGATGACCGACATGACTGGCGCGAGGTAACTGCGGATTATTGGGATGAACGTATGGCGACCAATATCCGCCATATGTTCTTTGCCATTCAGGCGGTTGCCCCTGCAATGATCGAACGGGGCGCGGGCTCAATCGTCAATCTGGGGTCGAATTCCTGGTGGGAAGCCGGCGCAGGTTTCCCTGCCTATGCCACCGCCAAATCCGCTGTTCATGGCCTGACCCGAACCATGGCGCGCGAGCTGGGGGATCACCGTATCCGCGTGAACACTGTTGTCCCCGGTTGGATCATGACCCAGCGCCAGAAAGACCTGTGGGTCACGCCCGAGGCGCTGGCAAAACAAGTTGACCGCCAATGCCTGCCTGACCCGATCGACCCGGTCTATGTGGCGCGGATGGTGGTGTTTCTGGCCTCAGACGACGCCGCCATGTGCAGCGCCGGGAATTTCATGGTCGAAGGCGGCTCGATCTAGACTTAGTTTGATCATTCGGCATGGGCCAAGCAATTGTTGTCCCGTCGCCGGATATCTCAATGAAGCACCGGCTTATACTTTTAGACAGATGGTTTCGAAACCTGCCATCCAAAACGATTCCATCGATTGACGAGTTGCGGGACAAATTGAGCTTTCGCTACAGTTACGCCAATGACAGCTTTGCCGGCGAGTAGTTCATTTCAAGAACTGCCCAGCCGCTAGCTGTTCTTCCAACTCTGGGCGTAAGTATACCTTTGCGTGTTGTTCCTCTCCTCGGCATGCACCGATCCATTCCCCAGAGTATTTTGCGAGAGCTTCTTTCAAAAAGCTATCGCGTTCTCTTGCTGCTCGATTGAGATAAAATGCTCGTCAAGAGCAACAGGCTCAAAGCGGTGGGATAGGTTGTGGACGTGGCGTGACATATACGTTTGTGCCAATGTATCGAAATAGATTGGCATACCAAGAGAGCCTATTTCCCAAGTCGTTTCTCCCTTAGGCCCCTGATAAACGCTGGGAGGGAACGGTCTGCCTCCCTTTTGACCGATCTGAATACTCAGACCGTACAATTTTAAAAACAAATACATTACCGCTTCCATTCCGCCGGTTCTGACAAAATTCAACGATACGTTGGAGTTTGAAGTAGCAATCCGTCTGCTTTCGTGTTCACACCAGAACTCCAGACCTCCAGTTGTTCGGTAGTTCTGGGGGGGGGGGTACATACGAGTTTCTTGGGTTGAGGTACGATGCGTCTATTGTTCTGAGCCACAACGCTGTTCCGCTTCTCCACGTACACTGCAAGTCCAGAGGTGCCTTCGAGCCCAAATTGGCCCACTCGTTGCACCTCCAGAACATATAGCGGACATTTATTATTATGCAGCATTCGGTATTAAGGGCTCTTTTTCCTCTTTCGCCGCTCGCTGGCCGAAGGACCGCTTTACCCCAGTTTCACAAACACTGCCTGAGAAAGGCAATTCATCTAGGCGCAGGGTTAAACTAAGTAGCCATTCACATCTCGATCTAACTATTTCTAAGGCGGTGCGCCGAAGGCGCGGATCACGGTGCGGGCGGCGGCTTCGACCGGGTCGTGGGTCTCTTTCAGGATGGTCACGCGGTCGAACCGTTCGGGGTCGCTATTCACAGCGTCGCGTAGGGCGTTGCCGAAGGCCATGCGCAGCTCGGTCCCGATGTTGAATTTGCAGATCGAGGTGCCTTGGGCCAAGCGCGTGCGCTGCTCGACCGGCACTCCCGAGCCTCCGTGGATAACCAGCGGAACCTCGGTCAGCGCGTCGATCCGGGCGATGCGGTCTTCGTCCAGACCGCCTTCCTTGTTCTGCTGCAGGTGGACATTGCCAACCGAGATCGCCATCGCATCCACGCCTGTTTCACGAGCAAATTGCGCGGCCTCCTCGGGGTCAGTTCCGTTTGAGCCTTCGCCACCGGAGTAGCCCACGAACCCGATCTCACCTTCACAGGAAATCCCAGCCGCATGGGCCATTTCGGCAATCGCGGCGGTCTCGTAGATATTCTGCTGCAACGGTTTGCGCGACCCGTCGAACATCAGCGACGTAAAGCCACTGTCCAGCGCGATCTTGCAGTCCTCATACGTGTAACCATGGTCCAGATGCGCAACCACGGGGACCGAGGCCCCCTCGGCCAGATAGCGGAACATTTTACCAAGGATGGGCAGGGGCGTGTGTTCGCGACAGCTGGGACCGGCTTGCAGGATGACCGGCGCGTTTTCGGCCTCGGCGGCGGCCACATAGGCGCGCATGTCCTCCCAGCCGAGGGCAACCAGGCCGCCGACGGCATAGCCCTGTTCATAGGCGGGTTGCAGGACGTCTTTCAGGGTGACGAGGGTCATTTAAACTTCGCGATCATGTCTTTGATGCCCGGAATCGTCTCGACCTGATAGGCATGCGTGGGTTGGAAATACTGCACCAACGAACGCTGCGTCAGCCCGCCGAGGATGGTGAAATAGTACATCTCATATCCCGGCAACACGCAGCAGGGATGATAGCCTTTGTCGATACAAACGGTCGAACCATCGACTATATGATAGGCATCGCCCGGTTCATTGTCTTCGCGCTGCAACATCTGCAGGCCCGAGCCCCAATTGGGTTTGAAACGGAAGTTATAGGTCTCGTCGTGGCGCGTCTCATCCGGCAGGCGGTTGGTGTCGTGTTTGTGGCTGGGAAAGCCTGACCAGCCGCCCTGACCAACGGTGAACAGCTCACTCACCAAAAGGCGGCCGACCTTATCCTGTTGTTTTTGACCTAGGATATGTTTGATCTTGCGATGCGTTTTGGTGTCGTCGCTGCCGTATTGCACAAGGTCGTGTTCGCGCACATCGAACGGGTCCAGAACCTTGTCATACTTGGCCCCGGCGATGAAAACCTCAGCCTCGTCCGACACGCAGACCAGCTGTGTTTTTGCGCCAACCGGGACATATACGCCCTCCGGCTCACCATCCCACACGTCCTCGCCCCGGTTGCCCAGTTTGGCGAATTGCACGCCTTCGACGTCTACATCCACGGAGCCGGTGGCGGGGGCGATGCAGGTCTCATAACCCGGCACTTGGTATTCGAACGCCTCGCCGCGCTTGAGCTTGACGATGTTGAAATAGTTCAGCGGAACCAGCGGGTCGTCGACATCGACGATGGCTTTGTTTTGGTTGTCATGGGGCGCGATGTGCATGGGGGCCTCCTATGTGGTCGGGCCGGGGTGGTCGGCCAGAAACGCATCCAGCTCGGGCGTTGTGGGCATGGCGGGGGCGCATCCGGGTTTCGAAACCACGATGGATGCACAGGCCGAACCGCGCATGACGGCTTCTTCCAACGAATAGCCAGCGGCGACAGAGGCCAGCAAGCCTGCCATAAAGCTGTCACCTGCTCCGTTGGGTTTGACTGCGGTAATCGGGTAGATGCCCGTGTGAATCTCCTGACTGTCCATCATCGTGACGGCACCTTTTTCACCCATCTTGTAGATAACGATGCGGCCTGGCTTTTCGGCCAATTCCTTGGCCTTTGCGAACCCTTTTTCGATACCGCCGGCCATGAAGCCGAATTCCTCGTCATTGCCGACAATCAGGTCACTGGCCTCTCCGGCCCGGGACAGGACATCGGCCGCCACTTCGGGCGATGGCCAGCTATAAGGGCGATAGTCGATATCGAAAATTATTGGCAACCCTGCGGCGCGGGCATTGTCAAAAGCCCGAAACGTGGCGCTGCGTGATGGTTCCGCTGCAAAGACAGTTCCGGCGGATATCACGGCTGAAAATGCCGCATAATCGATCCGGTCCATGTCCTCTTCGGTGACTTGGAAATCGACCGCCCCGTTGCGGTAGATGACGTTCTGAAAATTCTCGATCCGGCTTTCATAGATCGCTAGGGATATGCGGAATTCACCGCCGACAATGCGGATGTAAGAGGTGTCGACACCGTAGTGCCGCAGGCGGTTCAGACAGAATCGACCAACTGCATCGTCCGAGACCGAGGTAACCAATGATGCCTGACTGCCGAGCTTGACCAGACCCGCGCAAATATTGGCCGAGGACCCGCCGAGATCGGCATGGAAAGTGTCGGCATCCTCGCTTTTGACACCGATTGGATCGGCAAACATATCCATTCCGGCACGACCGAAAACCGCAAACCGATTTCCTTTGATGCCCTCGATCAAAGCGCTCACGTGATGTTCCTCCGGCGTAGCGTCGTCGGCAAAGTTTGGACCTTGCGTTGAATCGATTCACACGATACTCATTTTGCAACCGGTTGCAAATAGTATGTTCGGAGCCGCGACAGATGCCTAAAATCGGAATTGGAATCGTTGGTGGCGGCTATATGGGCAAGGCGCATTCTGTTGCCATGTCCGCCGTGGGCGCCGTGTTCAACACTGCTCTGCGTCCGCAGCTAGAGGTAATTTGCGCCTCGTCCCCCGAAAGTGCCGAACGGTACCGCGCGGCCTATGGGTTCCAGCGCGCAACCGACGATTGGCGCGCCTTGGTCGAGGATCAGAAGGTGGAGGCAATTGTCATCGCCTCGCCTCAGGAAACGCACCGCCAGATCGCAGAGGCGGCCTTTGCCTTGGGCAAGCCGGTTTTGTGCGAAAAACCCTTGGGCGCATCGCTGGAGGACAGCCAGGCGATGACGTGTGCGGCCGAGGAAGCTGGCGTCGTCAACATGGTGGGTTTCAACTATATCCGCACCCCTGCCAGCCAATATGCGCGCAAACTGATTGCAGACGGTGAGATCGGCGACATCACCTGGTTCCGTGGTGAACATACCGAGGATTTCTATGCCGACCCCGACGCCCCCGCCACGTGGCGCACGACCGGTATGGCCAACGGCACGATCGGAGATCTGGCCCCGCATATGGTGAACGGCGCGCATGCGCTGATCGGACCGATTGCGCAGGTCATGGCTGATGTCGAAACCGTTCATCGCACACGCCCGGGCGGAGAGGTCACGAATGACGATCACGCCCAGATGATGTGCCGCTTTGAAAACGGTGTGATGGGCAACCTCTATTTCAGCCGGGTCGCGACGGGCCGAAAGATGGGTTATGCCTATGAAATCTCGGGCACCAAGGGCGCAATTCGGTTTGATCAAGAGGATCAGAACGCCCTCTGGCTCTATCGCCGCGAAGGGCCGGAAGGGCAGCGTGGCTTCACCAAGATCCTGACCGGCCCCGCGCATCCGGATTACGAGCCGTTTTGCCAAGGCCCCGGCCACGGCACCGGCTATCAGGACCAGATCATCATCGAGGCCAAGGATTTCCTGCAGGCCATTCACACCGGCAAACCGATCTGGCCGACCTTCCGCGACGGACATGAGGTCAACCGGGTGCTGGCGGCTGCGCTGGCCTCGTCCGGCCAACGGAAGTGGAAAAATATTGGCGATTTCTGATCGCTCTAGCTCGTTAAAATTGAAGAGAGACAAAGACCATGGCAAAGCTGAAATGGGGCATGATTGGTGGCGGCGAAGGTAGCCAGATCGGACCTGCCCATCGGTTGGGCGCGCAGGCGGACGGGATGTTCGAGTTCGCGGCAGGCGCTCTGGATCACCGGCCCGAGGTGGGCCGTGAATACGCCCAGCGGTTGGGCATCAACGTCGACCGCGCCTATGGCAGCTGGCAGGACATGCTGGCAGGCGAAAAGGACCGCCCCGACCGGATTGATCTGGTCACGATTGCCACGCCGAACTCCACCCATTTCGAAATCGCCAAAGCGTTTCTTGAGGCTGGCTTCAACGTCCTGTGCGAAAAGCCCATGACCATGACGGTCGAAGAAGGCGAAGAGATCGTGCGCGTGGCCGAGACCTCGGGCAAGATCTGCGCGGTGAACTACTGCTACTCGGCCTATCCGATGATCCGGCAGGCCCGTGCAATGGTGCGGGCAGGAGATATCGGAAAGGTGCGGTTGGTGGTGACCAATTTCAGCCACGGTCATCACGGCGATGCGACGGATGCCGAAAACCCTCGGGTCCGCTGGCGCTATGACCCGGCGATGGCGGGTGTCTCTGGCCAGTTTGCGGATTGCGGTATCCATGCGCTGCATATGGCCAGTTTTGTCTGCGATGATCAGGTGAAATCGCTGTCCGCCGATATGGCCTCGACCATTTCCAGCCGCGAGCTGGAGGATGACGCGATGATCAATTTCCGTACCGAAGGCGGCACGGTTGGTCGCCTGTGGACGTCGTCCGTGGCGATCGGGCGGCAACACGGGTTCGACATTCAAGTGTTTGGCGAAACCGGCGGTCTGCGCTGGGCGTCCGAGCAGCCCAACCAATTGATCTACACCCCAGTCGGAGGGCGCACCCAGATCATCGAAAAGGGCGAAGGTGGTCTGCATGACGAAGTGCAACGATTGTCGCGCGTGGCCATCGCCCACCCTGAGGGCTTCCCTCTGGCCGTGGCCAATATCTATTGCGATCTGGCCGATGCGATCCGGGGTGAGGCCCGCGACGGTCTGCCCGGCGCCTCAGACGGTGTGCGTTCGATCGCCGCCGTTCATGCCGCCGTTGCGTCAGGCAAAGAGGACGGCGCGTGGAAAGACGCTCGTCCGCCAATGTTCCGTTAATCATGGACGGGGGCGCAGCGTGCCTCTCTCGATCACCCGACATGGGAAAATACGGGCCTCAGGGTATCTCTGAGGCTCTTTCAACATCTCCTCGACCAGATCCACCGAGGCGTTGATGATCTGCTTGATCGGCTGGTGAATGGTGGTCAGGTCGACACTTTCCCAACGGGCCATATCCATATCGTTCAGGCCGATGACGCCGATGTCGCGCCCCGGCGTCAGCCCATGATCCTTTAGGGCCGACAGCGCGCCAATCGACAGGATGTCATCGCCGCAGAAATACCCCTCGGCCGGAGTTTCGCCCAACAGCCGCAGCATCTCGGCCCGGCCCGCATCGAACGAGTAATTCTGCGCGAAAGAATAGGAGACCTCGAGGTTCGCATATTGCGCGGTTTCCTCGATGAACCCGCGATATCGGTCCATGGCCGAGGTCGCATCTTTAGGCCCACCAAGATACCCGACGCGTGTGTACCCACGGGCCACCAGTTCTCGCGCAGCCATACGCCCGCATTCCATGTTGTCGATCCCGACCACATGCACCTCGGGCGAGGTGGCGGATCGGCCAAAGGTGTGCACCACCGGAACCCCGGCATCGTGGAACGCCTTGGCAAAGCTCGGCGGCAAGGTCGATGAGGCGACAATGGCCGCATCGACCGAGTATTGCCGCAACATCCGGACGGAATTGGCAGGCTCGGTCTCATCGGTCAGGTTCACGATCAAAGGACGCAGTCCGCGCTCCTGCAAGGCCCGTGTGAACTGGTCGAAAACCTCCAAAAAGATCGGGTTGTGGAAGTTGTTCGAGATCAGTCCGATCAGCTTGGTCCGCCCGGTTGTCAGAGACGAGGCCAGCGCATTGGGGCTATACCCCAGCTCTTTCGCGGCTTTTTCCACCTTGCTGCGGGTTTTGGCCGAAACAGAGGCCCCTTCGGTAAAGGTGCGCGAAACGGCTGATCGCGACACACCCGCCAGTGCAGCGACATCTTTGAGGGTGACGCTCATGGCAGGTACCTTGCAGGCAATTGGGGGGGGAAGGCGCTGGGTAGTATCATGGTGCCCGTATTATGCACCAAGACCGCATTGCTGCAACCGGTTGCAACAATGCCACAGGAAGGTCGGGCGAGGAGTCGCATCTTTCTAAAGAGGTATCTTGGGTGATGAGAGACACGAACCCCCAACGAATCTATGCGAGCGCATTGCTTAAGTAGGGTAGCGTAGTTGTGCAACCGACTACACAATGGTTCTAGTGACCGAAGATCAGGCTATGTATCCAACCATTCCGTATCCTGGTTCAGAGCGCGACATTTAATCTCGATCCCGATGCTGGGTACGTGGGTATAACCGAAAGGGCCATCGGACGATCGAACAGGTTCGTCGCCGGTATCGCAAGTTGCACGACATCGCCATCATGCTGGGTCATTGGGCTAATTAGAGCTTGGACGCCAACTCAGAAGAAAGGTGTTTCGGTTTGCCCAAGGCAAGCGGACCTGAGCTGCATGCGCAAGAACATCTCACTCGATCATGAAAGGCGGCCGTTCGCAGCAGGGAAGGCAAGGACAAAAAGTCTTGAGGGGCATCCAAGTAGGACTGCGCAAACTTAGGCTTGCACAGTCGCTAGAAATAGCCCTTTGCCAAATCGATTGGTGATGTCTGACATAAACTCGAGCGATATGGGGCCTTTTGGGGGCTACAACACGCGCCCGTGTTTTTGATTCCGTTCAATCGACCGTGTACACCGTTTCGCCGGTTTCTATTGCCCGTTGCGCCGCTTGCCCCATTCTGACCGCCCAGAGGCCGTCGTTCAAACTTACGTCCGGCTTATCTTTTTCGCCACGAAGCACGGCCAAGAAACCTTTGTGCTGATAGTAGGTCGACCCATTGTGATCCCCAGCCGCCAACAGGTTCGGGTCCACTGGAACGTCCATTGATACAGGGCCTTTGGGATTGCGCGGACTCACGATTACGCGCGGAGGCGGAGGGGCGCCCAAGTGATCCTGCCAAAAGCGCACCGGTCCTGGAACCAGAGCCTCGATTTTAGCTTCTGGTCCGACGGCTGATATTTCTTCCTGATAGCGAGAGCCTTCGGCAAACATGCAAAGTTCCAACATCGCGCGCGCACCCGAGGCAAAATCGACAAGAACATAGCCGTGATCCAGAATATCTGGGGTTTGACCGTCGTAGCTCTCGTCCAAATGGTTCACTGCCTGGCCACCACTTGCCGTTATGCGTACCGGGTCGGATTGCAATATCAGACGCATGAGGTCGAAGAAGTGGCAGCATTTTTCGACAAAAGTACCGCCCGTATTGCGGTTGAAGCGGTTCCAATGTCCGACCTTGTCGAGGAACGGAAACCGATGCTCTCGGATTGACAGCATTTTTATACCACCTGTCACCTGTGCCTTCTCGATCAGAGTAGCAACTGGGGGCATGTACCGGTATTCCATCGCAACCCAAATCGGGCAGGGATAGTCGCGCTGCAACTGCTCGAGACGGGCCACGTCTTGCGGGTCGGTAAACAACGGCTTTTCTACCAAAAGCGGTAGCGGACGTGTTTCCGCAATTTCGCAAATCTGGTCCACATGAAGATGGTTTGGGCTAACAATGACGACACAGTCCAGTTCTTCAACCGCCAGAAGCTCTTGTACGGAACCCACCATCGCTGCAGTTGGTGCAATTGCCTTGGCGGCGTTTGCCATCTCTGAATCGGGCTCAAAAATCGCTGCCACATTGGTGCCTTCCAGCAATCCGATGTTGTGTAGGTGCTCTTGCCCCATCATGCCGCATCCGATCAGCCCGTAATTGATGGTCCGGGTCATGTGCGATTCCTTTTACTTCAAACGTTGTACGTAGTTGGCCCGATCTGGGTCGAACCAAGTTTTTGAGAATTCAACGGGTTCGGCGTTTTCCGACCAGCTGAACCGCTCGATGTAGCCTACCGATTGGCCCGCGGGTTTGGTGAAGTCAGGAGGTGTCCAGTCCGGTAGCGGCTGGACCGAGACTCTGTCTTCGGCCCTTGCGATCCAAAAGCCCAATTGGCGCTGATAATAGCGATAGAGTGAGTCGGACAGCAGGCTCTGGTCGATCAGGCCCGCTGATTCGTCTAGCCAAATTTCCTCGACTGCAATGATTGTGTCATTCAGGTAGCGCATGCGCCGGACGCGCGAACCGGCATCAGAAGCCCCGAATTTTGGCAGATTGGCTGGCTTCTTCAGATGGTCAACTGACAGGACATCCGCACGTGGTAGGCCGCCCCCTTCAGGTAGTTCCAGCCTGAACATTGCATAGACGCTGTTTTGTGTACCGGCCTCGCGGATGTAGTTGCCTGAGCCCTGGATACGCTCCAACATCCCCTTTTTTTCTAGCTCCGAGAGCGATTTTCGGAGAGTTCCGACCGAGACATTCAACTCCGCCGCCATCTCACGCTCGGGCGGTAAACGCTCACCATCAATAAGGCGCCCAGCCGCGACGTCGCGGATCAGAAGTTCCGCGATCTGAATATATACCGGCAGGGCATTTGGGTTTCGGTTGGAGGCAGGCACAGAGGACGCTTCACTCGGTCGCAGGAAAAATTGATACACTATTGATCTACATCAAAGCGATTGCTACGCAAGAGGAAAGTCAAAGATGTACGGAGCGTGAATCAAATGAGCATCGTCCCCATCACATCCCCCGATCTGGATGCGGCCGAAGTTTCGTGGTTTGCCGCTTTGTGTTCCGATGATTACCAGTTCCTTGGCGTACCCGATGGCGACCTGCGGTCGAGTTGGGAGCATTGTTCCGGCATTGTGAAAGAGGCCGAAGCGCAGGGCTTCCGCAACATCCTATGCCCGTCCTCCTATCAGGTCGGTCAGGACACGCTGAGCTTTGTCGCGGGCTGCGCCCCAATCACGGACCGGATCAACCTGTTGGCCGCTGTACGCTGTGGCGAGATGCAGCCGATCATGCTGGCCCGCACCATTGCAACGCTGGATCACATGCTGAAGGGGCGGTTGACGGTCAACATCATCTCCTCCGACTTTCCCGGTGAGAAAGCCGACAGCGCGTTCCGCTATCAGCGCTCGCGCGAAGTGGTAGAGATCCTGAAGCAAGCCTGGACACAGGACGAGATCAATCATGCAGGCGAGGTCTATAACTTCTCAGGCCTGACCACTGACCCGGCCAAGCCATACCAGATTGGCGGGCCGCTGCTCTATTTCGGTGGTTATTCCCCCTCTGCGCTGGACTTGTGCGGCGAGCATTGCGACGTCTACCTGATGTGGCCCGAAACCAAGGAGCAACTGGCCGAGCGGATGAAAGCCGTTCATGCGGTCGCCGAGAACTACAACCGAACGCTGGATTACGGTTTGCGTGTCCACATGATCGTTCGCGATACCGAGGCCGAGGCGCAGGAATATGCGGATTACATCGTCTCGAAACTGGATGACGAATATGGCCATGCGATCCGGGAACGGGCGCTGGACTCGACTTCGCTGGGTGTTGCGCATCAGGCCAAGAACCGTGATCTGGCCGATGAATATGGTTATGTCGAACCTGGTCTCTGGACCGGCGTTGGCCGTGCGCGTTCGGGCTGTGGCGCAGCGTTGGTCGGGTCGACCGATCAGGTTATGAGCAAGATTGAAGAATACCAAAAGATGGGCATCCGCGCCTTCATCTTTTCGGGCTATCCGCACATGGATGAAGCCAAACACTTCGGTGCCCGCG
Organism: Ruegeria sp. CL3; assembly: GCF_056536505.1. NCBI lineage: Bacteria > Pseudomonadati > Pseudomonadota > Alphaproteobacteria > Rhodobacterales > Roseobacteraceae > Ruegeria > Ruegeria sp. CL3. Next base: position 28,397 of record NZ_JBQFPT010000006.1, on the reverse strand, counting down.
TGCTGCCCAACCTGAAAACCTGTTCGCTGCCCGAAGCTTATGGGCGCGTGCCTGCAACTACCCCGGCGACCCCGCTGGGCAACGGAGTTCGTCGCTGATGCAACGTGTGCAACTATCTGACTCGCTGGAAATGAGCCGCCTTGTCTATGGCATGTGGCGCTTGGGCGACGATGCAGACACATCGGCGGCGCATGTCGAAGCCAAGATTCAGGCCTGTCTGGATCAGGGTATCACCACCTTTGATCAGGCCGATATCTATGGTGACTACGGGGCCGAGGCGGTTCTGGGCAATGCCCTGCGCGCCAATCCCGGTCTGCGCCAGCGAATGGAGATCGTTACCAAATGCGACATCGTCGCGCCCTGTGGCCGTTATGCAGACGCCAAGGTGAAATACTATGACACCTCGCGCGCGCATATCATGAAATCGGTGGAGACGTCCCTGTCCGAAATGGCGATTGACCATATCGACCTGCTGCTGATTCACCGCCCTGATCCCATGATGGACCACCATGAGACCGGAGCGGCTCTGGACGAGGCCGTCGCGAGCGGCAAGGTCGGCGCGGTCGGCGTGTCGAACTTCCGGCCTTGGGATTGGTCCCTGCTACAATCGGCGATGAAAACCCAACTGGTCACCAACCAGATCGAGGTGTCTCTGGGTGAGATCAGCCCCTTCACCAATGGTGACCTGGCATTTCACCAGCAGCATGGTCATCCAGTGATGGCGTGGTCGCCGCTGGGGGGTGGGTTGTTGATGGCTGGAAACCCGCCTGTGGGCGTTGTCGCGGATGAAATCGCAGCCGAGTTCGGCGTGGATCGCGCCGCCGTCGCCGTGGCCTTCCTGCTAGCCCATCCGGCCAACATCCTGCCGGTTCTGGGCACCAATAATCTGGATCGGATCAAACGCGCTTCGGACGCGTTGAAAGTCAAACTGGATCGCGAAAGCTGGTACCGCCTTTACGAGGCGGCGCTGGGGCATGAGGTACCATGATGAATGCAATCTCAAAGGACATGACCCACACCTTCGTGCCGCACAAGGACGATACCCGGACTCTGCGCGACGCCTTCGGGCGCTTTGCGACCGGTGTCACCATCGTCACCTGCGCCAGCGCCGATGGCCCGGTCTGCATTACAGCCAACAGCTTTTCGTCGCTTTCATTGGACCCGCCCTTAATCATGTGGGCGGGCGACCGCAACTCGCGCCGCTTTCCCTATTTCCACAAAGCCCGCCATTTCAGCGTGCATGTGCTGTCCTCGGAACAGGCCGAGCTGTGCTTTGGCTGCTCGAAAGACGCCTTTGCGCTGCGCGATATCGAGCATGAGCGGTGCGAAAACGGAACGCCGATCTTGCCGGACTGCCTGGCGCGGTTCGAATGTGAACAACACGCGTATCACGATGCGGGCGATCACGTTATTGTGGTGGGAAAGGTTCTTAAGGCCAGCATGGCGGATGGAGACGCGCTGACCTTTTACGCCGGGAAACTCGGCCAATTCGCGCAGCACTAAGCGCGATTTGACGACCGCGGGACATACCCGCGGCTGAACAAGGGAGGATCCGCATGAGCGGACTGGCATCGGTGCTTGCACCGATTGCATTCGTGAACGAAACCGTGCTGCGTCTGGGCCGCGCGGTTGGTGTCGTTGCGATTGCACTCATGGTGATTGCGATCCTAGTCCAAGTTTTCTTCCGGTATGTACTGGGCAATGCTCTGCCATGGCCGGATGAGGCCGCGCGGTTTTGCATGTTGTGGATGACCGGGCTTATGGCCCCCACCGCGTTCCGGCGAGGCGGCTTTGTGGCCATCGATATGCTGGAGCGCTTTCTACCGCGCGTAGTCGGCCAATCGCTCAACCTGTTCCTGCTGCTGATTTCGCTCGCTGTCCTGCTGGTCGCGGTCAATATCGGCTGGTCCGAGGTCACTGGCTTTGGCGGCAAATTCGCCACCGCCGCGCTTTACCTTCCAACCTCGCTCGGGTTCGACGAATGGTACCGCATCCCGCGCAGTTGGATGATGGCCTCATTGCTGGTGGGGATCATCCTTCTGATTTCGGTGAATATCGAGCTGATCCTACGATCCTTCATCACTCTGCTGGGCGGGGGTCACCTGTTGCCTGAAATTCCTGACGCGGCAGTGGGGGCCGAATAAATGCTGATCTGGTTCCTGCCCACCTTCCTGATTTTCCTGCTGATCGGCCTGCCGGTCTTTTTCGCCCTTCTGGCCGCGCCCGGTATCCTGCTGTGGCTGAACGGACAGACCAACGACATCACGCTGCTCTATCGCAATGTCTATAACGGCATGGACAGCTTCCCGCTCATGGCGATCCCCTTCTTCATGCTCGCCGGAGAGCTGATGAACCGCGGCGGCATCACCATCCGCTTGGTCGAGTTCAGCCAGGCCCTGATGGGCCACCTGCGCGGCGGTCTGGCCCATGTGAACGTGCTGAGTTCGATCCTCTTCGCGGGCCTCTCGGGGTCCGCTGTAGCGGACACTTCGGCGCTTGGGTCGATGCTGATCCCAGCAATGGAGAAACAGGGCTATACCCGCAAATTCGCCGCCGCGATCACGGCGGCCAGCTCCGTGATCGGACCGATTATCCCACCTTCGGGCATCATGATCATCTACGCCTACGTCATGGGTGAAAGCGTCGCCGCCCTGTTCCTTGCGGGCATCGTGCCGGGTGTGATGGTTGGCGTTGGCCTGATGCTGATGATTAAACTCATGGCAGACCGTTATGACTTCCCCGTTGCCAGCCGCAAATACACGTGGCCCGAACGGCGTCAGGCCAGCCTGAAGGCCTTCTTCCCGCTGATGACTCCGGTGATCATTCTGGGCGGTATTCTGGGCGGCATCTTCACACCCACCGAGGCCGCCGCCGTCGCCGTGGGCTACGCCTTCATCATCGGCTTCTTCGTCTTGCGCACATTGACTTGGAAAGAAGTGCCAGAAGTTCTCAGCAATGCAGGCATGACGTCGGCAGTCGTCCTTCTGCTGGTCGGCGCGGCAATGGCGTTCAAGACGGTTGTCAGCCTCAGCCATGCGCCGGAACAACTGGCCTCGCTGATCCTCAGCCTGTCGGAAAACCCACTGATCCTGCTGTTCCTGATCAACCTTCTGCTGTTCATCGTAGGCATGTTTCTGGATGCCGGCCCCGCAATCATCATCCTTGGCCCGATCCTTGGACCCATCTTCACCAGCCTCGGCGTGGACCCGATCCACTTTGCGATCATCATGAGCGTCAACCTGACCGTTGGCCTCGCCACACCGCCAATGGGCTTGGTGCTGTTCGTGGCCGCCGCCGTATCGCGTGAGCGGGTCGAAACCATCGCCAAGGCGATTCTGCCGTTCCTAGCCGTTGAAATCATAGTGATCTTCCTGATCACCTATATCCCCGCACTATCCATGACGATCCCGAGGATAACGGGATTTGCCAACTAACTGAGTTCCATAGGGAGGAAACGCATGCTCAGAGATTTCATCAAAACCGCAGCGGTGGCCACATCGCTCGTGGCCGCGTCCGCTATGGCCGCCACAGCCGCCGACTACACGCTGCGCGCCACTGCCAACTCGAACGAAAATGACGAAGACTATGATGGTCTGATTGTCTTCAAGAACTATGTCGAGGCCGCCTCGAACGGCGCGATCGAAGTCGAGCTGTTCATCGGAACGCAGCTGTGTTCGAACGGTGCGGAATGCCTTCAAGGCGTGGCCGATGGCACGATCGACATTTATATCTCAACCTCGGGCGGGGCCTCGGGTATCTTTCCTTACGTGCAGGTTCTGGACCTGCCTTACCTGATGGCCGATGATCGCATTGCCGAGCATGTTTTGTCCGGCGACTTCACGCGCACCATGCGCAACATGGCGCTGGAGGACTCGGGCGGCGCGATCCGCTTGATGACAATTGGCAACACCGGCGGCTGGCGCAACTTCGCCAACACCCAGCGTCGCATCGCCGAGCCTGCCGATATGGAAGGTCTAAAAATCCGTACCGTGGTCGCCGACCTGCCGCAGGAACTGGTCAAAGCGCTGGGCGCTTCTCCGACACCGATTCCATGGCCGGAACTGTTCACCAGCTTCCAGACCGGCGTGGTTGAGGGCTCCAAGAACGGCATCACCGACATCATGGGCATGAAATTCCCCGATGCCGGTCTGCAATATGTCACGCTGGATGGCCACGCCTATATGGGCGCGCTGTGGTGGATGAACAACGCTAAGTTCCAGGAGATGCCTGAGGACATGCGCCGTGTCGTGGTCGACGGTTTCTATGCGCTGCAACAGGCCACCTTTGCCTCGCCCAAGCGCAAGTCGATCCAGGCGTATGAGGATTTCGTGGCAGGGGGCGGCGATCTCTACGTCCTGACCCCTGACCAGAAAGCCGCTTTCAAAGAGGCTGCAACGCCAGTCTATGACTGGTTCCAGTCCAACGTGGCCCGCGGGGACGAGATCTTTGCGGCGCTGACCGAGGCAGTTGCTGCGGCTGAGGCCGATGTGAACGCCTCACGCGATGCGGATCTGAACTAAGCGAACAGGGCCGGGCGTCGCGTCCGGCCCTCACCGAAACGGGTACATCCACCCTTTGTAGTCGTTGACCAGCACATGCGCCCTTTCGATCTGCTCTGGCGACATTTTCTTGACCACTTCCTCAAGGCTGATCGCTGCATCGGGGTCGCCGCCGATAGCGCTGAGCGTGTACCACATATAGGCACGCACCAGATCGGGCGCGGGCATACCCAGACCCAATTCATAGTACCAGCCAACGCCCGACTGAGCCCCCGGATGCCCCTTCATCGAAGCGCGCAGATACCATTCAAACGCTCTCTCATAATCCTGCTCGACCCCAAGACCCAGCCCGTACATCACGCCGATCAGCTCCTCAGCCTCGGCGTTGCCCGAGCGAGCGGCTGGAAGAAGCTCCTCACGCGCGGCTTCGAACTGTCCGGCTTCCATCATGTCGCGCGCTTGCTCCAGTTCCGCCAGAGCCGGAGACGCAAATATGCAAAGGGCGAAAACAAGCTGACGCATGGGTTGGTTGCTCTCTTCTGGGTTGGGGCCGCTACGGCACAGGATTTGCCGCGACCGCTAACCGATGATGACTTTATCCCATTTGATATGGAACAGGCCGCCGTTGGTCATCAACTGTTTTACGACCCGATCCTGTCGGGCAACCAGAACATCAGCTGCGCCCATTGCCACCACCCGGATTTCGGCACCTCGGATGGGTTGTCACTGGGCATAGGAGAAGGTGGGCGGGGCTTGGGGCCGGACCGCACACCCGGCACCGGGGCAGACAGAATACGCAAACGCATCCCTCGCAACTCTCCGGGCTTGTGGAATCTTGGGGCCAAGGAAATTCACACAGTCTTTCACGACGGCAGGCTGAGCATTTCAGACGTCTACGGCAACGGCTTCAATTCCCCAGCGCAGGAGTGGCTGCCCGAGGGCCTGAATTCCCTACTGGCGGCGCAGGCTCTGTTTCCCTTGACCTCACAATTCGAGATGGCGGGCAATGTGGCCGAAAATGAGGTTACAGGCGCGGTGCATGATCGGATCGACAAAGGCTGGCCTATTCTGGCGAAACGCGTCCGCACCGATCCACGCTATGGCCCGGCCATCGTCGCTGCCTTTGATGAGGTCGAAACGACCGAAGATATCACGATCACGCAAGTCGCCAACGCTCTGGCCGCTTTCATGGCAATCGAGTGGCGAAGCACCGACAGCCCGTTTGACCACTACCTCGCGGGTGACACGAATGCCCTTTCACCGGCGCAGTTGGATGGGATGGAGCTCTTCTACGGCAAAGCCCGCTGCTCCAGCTGCCACGCCGGACCTCTCATGTCAGATCAGAAGTTCCATGCTTTGGGTTTGCCGCCCTTTGGGCCTGGTCGTACCCGGCAGTGGGATCCCTTCGTCCGAGATGTCGGCCGCATGGGCGAAAGCAACCGCCTAGAGGATGCCTATAGGTTCCGCACCCCTATGTTGCGCAACGTTGCCCTGACCGCGCCTTACGGTCACAATGGCGCCTTCCCCGATCTGGAAAGCGTCATTCGCCATCACTTGAATCCGCAGGCAAGCCTAGACAGTTGGAGGCCTGAAATGGCTGCTTTGCCCGAGGTGCCATGGTTGCAAAAAACCGATTTCATAGTGTGGGAGGACGACTATGAAATGGAGCGTCAACGCAATAGAAGCGACATTGTTCCAATCCAACTCACGGAGGTGGAAATTCAAAACCTGATTGCTTTTCTGCATTCGTTGACAGGTACCAGCGTAGATTCATTGAAGTTCGGAGTGCCGAAAGGATTTATTCCTTAGCCATCCCTCACATCGGCAAGGCTCTGTCGGAGAAGTCGTACCCTGCCGTCCTTTTTGGTTTTCTCTTTTGGGAAGATCTTGGGATGAAATGATTTGCAGAGAAGAAGACTCTGTCGAGCGTCGCGATACAAAAAAAGGTATCTAAAACGGTATCAAACCAATTTGATCTGACAAGATAGGTCTAGATATCTGACGCACTGTTCTTGTGAGTGGCGTGTTTCCAGTATGGGGCAATTTCCCCACTGCGATCCTTGAATAGGGCTCCAAGAATCCGTCGCAAATTCTTGTCGACCCACACTTTATGTGAGGGTGCAAGCGGTCCCAAAGTTGCAACGAAATTACGCACCAAGGCGGAATTTGGTCGGTGTCATTCCGGTTTGACCTCGGAAAAAGCGCGTGAAATGGGACTTGTCGGAGTAGCCAAGGAATAGACCGATCTCCGCAATTGTCATCTTGTCATCTCTGAGGTGCTCTTTGGCGACATCGACACGCAGCCGTTTGATTTCGCGGGGGAGTGTTGTGCCTTGTTGTTGAAGCGCTTTCAGAAACCGTTCCGGCTGTATTCCCAGTAGTCCAGCGACCACCTCTGGTCCCAGATCTGTTTCATCCAGCTTGTCGCGTAAGACGGATCGCAAAGCGGCCACCACCGTTACTTCTTCGTTTTGTCGAGCTGAAGCTATAGGTTTGGCAGATCCCTCGGAGGCGTGTTGCAGAAACAACCATTCCACAGGAAAACTGATTTGCATTCCGGGATCAGGTCCCAAGCCAACCTCGATCCCTTTGTAGTTGACCGGTAGACCCGTAATATACCGACTTTCCCATCGCACACGCGAAGAAACCCAGGATTCTCCGACGACAGTCTCCAGAAGCCGTACATAGATTGCGGCTCCAAAACCGGTCACTTGAATGGGTGGGACAGCGGGTTCCTGTTGCCTCTCGATACGATAGGTTGCTTTGTCTGCTTCGATGACAAGGCTGTGCCGCACCGAATTGGATTCCTGCGGGACAAGCCCAACAAAGCGGGTAAAAAACTCGAACAGCGAATTTGTTGATTGCAGGGCCTGAGCGAACGGAGGCCATTCCTGCAGGTCAAAAGTCTCTCCTACATTCAGGCCAAGGTATCTGTCCCCCGACACGTCTGAGAAGGCATTTAGCAGGCCGTAAACCAGCTCAGAATGGACATAGACAGAAGGGTCAGACAACAGTTCGGACTTCAAGCCGACCTGATCCAAGGCGGGTTGCGGATTGATCTCGCGGTCGGTGAGGTACTGCAGAAACGGAGCTGCCAAAGCGAGGCGAATGAACCCTTCGCTATGCTCTTGAGAGGTGTAGTTGAACGGCAATCTCGTCACCCTTTCAGGATCAAATGCTGTGATCAGTGGCCATTTTTGCAGTCACATTCGAACATCCTAATGCGAAACTGGCAACCGAGGCAAAACTTTCCGGGCTACAGTTGGCAAAACACGAATATGAAGGGAGTACTTATGTCTGGTCTGCGAATGTCTCTTTGCTCGGCGGTAGTCGTCGCTGCAGGTCTCTCTGTTTCAGCGCCCGCACAAGCTCAGGATCAGGAAGAACCCCAAACGCTGTTTACCAACGTGCATGTCTTCGACGGTGTAAATGAACAGCGTATCGAAAATGCCAGCGTTCTGGTCGAGGGCAACCTGATCAAGGCCGTCTCAACCGATGCGATTGATGCCCCCAATGCCACGGTCATTGACGGCGAAGGGCGGACACTTACTCCCGGGTTTATCGAACTGCACGCGCACCTCATGTTGATGGGCCCGACCCTGCCCGCAATGGAGGCCAACACGACTTGGGAAGACTTTGCCATACACGGTGCGCGGATGGCCGAGATGTATTTGATGCAGGGCTTCACCACAGTCAGGGATGCAGGTGGCGCCAATGGCGGGCTGCGCCGCGCAATTGACGCAGGCCAAATTGAAGGACCGCGTTACTTTCCGTCCGGTGCATTTATCGGAACGCGCGGCGGTCATGCTGATTTCGCGAATTTCACCGCTCCACCGGGCTCAGAGACCAACATGAGCCGTCTGAACTTGGCGCAGGAGGTGAGCGGTGTCGACGACGTCTATAGGTTTGCGCGCAACAATTTCCGAATGGGTGCGACCCAGTTGAAGTTCATGCAATCCGGCGGTGTCGTTTCGGCCTTTGACCCATGGCAACTACTGGCCGGATCGCCTGAGGAAATCAGGGCCGCTGTGCAAGTAGCCAATGAGTATGGCAGCTATGTCATGGCGCATTCGTATCGTAAGGAAGCGATCCTGAGTGCGCTTGATGCAGGTGTGATGTCGATCGAACACGGCTTCTCGTTTGACTGTGAAATTGCCCAAGTCATGAACGAAAAAGGGGCGTATATCACCACCAACCTGACGGCATTCGATCCCGGCTTGCTTGATATTCCGGCGGTGGCCAGCGTGCCCGCAAGCCTTGCCAAAGCCAAATCTGCCTCGGCCACATTTGCAGGCTATATCGACAACATGAAGGAATGTCCGGTGAAGCGAGGGTTCCAGACCGACTGCGTTGGTTCGGTTGAGGCTTGCAATATCCAGATTGCCTACGAAAAGCACCTGAACAACGAGTTTTTCGGGCCCTACACATCCATGGTCACGCTGACATCGACAGGTGGCGAGGTGGTCGCTTTGTCGGGTGACTTTATGAACCCGTATACCGCAGGGAAACTGGGTGTGATCGAAGAAGGCGCCTATGCGGATATCCTGCTGATCGACGGTAACCCGCTCGAGGATTTCTCGGTGGTTGGTACGGGTGATCAATGGTTCGGCGCCGACCCGAGACCTGAAAGCCCTGATACGATTCGACTGATCATGAAGGATGGCGTTATCTACAAAAACACACTGAATTGACCTGTCTAAGTAGCCGGAGAGAATTTATGCACCATTGGTTCCGCTGGGTCGTATTCGCAGGGTTTTTTTGGTGTGGGCATTCTGCGTTGGCAACGCCTGAAACCGCATTAGATTGGGCCGACCTGCCAGACCCATCTGCGCAGGTCTTTGAAGACCCCTATCGCGATCTCAGCCCTGAACAATTCGACGATGTTCTTTACGTCGTTCGATTGCGCGGCAGGCTGCAGCAGGATGGTGGCAGCGAAGAAGAACGGCAAAAGTGGCAATCGCTTTTGACCGAGACCGAGGATGCCTTGGCTACTGATGGAATTGATATCGACTGGCTGCTCGATCAGCGCGAAGTTGTAATGGAGCGTCGAAGAAAGGCTGGGACAAACGGAAATCCGCAATTCGACGGTCAAAAAATCACACTGGCTGGTTTCGCCATTCCTGCTCCGAATGATCCGGACGGTCGGGCTGTGGCGTATTTGGTGCCGGAACGCGGGATGTGCAGTCACATGCCTCCCCCTCCGCCCAACCAGATGATCCGTGTGCGGTTGAACGGGGACTGGGTGCCCAGCTATTTTCATGAACCCGTTCGGCTGACGGGGATACTGACCATCGATCCGTCTGTTCAGAATATGATGGTTGTGGATGGCCAGATGCCCATGAACGCGACTTTCCAGTTGGAAACAGAAAGTGTCGAAACGCTCGAAACCAAGGCGGATAGGCTGGAATGGAAGCAGCGCGCCGCTGATCGCATCCGCGCGGCGGGCAATCGCAAGACCGGTGGGGCAAGGGCGTCTGAATGATAAGACTTCTGGCTGCTACACTAAGTATTGCTGTCGCTGGCGCCGCCTCGGCGCAAGGACTGTCCGGGCCCTCTTCGGTCGAAGCTGATCTCACCCCCGGAGATGGGCTCACCGACCCGCAATACCGTTCCGATTTTCCACGCAACATCGCACCGGGTTGGTTTGAGTGGAAAGACTGGCTGGCTGAGGGTGGGTTTCGGTTCAATATTGATTACCTGGCGCTAGGCCAAACCACGAATGCTGATCTGGGGACCGGCGAAGCAGCCAGCGGAATTGCGCGTTTCTACGGGAGTTGGCAGGCGACTGAACGGGGTTCCCTAACATTCAAGATCGAAGACCGGCATAGCTATACCGATGTGGCCCCGCAGTTTCTTGGGCTGGATGGCGGAGCGCTTTCGATCACCGGGACAGCCTTCAACGATAGCGGTCTGCTGTTGACCAATCTGTTCTGGACCCAAAGGGCCGAAAACGGTTCGTGGACGCTGCAATTCGGTCAGATTGATGTAACGGACTTTGTGGATATCTATGGGCTGGTCAGCCCCTATAGTGGCTTCCAAAACCTGTCATTCAACACCAACCCGACACTAAACGCGCCCAACCCAGGTCTTGGTATTGCCGGTGGGATCAAGCTGAGTGAAAACTTCTACGCTGTCGCGAGCGTTGCAGATGCAAACGCCGATCCGTCTGATCCAAACTTTGATGTGTTCAGCGATGGCAATCTCTTCAAATCACTCGAACTTGGGTACACGTCCGGCTTTGATCGCATTTATTTCGACAATGTCCATCTGACCCTCTGGCATGCGGATGCGGCCGAAGATGGCAACCGAGCGGAAGACTACGGCGCTGCGTTTTCTGCCGCATGGTTTGTTGACAACAAGTGGATGCCGTTCTTTCGGGCAGGGGCGTCAAAAGGGACAGCCGCGCTGTATGACCGGTCGGTTTCTGCCGGTGTGGGCTACTATGGTCGCAATACCGATCTGGCCGGTCTGGGCCTGAACTGGGCCGAGGCCCGAGGCATAGATGGCGACCAGTTTACGCTCGAAGCGTTCTACCGGTTTTCAATCTCACCCGGACTGCAGATCACACCGTCCCTCCAGTACATTTCGAACCCGCTGCTGAACCCAGGTCAGGATAGCATTACGCTGTTCGGCCTGCGAACCCGGATCGTTTTCTGATGTGGGGCGAAAGCAGACGTCAAAAGCGTCGAAACATGCAATTCTGCTGATCAAAGGGAGGATCTATCCATGCGTACCCTGTTTCTGGCTGGCACGTTGTCCGTGTTTTCCACTTTCTGCGTCGCGCAAACTTACGACGTGGTGATCCTCAACGGTCGGGTAATGGATCCGGAAACCGGGTTCGATCAGATCGCCAACGTGGGAATAAGTAATGGCTGGATCACTGCTATTACCGACGAAGATATTGACGGCAGCGAAGCCATCGACGCGACAGGGCACGTTGTGGTGCCCGGGTTTATCGACCTTGAACAACACGGGCTGGATCCTTGGGGTATCAAGGTCAACCTTCGTGACGGCGTAACGACGCAAATGGATTTTGAGGTCGGAGCCGCGAATATCGATGAATGGTACGCTGCGCGCCAAGGCGTGACGCAGGCAAATTACGGCACAGTCATTGGACAGGAATTCGCACGGATGCGGGTGCATGACGGCCTTGTGCTGGAAGGTGGGGATATAGACTTCCGGAACTTTTTCGCACTGCGGGCACAATCCATGGAAGACGGTGTCGAGGGCTGGTCCTCGGTACCAAGCAACCGCGAACAGATGAACGAAATCACTGCCCAACTGGATGAGGGGCTTCGTCTTGGAGCCCTCGGCGTGGGATCGACCATCGGCTACGCCCGCGAAGGCATCACAACCTATGAGATGTTCGAAGCTCAGCGGGCCGCTGCGCGTTATGGTCGTCTAACTTCGGTGCATCACCGGTTTCATCCCAGTGCTTCGACGCCCACCGAGACACAGACCGGCGTTAACGAAATCCTTGTCAATGCGATGGTGTTGGACGCGCCGCTGCACATACATCACGACAATGACTATGGATGGTGGGAAAATCAGGAAAAGCTCCAGATGGCCCGCGACCAAGGCTACAACGTCTGGTCCAGTTACTATCCTTGGACTGCCGGTTCGGGAAACTACGGCGCTTCGATCATCGCACCCGAAAATTGGGAAGGGTCGATGGGGTACAAATACGAAGACACTATCTTTGACCCCCAGCTTGATCGCTTTGTGACCAAAGATGAATTCTTGAACTTCGCCGAGAATGAACCGGGACGGACGGCCATTGTTTTCAGCCCGCCAAGAGAGCAATGGCTGAACGATTGGATCACCATTGCAGGTTATGGCATCTCGGGAGACGGTATGGCGGGGCTGGATATCGAGGGCAATCTGATGAGTTGGGATGCCCCTTACGAAGACTATGCCGGGCACCCTCGGTCCGCAGGCAGCCATGCGCTTGTCCTGAGACTGGCTCGTGAGGCCAACGTGCCGCTTATGCTCACGCTCACTCAGCTGAGTTACATCCATGCGAAGCGACTAGGTGACACAGGGTTGCGCGCAATGCAGGTGCGGGGTCGTATGCAGGAAGGCATGGTCGCAGATATCACGATTTTTGATCCGGAAACTGTGACCGAAAAGGCGAACTATACACTTGGTCAGCAAGGTTTGCCGTCTGAAGGCATTCCGTATGTGCTTGTCAACGGAACGATAGTTGTCAGGAACAGCGAAGTGCAGCGGGATGTTTATGCAGGGCAGCCAATCCGGTTTCCAATCGAGGAAAGCGGGCGTTTTGTTCCGGCTGGTCGCGAGCAGATCATGGGTATCCTCACACCGGATACTAGCACGGCACGTCCGACACTGCTTGACGATATCACAGACAATGAAGCCAATATTGTACCCGCCGCGCCATCAACCAACCAGTTTGCATCGGTAAAGCCAACCGACCCGTTTGATTGGTTTACGCCTCGCAACGGTCTAGATGACGGTGCCCTTTTCTTTTGCGTCGTGCATGCTCGCTTCGAGGACCCTGCGCAGGCAAAACGCGACTATGCGAAGGCCATGATGTCAAAAATGGGAGGGTCTAGGCCTAATCAGTCGGAACAACGCAGAGCAAACTAATACGCAGAGTCTTGGAGCAGTGAAAAATGAAAGCCTACTTTAGGCTGAGATCGATCATCAGCAACCAGTCAGGTTACGGCAGCTTTTCCCGCAAGGCAGCTGTTCGTAAGATCGGATCGAATGACCACTCTGAGCCTAATGTGTCAAATGCTGAGCCGAAGCCAAAAAAAACCGCTTTGCTTGACTCCAGGGACGAAACTCTTTCGCGCGCAACTCAGTCTCTCGCGGCCAGTTCGCCGCATCAGAACGCTCTAGTAACGATTTGGGTCGAGATCGAACGCCCTTCCGCAAAGTCGTCTGCCAATTGCTGATAGTTCGTTTACGAATATTGCCGTCGCCCAAAGCTCCTGTGTCGTAGACATCTTTTCCGTATAACAGAAGCGGAGGCCCAGCCGACATCGTTTCATGCGCAGTACAACAATAGGTGCTAGTCGCGTAAGAACTTGATACTTTGTGGGGAAAGGATGGTGGGTGATGAGAGACTCGAACTCCCGACATCTTCGGTGTAAACGAAGCGCTCTACCAACTGAGCTAATCACCCGTGACGGTGCATGTAGCCAAGCCTGAGGGTGGGTGCAAGAGGGTTTGCACGAATTTCTTACCTTTCTTCGGGTATCGCGTCAGCGATGGCTGCCTGTTCCGCCAAAGGCATCACTGCACACCCGATTCAAGGCAAAGTCGGAAAGGCGCTTGCGCGGGGCCTGTTGCCTCCGATATCTCCGATAGGGACCGAAACCCCTCAGGCCGGAGAGGACATGGCCCGACACTCCCCTTGCCGTTTTCTTGTGGCAGCGCTGGCGCTTGGCGCGTTTTTGCTGGCTCCGCTTCGGGCCGGGGCAGATGGGATTTTGGTGTTTGCGGCGGCCAGTCTGAAGACTGCTTTGGACGAGGTTTCGACCGCGTATCAGCGCGAAACCGGCAACGATGTCACGATTTCATATGCCGCGTCCTCGGTTCTTGCGCGTCAGTTGCAGCAAGGCGCTCCGGCTGATCTGTTCATTTCCGCGAATGAGGATTGGATGGATGTGTTGCAGAAGGATGACGTAGTCAAGCCCGAAACCCGAGTCGCCCTCTTGGGCAATGGGTTGGTTCTGATCGGAGCCGCACCCCAGACGCATATTGGCGAGGTCTCGGCGGCCTATGATCTGGCCGAACATCTTGAGGGCGGCTTTCTGGCCATGGCATTGGTCGATGCCGTTCCCGCGGGGATCTACGGCAAGGCCGCGTTGCAGAGCCTCGGCCTGTGGGACGCAGTGCAGCGTCAGGTCGCGCAAACCGACAATGTGCGCGCGGCACTGGCTTTGGTCGCGACCGGAGCGGCACCGATGGGCATTGTCTACCGGACGGACGCTCAGGCTGACGCGCGGGTTGGTATTGTCGGCAGCTTCCCAGAAGACAGTCACCCGCCTATCATTTACCCGGTTGCCGAGACGTCTTTTTCCAAACCGGAGGCGCAGAATTTTCTGACCTTTCTCCAGAGCGAATTCGCGTCAGATGTGTTCAAGGGGCAGGGGTTCTCTCTGCCTGAACGGTGAGCCTTATGGATTGGTTGGGCCCTGCCGAGATTGAGGCGTTGAAATTGTCCCTGCGGGTGTCGTTCTGGGCAACGCTGGCGACTTTGCCCTTTGGGATATTCGTGGCTTATGCTTTGGCGCGCTGGCGCTTTCCGGGACGGCAGGTGTTGAATGGTCTCGTGCATTTGCCCCTGATATTACCGCCCGTGGTAACCGGTTACCTGCTGCTGCTGACCTTTGGCGTTCAGGGTCCGGTCGGACGCTTTTTGGCCGAGTTCGGGATCGTTGTTGCTTTCCGGTGGACGGGCGCTGCGATGGCGGCAGGGATCATGGCGTTCCCTTTGATGGTACGGGCCATCCGTCTGTCGATCGAGGCCGTTGACCCTCGACTTGAACAAGCGGGAGCTACGCTGGGCGCCTCACGCCCTTGGGTGTTTGCGACGGTGACATTGCCGATGATCCTGCCGGGGGTCATCGCGGGGGCAATTCTGGCCTTTGCCAAGGCGATGGGCGAATTTGGGGCTACGATTACCTTTGTGTCGAACATTCCAGGCCAGACCCAAACGCTGCCATCCGCCGTCTACGCCTTCCTGCAGGTGCCGGGGGGTGAGGCAGCGGCGACCCGGTTGGTCGTCATCTCGATCATCATCGCGATGGGGGCCTTGCTACTGTCAGAATATGTCGGGCGCCGTGCGGCGGCGCGGGTGGCCGGGTCATGAGCCTGTCTGTTCGTCTGCGCTACAGCCTTGCGGGGCTGGATCTGGACCTCAGCTTTGAGGCTCCGCCGGGCGTGACGGTTCTGTTCGGGCGTTCGGGGTCGGGCAAGACTACGGTGGTGAATGCCGTGGCGGGTCTGTTGCGACCCGAGGCCGGGCGCGTCGCCGTGGATGATTGGGTCCTGTTCGACACGGACACCAAACTTTGGCTGCCGCCGCACAAACGCAGGCTCGGCTATATCTTTCAGGAAGGACGTCTGTTCCCTCATCTGACCGTGCGACAGAACCTGTCTTTCGGGCGCTGGTTTGCACCGCGGGCTGCAAAGCGTGAGGACCCGGACAAAGTGATTGAGATGCTGGGCATTGGTCACTTGCTCGACCGCCGTCCGGCTGGCTTGTCCGGGGGGGAGAAGCAGCGGGTCGCGATCGGACGCGCCTTGCTGGCCAGCCCTCGCTTAATTCTGGCCGACGAACCTCTTGCTGCGTTGGACGAAGGCCGGAAGGCCGAGATCCTGCCTTACTTTGAGCGTCTTCGGGATGAGGTCTCAGTTCCAATTCTCTATGTCACCCATTCCGCGGCCGAGGTTGCGAGGTTGGCGACCTCGGTTGTTGCGCTGCAGGATGGCAAGGTTGCGCGCCATGGTCTGGCCTCTGAGGTTCTGGCCGATCCGTCCGTTACACCTGCGGGTGTGCGCGCGGTTGGCGCGGTGCTGCAGGTGCGTGTTCGGGCGCATCATGAGGACGGTTTGACCGAGTTGGACGCGGGTGGAGAGTCTCTGTTTCTGCCGCGTATCCCGCATCAGATCGGCGCAGAGCTTCGCATTCGTATCCCCGCGCAAGAGGTGATCCTGTCCAACCAACCTCCTGCTGGGCTGTCGGCCCTGAACGTTCTGGCGGGCACGGTCGAGACGATCCGCGCCGGGGACGGGCCGGGTGCGATCATCTCGATGGATACGTCGGCAGGTATCGTGCTGGCACGGATCACCCGACGCTCAGTCGCGGGGCTTGGCCTGCAACCAGGCGCGCGGTGCTATGCTGTGATCAAAACGGTTGCGCTGGCGCCGCAGGATGTGGGCGGACGGATCGGCCCGACAGCTTAGGGTCAGGCCAAGGCGCGGGCCTCATGCTCGCGCAGGATCATGCGAGCAGCGCGTCCGAAGCCAGTGGATTTATCCGGGGTATGGTCTGGGAAGATTGAGGCCAACTCCTGCAGCCCGTCCGAGGACAGGGAATGCAGCGCCTCGTCGCCCAGAAACAGGCTTTCCGCCAATGCGCCTTCGGCGGTCAGAATCTCATGCTGATCCAACAGGATATGTAGGTATTCGACCGGCTGGTCTGAGGTGTCGACGAAGATACCCGGCCACGAACACAGGTGTTTTGCGGCGACCAGAACCTCGGCGGCGCCAAACAGCAGCTCGACTTTCGGTCCTTGAATCAGGACGCGATGTTGCTGCGACACCAGAAGATCGCGCGAGGGTAAGTCGGGCCCAAGGCTGCCGCGCAGGATACGCACGGGCCGCAGATCAGGGTCATGACGCAATCGCTCGGGCGGGATCGGGCTGGCCTCAATCCACCGAATAGGCTGCAGCCCGTGATCTTTGGTCTGGACAAGATCGCCGACGGTCAGGGCCTCGACGACCTCTGGTCCGGTTTCGGTTTCGATCAGCGTTCCGGCGGTGAAGCAGACGCCCTGAATGGAAATGGTGATGGTCGCCTGACCAAAGAAGAACCCGTCAGACCCCTGAATGACGAACGTGTCGGTCGCGATCTGGTTGAAGTCGAGGCTGTCAAAAAAGGTGGGATCGACCGTGTAGGTCCATTCGCCGGTATCCGCGTCTATCGTAGCCGTCCCATTCGCCGGAGGGGTCGCGATTGCCCAATTGTCGACTTCAAACGTTCCCGGAGTGTCGCCAAGAATGACCTGACCAGTGGCGACGTTCGGCGGTGAGCCCGTGACATCCCCTGTCAAATCACCCGTAACCGGAACCGAGACCATGCTAGCCCTCGCCTTGTTCCAGCAGACGTTTGAAATCCTTCTTACGATAGAGCTTCATGTGGACCTCGCCCGCGGCATCCCGGCTCCATTCTACGATCCGGTTCTGACCCATGTCACCAACCAGACGATTCGTTCGGACGCGGGGGTGTGGTATTTCTGCCTTGAGAATGTCGACAATTTCATTGGTCTGCCCGAACGGCGCGACCAGATCGACGATCCAGAACGAGGACCCGCTGGTGAAATCCGCATCCTTCAGGGGCTTTTCCTGAATGGCATATCTGTTTTCAGCCTCACGGCTGAGGCCGGCAAAGGTTACGAACCCTCGGGGAAAGCCGTTCTGGCGGAAGATGTGATACTGCCCCAGCCGCAACGGCGTTTCAAAGGCATAGAGAACCTGCGCCAAACTGCGTCTCTGATGCGTTGGGGTCAGGCCCGCCAAGTAGAACATTGCCCCGAAATCAGCGTATTTCTCGGGCGAGAGGTCAAACCAGTCCTTTGGAAATGTTTGGCTCACGGGGACACCAGACTTGCAATAAATATCATGATGATATGCGCCGCCATGTTAGATGCATATAAGTATTTTGATGTGTTTGCGGTCTGTTGCCGAGCCCCCTCTCGACCCAACCTCCAATTGTGTTACTCTCATGGAACAGAGTTTATTTCAGGATGTTCAGATGATGCGTGTTGCCAAACTCATTGCAGCCTCGGCGTTAATTTTAGCACCCCAGCTTGCGCAGGCTGTCGGTTTTGGTGTCAGGGTAGGGCCACAAAACCGGACCCAGATCACCCCGCTGGAGGGCGGCATCTATGAGGTCAAGGCTATCGGATCATCGGCGCCAGTGAACTACTGGTGCGGGATCGGCGATTTCGCGATACGTACGCTGGGCGTACCCGGCCCAACGCGCATTTATATCTACCGTGCCTATGAGCCGGGCGTGCGCACGGTGCAATTCTCGCTGACGCCACCTCCTGGCGCGGATACCGATCCGGGCCATTCTATCACGGTCAGAAAGGTCGGAGAGAATATGTCGGCGACCTCGGCACAGGCCTATTGCTTTGACAACTTCATGGATTTTGGGTTCTGAGCCTCAGACCCATTTCGCCATGGGCGGCAAGCTCATCAGCACCGCATCCGGATCGTGGCCTGTCTCAAGCCCGAACTTGGTGCCGCGGTCATAGACCAGATTGTATTCGGCATAGAGGCCCCGATGCACCAGCTGGGTGTCTTTGTCCGCATCTGAAAAGCTCTGGACCCGGCGTTTTTCGACCAGCGGCAGGAAAGCGGGCAGGAAGGCTTTGCCGATATCCTGCGTCAGGGCGAAATCCGCCTGCCAGTCATCGGTGCAGTAGTCATCCATGAAGATACCACCAACGCCGCGCGCGCGTTTGCGGTGGGGGATGTAGAAATACTCATCCGCCCAGTCCTTAAGGCGCGGATAGTGGCTTGGTCCGTGCGGGTCCAGATGCGCCTTCTGGGTCGCGTGGAAGTGGGCGGTATCGTCGTCATATTCGATGCAAGGGTTCAGGTCTGACCCGCCGCCGAACCACCAGGCATGTGGTGTCCAGAACATGCGCGTGTTCATGTGAACGGCGGGGGCATGTGGGTTTTGCATGTGGGCGACCAGAGAAATGCCGGAGGCCCAGAACCGAGGGTCCTCGGTCATGCCGGGGATGCCCTTTCGTGCCGCCATGGCCTGTTGTGCGCGTTCGCCCAACGTGCCGTAGACGGTCGAGACATTGACGCCGACCTTTTCGAACACGCGCCCGCCCCGCATCACAGACATCAGCCCGCCGCCCGCGTCCGAGCCGTCCTCGGACTGGCGTTTGGTTTCTTTTACTTCGAAACGACCGGGAGTTGCGTCAGCAAACGGACCGGTGTCGTGGCTGTCCTCCAGCGCTTCAAAAGCAGCAACGATATCGTCGCGCAATTGGCGGAACCAGGCTGAGGCGGTGGTCTTTTCGGTATCAAACATGGTCAATGCGCCGGGGCTGCAACGGGGTCCAGCAAGGTGCGGCCGCCGTCAATTGTCAGGATCTGGCCAGTGATGAAACCTGCTGCGTCCGAGGCCAGAAACTGCGCTGTTTCTGTCAGTTCGGTTGGGGCGGCGATCCGGGCCAGAGGGGTGTGTTTCTCAATGTCGTCGCGGAAATCGCGGTTTTCTTTCAGCGTTGATTGCAGCGATGCGCTCATCACCGACCCCAGTGCGATCGAGTTCACGCGGATACGGTTGGGGGCCAGTGCAACCGCCAGCGAGCGGGTCATTTGATCCAATGCTGCGGTCGAGACGGAATAAGCCATCAGGTCCGGATGGGTGCGCCGCGCTGCAATCGAGGACAGGTTGATGATGGACCCCGCCGGGTTTTCCTCATCCTCGCCGGATTGTTTGATCATTCTCTTGGCCACCAATTGGCTGAGGCGCAGGGCGGGCATCAGGTTCTGGTTCAGCAAGGTACGGACGGAGTCGTCATCAGGGTCCAGCGGATCGGACGGGATCACCTGACGCGCGCCGTTGATCAGAATGTCGACCTGATCGAACGCATCCAGCGTGGCCGAAAGCAGGTTGGCGATGGTCAGCTTTTCGCGCAAATCACCGGCGAAATAGCGGATGTTGCCATCGTCGGCCTGCTCGCCCAATTCCTCGGCCAGCCGTTTTTCATCCATATCTGCAAAGACGACATTGGCCCCGGCATCTGCAAAATGCCTCCCGATGGCCAACCCAATCCCGTTGGCCCCGCCGGTTACAATCGCTGTCTTGCCAGCTATGGAAAAGGACATCCGAATCCTCCTGATTTGGGGCAGGTTAGCCGGGCTTAGGCCCGGGGGCGAGAGGCTTGAAACACCTTGAACCGATTGTCGCCTGCCACTTCCTGAACTTGGGCGAAGGATTCGGCCAGTGTTGCCTCATAGGGCAGGTGGCGGTTAGCAACCATCCACAGGGTGCCGTTGCGGGTCAGGTTCTTCGCGGCGGACTTGATGAAGCCCTGCCCCAACGCCGGATCGGCACTGCGTGAGGTGTGAAAGGGCGGGTTCATGATGACGGTGTCGATAGGCTCGGGCGCGGTCCAGGTCACCGCATCCGCCCAGTGAAACTGAGCACGCATATCGGGGACGTTTGCTTGCGCGCATGTCAGCGCGGCGTGATCCGCCTCAACCAGATGAAGGGCTTTGAGGCGGTCGTTATTTAATAGACCCGCCGACAGATACCCCCAACCTGCGCCCAGATCAGCCACGCGGGGGCCAATCTTGTCCGGCAAGGACTGCGCCAGAAGAGCCGATGCCGGGTCGATCCCGTCAGCGGAAAACACACCCGGAGCCGTCATGTAGCCATCGACGCTTTGCTTCTCGGGTGCTGCCCAATCGGCGAAGGCCTCGGCGTCGGCCTGAAACCAGAAGATCTTGCCATGGGCCTTGGAAATAGGGCCTTCGACGGCAACACGCTTGCGGACGTCTTTCAGAATGCTGTCGACACCGTTGGTTTTTGTCCCATCAACGACGACAGTCCCGCTGGCATAACTGCATGCCTGCTGGACAAGCGACCGGGCCAGCGCCTTGGCGCGCGGCAAGAACACAAGCGCGTCGCTGCAAGCGGCGTCAAGCACCGGTTTGGTGGCAAAGCCCTGACTAGCGAAATGATCGTGGAAAGGTTTGAACGGCTGAATCACCTGCGCCTCGCGCGGCAGGGCTGACAGGTCCTCTTCGGCGGTCGGGCCGATCACGACTAGCGGTTGCGACAGGGCCAAACCGCTGTTCAGGGCAAGATCAAGACGAGGGGACATGAAAAATTCCGGGCGACCCGGCCTGCGTTATTCTTCGCGTTCCATCGTGCATTGCAGCGGATGCTGATGCCGACGCGCGAAATCCATCACCTGACCCACCTTGGTCTCGGCAATCTCATGGCTGAACACACCCACCACTGCGACGCCCTTTTTATGCACGGTCAGCATGATCTCGAACGCCTGCGCGTGGGTCATGCCGAAGAAGCGCTCCAATACATGAACCACAAACTCCATCGGGGTGTAGTCATCGTTCAGCAACAGCACTTTATACAGCGGAGGGCGCTTGGTTTTGGGTCGCGTCTGCAGCAGGACGGACGAGTCGCCGTCGTCGTCATCCGATTTGTCAGACATCATCCAGGGGTTTTCCAGCATCGCGCGCAACTGTCCGATTCAGGCATTGGGTTTATCTGAGGGCTTATATAACGTTGACGCCGTCAGAATAAAGAGGCAGCGGACCCTTTCGGAATGGACAATAAACTGACCACGATCGCCTTCGATGCGGATGACACGCTGTGGCATAACGAGCGGTTTTTCCAGCTCACACAGGCCCATTTCGCCCAATTGCTGGCAGACCACGCCGAACGGGACCACCTGATGGAGCGTCTGCTGGCCGCCGAAAAGCGGAATATCCAGCACTACGGCTATGGAATCAAAGGCTTTGTCCTGTCGATGATCGAAACGGCGATCGAGGTGACCGAAGACCGGGTTCCAGCCTCGGTCATCCGCCAGTTGATCGACGCGGGGCAAGAGATGCTGGCCCATCCCATCGAACTTCTGCCCCATGCGCGTGAGGCGGTCGAGGGCGTGGCCGAGACCCACCGCGTCATTCTGATCACCAAGGGTGACCTGATTGATCAGGAGCGTAAGCTGGCCCAATCGGGGTTGGGGGATTTGTTCGACGGGGTCGAGATCGTCTCAGAAAAGACGGCCGAGACCTATCGGACGATCTTTGAACAGCATGGCGATGGCCCCTCGACCGCGATGATGGTGGGCAACTCAATGCGGTCGGATGTGGTTGCGCCGATTGCCGCCGGGTGCTGGGGCGTTCATGTCCCGCATGGGTTGGTGTGGGAGGTCGAGCATGCCGAAACACCCTCTCACCATCCCCGATTCCGAGAGCTGTCGGATCTAGGCGGACTTTCGGATCTGGTGCGCGCCCTAGGCTGATGTTGCCGTTCGGCCGCAGTTCCGGAAAAAACCGCGCAACCTTTGCCTTGTTCCCGTCATCATCGCTCATCTGGTGGGTCGGTATAGGGGCTGCGCCTATATATAGAAGGTGTTCGTGCACCTCACGACGCCGGGAAAATCCCAGCTTTTGGTTTATTTTGCCGGGGTCCTGTGTTAGCCTTGGTGATAATCAATAAATTTCATCCGACCGGGAAAACCCGGCGGAACGAGGCAGACAGAGGCAAAGATCGTGCAGAGTCGGTGGACAGTCCCGGCCCGGATGGGCGTATTCCTCACAGCGTTTTTGTTGGTGCTTTCTTTCGCGCCGCTCAAAGCTTTGGCCGCACCTTACGCGGCAATGGTGATTGACGCGCGAACGGGGGAGGTCTTGCACTCGCGCAACGCTGATACCCGCCTGCACCCGGCCTCACTGACCAAGATGATGACCCTCTATATCGCGTTCGAGGCAGTTCGGAACGGAGAGATCACGCTGGATACTCAGGTTCGCATCACGCGGGCGGCAGCGGCCGAGCCTCCGTCGAAGCTGGGCCTGCGTTCGGGCCAGACGATTGCGTTCCGTTATTTGATCCGCGCGGCGGCGGTGAAATCGGCCAATGATGCCGCAACCGCTATCGGGATTGCGATCAGCGGGTCCGAGGCGGCCTTTGCCCGCCGCATGACGCGCACCGCCAAGGCAATGGGGATGAGCCGCACAACCTTCAAAAACGCTCATGGCCTGACGGAATCGGGGCATATGTCTACTGCGCGCGACATGACCACGCTGGGGCGGCATCTGCTCTATGATTACCCGCAATATTACAATCTGTTCTCGCGCCAATCGACCAATGCCGGGATCAAGACGGTTCCCAACACGAACCGCCGCCTTTTGGCTGCGTATAAAGGCGCGGACGGGATCAAGACGGGCTATACCCGCGCCGCTGGTTTCAACCTTGTAGCCTCGGCCAAGCGCAAGGACGAGCGTATCATCGCAACGGTCTTTGGCGGCAAATCAGGTGCCTCACGTAATGCCAAAGTGGCTGAGCTGCTGGATCTCGGGTTCCGCCGCGCCCCGTCGCGCGCGCCGATCCGTCGCCCTGCGCGTCCCGCTTACGCGGGCAATGCCGGTTTGGGTGGCACGAAAGTTGCTCGTTTGACCGGCGCACCGAAGATCAGCCTGCGCCCGGCGATGCGTCCGACAGCGTCGACACAGGTGGCCAGTGCTGTTGTTGATGCTGCCGATGAAAACCGCGACCGTATCAAGGACGGGATCGCTGCAGCTATTGCACAGGCGGATATCGCGCCGACCGCACCACCGGTCGAAAGCTCGGATACACGTCCCGCCTTGCGGCCCGACAATCTGGTTCTGGCTTCGACCCAACCGACCGAGCAGCCGGAGCCGGAACAAGAGGTCGTCACGCGGCTGTCCACCTCGGGCGGGCATCTGTGGGGCGTGAATGTTGGCCGCTACACCACGCGCTATGAGGCCGAGAAGGTGCTGCTGAAGACCGCTCTGTCCGAGATGACAGCGCTGGACGGTACGCTGCGCAAGGTCAATCAAAGTTCCAAAGGGTTTGAGGCCACGTTCCAGGGCATGACCCGCGAACAGGCCGATCTGGCCTGCCGCCGTCTTCAGGCGCGCAATGTTACCTGTTTCATGATCGGGCCGTCATAAGACCCGACATATACTCTCCTGATGGGTCTGGGCTGCGAAACCTCGCAGCCCTTTTTTCATGAAACCTGTTCAGTCGAACACATGACCGTGCTCGTATTGTTCATCCTGCCCGGCGGCGGCGGTCAGCGCCGCGACATTGTCCTTGGTGAAGAACCCGTCGTACTGGTGGCACCGTTCGATGTACTCGGTGATCAGCAGCGTGTTCTTTGAGTGCTTTGAAAAGATCTGTTTCAAGTTGGGATCGTCTTTGCATTCCCCCACCACATGGGCCAGGAACGGCACGCCTTTGTCTTTGAGCGTATTGACGACGAAATCTACATTCTTTTCGCCCGCGCCATGGTCGCCATCCTGAATCTCAACCGCCATGTGATGCAGGCGGCGGCCGAAATTGCGCACGAAGTCTTCGGTCGGCATGGGCAGTTTGGCAAATGAGTTCACAAAGGACGGTGTGTTGTTTGCCGTAAACACCTTGGCCGGGGATTTCTTGTCGTCATCCACATTGGCGTTGCGATTCACATTGGTCGACGAGTTCATGTCGAAGATGTTGTACGCCCCCCAGAAATAATAGGGCACCATCGTCAGAAACTCGAGGATCGCATCTTCCCGCTCGCCCGCCAATACCCGAGTGGCGAGGTGGTCGATCCCCAGCATCAGAGGCGCAATTTTCGAATCCGTGCCGAAACTTGCAGCCTCTTCCAATCGAGCTTTCTCGCTATCGCTCAGCAGAACACGGTCACCAAGGCCCAGACTGTCGGGGTCGTTGAAATCCAGGGTGGAATAGCCAACGCGGTTGCAGGTGAAATCCGAGGGCGTGGTAAAGCGAAACCCATCCAGCGTGTAGAACGGGTTTTCCGTATCTCCTGCATATTCAAACCGGATGTTCTGCTCTTCGAGAGTTTTGCTAAGCTCTTTCAGATCGCAGGCGGCAAAGATCTCCCCCACGTACCGCGTTTGCGGGGTTGGGCGGGCCAGCGGGTACATCCGGTTGATGCGCGGGATGAAGTCCTCAAAACTGTCGCTCAGCGGGGCCATCAGGATCAGCGCCGGATAGTCGGGATGCGAATGCAGGACCGCGAACTTGTGTGTCTGTCCCAGATAGCTGGCCGAGTGGCGGTAGGGCGTCATCACATAAAGCTCGACCATCGTATCGAACAGCGCCGTGGATTCGACCTGGATGACGATCGCACGCATCGGCCCGACCTGATCCGCGACGCCCGAGCTGGTCCTGCGCTCGTAGATCATCGGAAGATATTCGTGAAAGAAGTCCGAGTTCTTCTTGTCACCTCGGGGTGTGTAAGACATCAGATCGAAAGACATGTGCGCCTCCTTGCCGGGCATCTGGCGGCGAGCGCGGGGCCAGCCAATAGCGTTGCTAGAAATACGGTATTCAGAACATGCACTTGCGGGCATGCTATGCGCTCAATCGAATTCAGGCAACAGCCATAGGATAGGGACTCAGGATTACGGGCTGATGTCTATCGGGTGAACTTTGTAACCTCGACCCCGCCTGCGATCAGGTTGTCCCGGACCGCCCGGGCGATCTGCACGGCAGTCGGGCCGTCTCCATGCAGGCAGATCGTGTCGATGGACGTCTCCAGCCGTTTGCCGGATTCGGTGATGATGGCCCCTTCGCGCACCATGTTCAGGATGCGCGGGCCAGCAACCTCAGGGTCGTGGATCACCGCGCCGGGCAGGCTGCGATCCACCAAAGTGCCATCGTCATTGTAGGCCCGGTCGGCGAAGATCTCGCCCACCCATTTGCAGCCAAGCTCTCGCACGGCCTCTTCCTGTTTCGTGACCGCCAGCACCATGATGATGATGTCCGGATCGACATCCAGCGCCCCCTGATAGCAGGCGCGCGCCATGTCGAGGTCGACCGAACACATATTGGCCAAAGCGCCGTGCAGTTTCAGATGTCGCACTTTAGTGCCAGTCGCTGAGGCCATACCCAATGCCGCGCCCAGCTGATAGCGCACCAGATTGCGCAGGCTGTCATGGGGCACTTTCATATTGCGCCGGCCAAACCCCTGAAGGTCAGGAAAGCCGGGATGCGCCCCGATGCCTACATTATTCTCGGCCGCCAATGTCATGGTTTTGGCCATCACATCCCAGTCGCCAGCATGAAACCCGCAGGCGATGTTGGCGGATGTTATGATCTTCAGCAGGCTTTCGTCATCGCCCATCTTCCAGGGGCCAAAGCTCTCGCCCATATCGGCGTTCAGATCCACGCGCGGCATCAGATAGTCTCCTTAGTCGGTGGCAGAGATCACTCCGCCGATCAATTGGTAGGACAACAGGTCCGGGATGTCATGAGGGTCGCGGACCAGAGGCTCCACGCGGCCAGGAAGGCGCGCAAGATCCGCGCGAAACGCAGCATCAATCTCTACAGCCTGTTCCAGAGTCACGAATTCAAACCGAACCGTCCCGCCCGCCGGGGTCTGCGCCGCCTTTGGCATGTCGCAGGGCAAGACGGTTGCAATCCGGGGGTAGCCTCCGGTCGTCTGGCATTCGGGCAGCAAAATGAAAGGGTTGCCGGTGCCGGTCATCTGAATGTCGCCGGGCGTGATCACCTCGGACAGGATATTGAGCTGATCTTTGGCCGCAAAGCCCGGTCCGTCACTTTCCAGCTGCATCCCCATACGGTTGGCCCGCGTGCCACGTGTGAACGCTGTCTGCGCAAAGCGATCCAGCGTTTCATCATCGAACAACGCGGTTTGAAAGCTGGCGACGACGCGAATAGTGCCGCCGTTGAACCGGTCCGAAGGGGACAGCTTCATTCTGCCATCGCCAGCAGTCTTCCCTGCGGGCAACACATCGCCCACCGCAACGGCGCGGCCGATCTTGGCCGTCAGATGTGTCGCGCGCGAGCCGACGAACAGCTCGGTCTCAATGCCACCCTCCAAATGCAGGTAGCCGTAGTTGCCCTGCACGGTTGCACCGATCGTCAGCGTTTGCCCTAGCTCAAGAACGTGGGACGCATTCCAGACGATCGGGGAGCCGTCGATGCTCGCCTGCATCGTCGCACCGGTCAGAGCAATCCTTGTGCGTTGCGTCGCTTCGAACGTGCCACCCATGCCTGCCATTTCCAGCGCGGCTAGATCGGGACGTTGTCCCAGCAAGGCTGCGCCCTCATGCAGCGCCAGAATATCTGCCGCTCCGGAACGAGAGAGACCCTGATCCAAATAGCCGACACGCCCCTGATCCTGAACCGTACAAGCCGGACCAATGCGGTGAACCAACAGGGTCATCAGGCGATCTCCTGGCAGGTTGCGCCACCAAGGCCGTCGTCATTATTGGCGCGGATTGCCTCAAGCTCATCACGCGAGACAGAAGTGAACTGAAGCTCATCACCGGGGCGAAGGGTAAATGTTTGGTCCTTATCGGGCTGAAAGCACTGGAACGCCGTTTGGCCAACATGCCTCCATCCGGTCGGGGTCGGCCCGGAAAACAGCACAAACTGCGAGATCGCTAGAACGAGAGCGCCCTCGGGTACTATGGGCGTCAGCTCCTGCAGGCGCGGTATGTTGAATTCGGGTCCCAGCGGCCCGAGATAGGGTTGCCCCGGCGCAAAACCGATGGTCAGCACGCGCACTTGTGTCTGACTAAGTCGCTGGATGGCTTCGGCCGGGTCCAGCCCAGCAACACGCGCGGCATCCTCCAACTGTGGGGCAAGGTCTGTGCCATACAAGGTTGGCACCCGCCACAGTCTTCGACCGTGTGGCAGAGGGGCAGAATACCAGTTTTGTTGGTTCAGGATCTGCTGCAGTTGGCTTGTGATCTCGAGATGTGAAACCACCTGAGGGTCAAAGCGCAGATATGCAGACCCCAGAGAGGCCGATGTCTCTATAAGCCCATGCAGCGCTAAGCTGTCCACCTGCGCCCGAAACGCCAAGGCCGCGCGGTTTGCGGCCTCATCCATCTTGTCTGCAAATGTCACCAAAGCCCCGTCGAGCCCGACGGTGCGTACCAGTGGGTAGGAAAGACCTTTAGTCATACTTGGGCCGAGATAGGATTGTGTCTTGTCATTCGGGAACCAGACCGCATCCCAATGAAATGCGCAAGTACAGGTAAAGAGCGATCCACACCGACGCGCAAAACGGAGTTTTTGAAGCCTGTCACCGGATTCGACTCGCGGGCGCGAGTCGGGCTTTATTGTATCCAAGAGTTAACATGGCCCAAGATGTTGTGGTTTGCCATTGTGGAGTTCCGGTCGGGCTTTGTAATTCCTTTGTTGGCGTGCTTGTATCTGGCTGATTTGGCGCCAGACGACGATAATTAACCTATTGATCTTAAGTCAATAAATAAGAAATCGCAAAAAAATACGCCGATATGTAATTTTCCGCTTGCGGCTTTGTGGGGTAAACCTTAGAACCCCCTTCACCGGCGCTGCTGAGGCGCTGGGGCGCTGCTGAGGCGGCGGGGACGCTCAGGATAGACTGGGGGCAT